>CALLZN010000270.1 GCA_937858895.1 uncultured bacterium | reverse complement strand
AGAAGAGCGCTGGGAGAGCTTCGACGCCGGCTGTCGGGGCGCGTTCGAGAACGCGCAGCGCCGGAGCGTGATCGAGCGTCGTCAGCACGACCAGCCGCTCGCCCTTCTTCGCATCGGGGACGCCGCAGACCGCGAAGACACGCTCGCCCTGCCCACTACAGGCGTGCAGGTGATCTTCGACGACGCCGTGCGGCACCATCTCACCTCCGATCTTGCTGAACCTCGACAGTCGTCCGGTCAAGAAGAGGAAGCCATCGTCGTCGACGTAGCCAACGTCACCGGTGTCGTAGTAGCCGTCTCGCTTGACCTTGGCGGTAAGACTCGGCTGGCCGAGATAGCCCTCCATGACGTTGGCTCCGCGGGCGAGGATGAGACCCGGCCGACCGGGTTCGACGTCGCGCAGGGTCTCTTTGTCCACGACGCGCAAGGCAACGCCAGGGACCGGGCGACCGACGGACGAGCGCCGCGTTCCGCTCTGATAGAAGCCCGCCGCGCGGTAGCCCGGCACGCTCAAAGCGATCACCGGCGCACACTCGGTGACGCCGTAGCCTTGGACGGGGCGAACACCAAAGTGATCCGCGAACGCCTCGGCCAGAGCTTCGCTGAGCTTCTCGGCGCCACTCAGCACGAGTCGCAACGACCCGAAGCAAGCTGGCTCCAAGCGCCGCATGTAGAGCTGCAACAGCGTCGGCGTCGCGATCAGGATGGTCGCTCGACGCTTGGTGACGAGGTCGCCGACTCCGACCGCGTCGAGCGGGTTCGGATGCAGGGCGATGCCCGCTCCCTGGCCGAGGGCATACCAGACGGCCATGTAGCCAAACGAATGGAAGAGCGGGAGGACGGAAGCCAAGCGATCGGCCGATCCGAGAGGCAGCACCTCCGCAACCGAAGTGCAGCACGCCTGCACGTTGCGGTGACTCAGCACGACGCCCTTGGGATCGCCCGTGCTTCCGCTCGAGAAGAGGATGGTCGCCGTGTCGGCGACGCCGAGCGGCCGCCCGCATCCGGCGAAGCGCTCGAGACGCCGCAGTGGCAAGAAGGCAGCGGCGAAGGCCGCGAAGCAGCGCGCCCTGCGGCTCGGCGCCTTGGCGAGGTCTTCGACGAAGACCAAGCTTGTCTGTGTGAGCGCGTCACGCAGCTCACTGGGCAGCTTGTCGAGGAAGGCCCGCGAAGTCACGACGAGGTGCAAGTCGGCTTGTCGCAAGGCACTCGCGAAGGCAGCGCCCCCGACCGTGAAGTTGAGCGGAACGAGGCAACGACCGGCAAGGCTCGCGGCGAGCGTCACCAGCGCGCCGGGCAACGTCGTCGGCAGCAACATGCCGACGCGCTCGAGTCCGGACCAATGCGGCGCCAAACGGCGGGCGATGCAGAGCGCGGCCACGAGCGTCTCGAAGCGCCCGAGCTCGCGTCCTTCGACCTCGGCGAGACAGGCCTTGAACGGGGCTCGGCGTGCGCGGCGCACGAAGGCACGATGCAACGGTTCGAACTCGTGGCTCCGCAGCTCGAAGGCCGAAGCGCCGAGGTCGGCGATGCGCTCACGAACGAGGCGCGGCGAGGCTTCCCCTTCGACCGCCGCCCCGAAGGACACCGTGACCGGCACGCGCAAGCGTCGCGGCCAGACACGCAAGCGGCCTTGGACCGCGCTGCCGACGGAGCCATAGACCCGGTCGAGGTGGACCGGCACGAGCGCGGCTTGACGCCCACGCACGAGCTTCTCGAGTCCGCGCCGGAACGGCAGCAGACTTCCGGTTCGACTGACTTCGCCCTCGGCGAAGATCCCCACGACCTCACCAGCATCGAGGGCGGCGCCGGCTGTGCGCAGCGAGTGGAGAATGGCGCGTGGGCCACCACGAGCGCAGATGGGAATCGCTCCGACGCAGCGCCACAGCGGACGCAGCCACATCCGATCGTACCAGCTCTGGTCGACCAAGAAGCGAATCGGCCTCTTCGTCGCCGCCGACAGCAGGATGCCATCGAGGAAGGAAACGTGATTGCAGACCAGCAAAGCAGCACCTTCGGCCGGCACGTTCGCAGCCCCGACGACCCGTAGCCGGAAGACGCCGCGCGCCAAGGCCAACACGACGAAGCGCAGCAGCTCCGCCCTCATGAGCCGCGTCGACCACAGAGCCACGACAGCGATCACGACGGCGGTGACGAGAAGGATACGCGTGCAGTCGATGCCGAAACTCGCCAAGCCAAAGCAAGCGAAGTTGCCCAGCAACATGCCCGCGAAGGACAGCAAATTGAGGAGGGCGATCACCGCGCCGCGGCGCTCGCGCGGCGCACGCGTCTGGAAGAGCGCGTTGAGCGGCACGACCACGAGCCCGCTCGCGACCCCGAGCCAAGCCATGCAGACGAAGGTGCCGCTTCGACCAGGTTCGAAGACCCCCATGACCGCTGTGCCGATCGCGAGCAGGATGGCACCGAGTGGGATCGTGGCGACTTCACCGCCCGTGCGCGCGAGGCGCCCAGCGAGCAGGGAGCCGACTCCGACTCCGATCGCGAAGAGGGCATCGGGCAGGGCCGCCAAGTCGGGACCGAAGCCAAGGACACGCTTGCCATAGACGAGCACGTCTTGGCCGATCAGGCTCGCGATGCTCCAGAAGAGCACGGTGCCAAGCGTGGCATAGGCGAGCACCTTGTCTTGGCGTAGCACGCGCCACGCGCCGCCGAAGACCAGAGCCGGCCGCTCTGCCTTCCCACTCTTCGGGACAGCAGGGATGCGAAGGCTCACGAACAGGCCAAGGATCGCGAAGATCGTCAAGACCGCAGCGGCAATCCAAGCCGACCGATCGAAGGCGTCGAGCAGCAGGCCACCGGCGAGCGTCCCGAGGATGATCGCCGCGAAGCTCGCCGCCTCGATGCGCCCGTTGGCGCGGTAGAGCTCATTCTCGGGCAGGAGTTCGGGTAGCAAGCCGTACTTGCCAGGCGCGAACATCGCGCTTTGCAAGCCCATGCCACCCAGCACGATGTAGGGCAGCAGTCCGTTCGGTTGCCACCACAGCGCGACGGTCCCTGCCGCCATCAACAAGACCTCGGCGGCCTTCGTCCAGACGACGAGATCACGCTTGGAGACGCGGTCGCCGACGAGCATCGCGGGCAAGGACCCCAGCATGAGAGGCAAGGTCAAGACCACGAAGGCGAGGGTGGTCACGCCTTGTTCGGCGACCTCGCCCTGACCGTTGACCGCCGCGAGGCCGAGCAAGACGACGATCATCTTGAAGGCGTTGTCGTTGAAGGCGCCGAAGAACTGCGCGACCAACAGGGGGAAGAACGCTCGGCGGGACCGCTGGCGTTCACTCGTGTCAATTTGCATCGTTGTCATGGCTGCACGCTCGTTCGTGACATGGCGCACCTGCAGGCGCGCTTCTGCTTCCTCACAATCGAGTATCGACTCGCCACTCGTTTCGCTGCTCGAACTTGTTCTTAGAGCATCGTTTCGCTGTGCTTTACGACGCAACCCCACACCGAGGACCGCAACATGATCGACCTCAACCGCCTGGTTGGCTTCCACCTCGTCGCGACGAGCGGCGGCTACTCCAAGGCCGCGCGGGCAGCGCCCTACCCGATCACCCACCCGGCCTTGCACCAACAAGTCCGCAAGCTCGAACAAGAAGTCGGCGTGACCCTGCTCGAACGCCTCGGCAAGGACACGATGCGGCCGACGCCCGCTGGCGAACGCCTGCTCGACTTCATCACGCCCTTTCTCCGCGACTTGCCGCGCGTCGCCGCGACGCTGCGCAGCGGCGACTTCGACGGCAGCCTGTCGATCCACGCCGAGTCCCTGATGATCCGACAGCTCCTGCCTGGCTGGCTCGGCGCCTTGCGCAAGAAGCGGCCGAAGGCGCGCCTCAACTTGGCGGAGCTCGTCAGCGTCGACCTCGACATCCTGCGTTCTGGCGCGACCGATGTCGTGATCGCCCACATCCCCGAGCTGCCGAGTGACGTCGCCTCGCAGGTTGTCGCCGTCGTCTATGGCTGCCTCGTCGTGCCGCGAGACCGGGCGACGAAGCGCGGCCACCCCGCCCTCGAGAGCCTCGACGACCTGCCCTTCCTCGCCTACCCGTCGGGCACGCGCCACCAACTGTTGCAGCTGCAGGCGCTCGCTTCACACGGAGTCCACCCGGCTTCATTGATGACGCTCGACACCGCCGACACGATTCTCGGCTATGTCGAGTCGGGCCTCGGCTGGTCGCTCGTGCCTAGCCTCGATCCCACAGGCCCCAAAGGTCGCCGCCTCGCGGCTTATCCATGGGGGCGTCCGCGCTCGACCTTCAAGATCGTCCTCGCCTGGCGCAAGGACGCTCCGGAGAACCCGTTGCTCGACGAGCTCATCCTCTGCGCGCCCACGCCCTAGTCCTGAGCCGTGCGCGTTCTCATGGATCAGGCTTCTGCGTTTCCCGGAACTGCTGCGCTGTCCAAATCGGTGACGATCTTCGGATGCGACTCGAGGGTGCGGTGCACGGGGCAGCGGTCGGCGATCTCGAGCAGGCGCGCGCGCTGAGCATCGTCGAGCTCGCCTTCCAGGCGGATGCGGCGCACGATGCGCTCGACGCGTGCACCTTTCTCGCAGTCCTCACAGTCCTCGGCGTGCACGCGCTCGTGCTCGACTTCGACGCGCACGGTTTCGAGCGGCCACTTCTTGCGACGCGCATACATGTGCAGGGTCATCGAAGTGCAGGTCCCGAGGCCGGCAAGGAGCAAGTCGTAGGGCGTCGGGCCCCGATCGTCGCCACCGACGTCGCGCGGCTCGTCAGCCACGAAGCGATGGGCACCAGCCTCGACGTGCTGCAAGAAGCGCCCGCCGACACGACCATCGAAGTACCACTCGCCGGACGGCAGCGACGACACGGTGACCTTGCCGTGCGGCGCAGGTTCGATTGCTTCCTGCTCGGGCAAGACGCGCTGCACCCAGGCCGCGACCAAGCTCGCGACCCAGGCAGCATCCGCGGGCTTGGTCAGCAAGTGGTCCGCTCCAGCCAAAGAAATGAAGCTCTTGGGGTGGCGCGCTCGGCGATAGATGTGCGCGGCATGCTCGATCGAAACGATCTCGTCCTCGGGCGCATGCAGGATGAGCAGCGGCAAGCCTAGGTCGCGAATGCGCTCCCGCGCGACCTCGTCCGAGTGCTCGGCGATGTCATCGAGGAAGTCGCGACGCATGCGGAAGCTGCGGCCAGCGATGTCGACCTCGACTTCGCTCTGCGAAGGCGCATCGCCCTCGAGCTGCCGGAAGAGCCGACCGACATGGTCGGGTTCGACCGGAGCGCCGATCGTGCAGACAGCGCGCAGGTCTCGGATGTGGTGCGCGGCGGCGAGCACGGCGCTGCCACCGAGGCTGTGGCCAATCAGCAAACTCGGCGCCATATGCTCCGCGCGCAGCCACTGCGCCGCCGCGACGAGGTCGTCGACGTTCGACGTGAAGTTCGTGTTGCCGAACTCGCCCTCACTATGGCCGAGCCCCGTGAAGTCGAAGCGCAGCACCTGGATGCCTTCGGCCGCGAGGCCGCGTGAGATACGCGCGGCCGCTGCGATGTCTTTGCCACAAGTGAAGCAGTGCGCAAAGATCGCCGTGGCTCGCACCGTCCCCAGCGGCACTTCGAGTCGAGCAGCGAGGCTCTGACCTCGAGCGCCCTCGAATGCGACGCGCTCGCTCCGAAACACGCTCATCGTCGACCGCGGCCTCGGCCGCCCGCCGACTGTGTGCCACCCCGTGGGCTGCGTTTACCCTCGGGACGCGGCGCCCGCCCACGCTGCCCAGACGGTCGCGCGTCGGCTCCCCCCTGCTCCGCCGCTCCATCGAGCGCCTCTTCCTCGCTCGAGGCCGCGAGCAAGCCGTTGATCTCGGCGTTGGTCAAGAAGCGATAGCGACCCGACGCGAGGCCACGAATCGTGATCGGCCCGATGCTCGTTCGCTTGAGGCGGAGGACCGGGTAGCCGATGCGCGAGAACAAGCGCCGCACTTCGCGGTTCTTGCCTTCGCGGATCTCGACGTCGAGATAGGTCCGCTCCGCGCCGCGCCGTCGAATGCGAATGCGCGCGCCGCTCGTCCGACCTTCGGCGAGCCAGATGCCGCCGCGCAGCTTGTCGAGCTCTTCTGGGTCGACCCGGCCGCGGACTACGACTTCGTAGTTCTTGGGCACGCCGTAGCGAGGGTGCGTGAGGCGGTCGGCGAAGGCGCCGTCGTTCGTGAAGATGAGGAGCCCCTCGCTGTCGAGGTCGAGGCGGCCGACCGAGAAGAGCCGTCCGCGCACCGATGCAACGAGGTCGATCGCGCGCGGCTTCTGTTCGCGTGTCGCGCTCGTGCACACGAAGCCCTTGGGCTTGTGGAGGACGACGTAGGTCGGCTTCTCGGGCTTCAAGACGCTGCCGTCGACCTCGACGCGATCGCGGATCGGATCGATCTTGAGGCCGAGCTCCTTCGTCACCGCACCGTTCACGCTGACCCGACCTTGTTCGATGAGCTCGTCGCTCGCGCGCCGTGAGGCGACGCCGCACTGGGCCATGAAGTGGTTGAGGCGGAAGCGACCCTCGAGGCCATCGTCGACGACCTCGGTGGACGCGAGACGGTCGAAGAGCGAAGTCCCGCTCGAGCTCGGCGCTAGCTTGGTCGTACGGACCCTCTGCTTGGGTCGTGGCGCGGGCTTGCGCGGCTTTCGAACCGGCCCTTTTGCCATGGGCGTCGAACGACCCTGCTTGGCGGGCGCGGCGCGTTTTGGACTTGCTTGTTTCTTCGTCGCCGGTCGCGCCGTTTGCTTCTTCGTAGTCTTCGTTTTCTTGGCCGCCATTGCGCGGACGAGGTTACACCAAGCTCAGACGATCGACGGCCGTGAAACAGCCGCGGTCGCGACGAGCATGGTCGCCGCCCCAGCGGCTGGACGCAGCGCGACGCGACCTCGAGCGGCGCAGACGAGGCCCGTCTCGAGATCACCCAGCAGGGTTCTGTCGACCACGCAGGCGCCCTCGACCGGCGTAACGAGAGCGAAGGCACCGTCGAGGTCGAGTGTGCGCGGAGCGCGCAGGTCGATGCGCCGCAGCTCGAAGCACGAGTTGGCGACGAGGAGCTCGACGCCTTCGGACTCGACAACGACTTTCGCCTGCACAGAAGCAGCACTCTCGGCCGCGCGTTCGATCGCGCGCGCCGAGGCGTCGAGGTGCACTTCGCGCGGCTTGCCGTCGTCACCGACCCGGCCCCAGTCGTAGAGGCGCAGCGTGATGTCGGAGTTCTGCTGGATCTCGTAGAGCAAGTAGCCGGCGCCGACCGCGTGGACGGTGCCGGGCCGAATCGCGATGACATCACCTCGGCGCGCGCGCAGGGTTTCGAGCATCGACTTGTCGACCGCGTGGCGCCTCGCCGCCTCGATGAGGTCCGCGACGGAGCCCCGAAAGCCGCACACGAGCTCGGCGTCGTCGCGGGCGTCGAGGACGACCCAAGCTTCGGTCTTGCCCGTGTCACCGGCCTTGTCGACCGCGGCGCAACGCTCCGCGGCGAGTTCGACAGCGAGCGCATCGTCGGGGTGCACTTGCAGGCTCAGCCACTCGGTTGCATCGAGGAGCTTCAACATCAAAGGGAAGCGGCCATAGGCGTCGACATCCGCCGCGCCGAGTACGGCGTCACGCTGCGACTCGAGCAAGTCGTGCAGGGTCGTGTCGGCGAGGTTGCGGATGCGCGCCGACGAGCCCGCACCGCGGTCGAAACAGTCCCAAGTCTCGCCGACCCGCGCCTGCGCTAGGCCAAGACGCGCGGTGAGCGTGCGCCCACCCCAGATCTTGTCGAGGACGATGCGCTCGGGCAGGAGAACGGACGGAAGCGAAGCTCGATTCATCGATGCGGAGGGGGCGCTGCGGAGGGAGCATTGCGGCCCGGACCTGCCTCGCGCCATCGCGACGCAGGGGGGGGACGCCGAAGACTACCCCAGGATTCGATCTAACTGTACGGCGAGGAGACCTTCGGCCCGCAGCCCGAAAACCCAAGCGCCCATGAGCAGCCAAAGCGATTCTCGTGAACGCGCCAGCGCAGAGACTGCGTGGCGCCGCTAAGAAATCGACATGTACACAACGAGCGACCTCAAGCGCGGCCTCGTCATCGACCTAGACGGCGCCCCCCACCTCGTCGAAATGGTGCAGACGTCGTCGCCGACCGCGCGCGGCGCGAGCACGATCTACAAAGTCAAGCTCCGCAACCTCAAGACCAAGCAGCGCGTGGACCGGTCGTTCCGCGGCGGCGAGACCTTCCCGGTCCCCGACGTCGAGTATCGATCGATCGACTTCCTCTATGAAGACCCGACGGCGCTGCACTTCATGGACAACGTCAGCTTCGAGCAGTTCGCGATCCCGCGAGGCGAGCTCGAGTGGGAGTGCAAGTTCTTGGTCGAAGGCATCCAAGGGCTACGTGTCGTGCTCTACAACGACGAACCCATCGGTCTCGAGTTGCCGAACACGATCACGCTCGAGATCGTCGAGACTTTGCCGGCCGTCAAGGGTGGCGCGGCTTCGGGGCGCACGAAGGCGGCGACCGTCTCGACGGGACACGTGATTCAGGTGCCCGAACACATCGATTCCAACACGCTCGTCGTCATCGACACTCGCACAGGCGACTACGTCGGCCGCGCGTGAGAAGACCTCGGTCGTGGGGTTCAGTCGAGGCGCACGACGACGAGCTGCCGCGGGCCATGCGCGCCGAAGACGAGAGTTTGTTCGATGTCGGCGGTCTTCGAAGGACCGGTGACGAAGGTCAGACAGGGCGGCAGCGCGTTCGGATCGATGCGCGCATAGACCTCGTCGAGGTCGGCGACGAGCCCATCGCTCGGCACGAGCAAGACGAGGGTCTCGCACAGCAAGATCTGGGCGCGCGACCCGAGGTCCGCGAAGTCGACGAGGCAGGCGCCCTTCTCGGCGATGGCGAGCCGCGCGCTGGCGACGAGCACGTCGACGCCATCGAGTTCTAGCTTGTCGATTGGAGCCAAACGTCGCTCGAGACCCTGTGCCGACAGGAGCCTACGCGCCTCCTCGGTCGCGACGGCGTGGTCGGGCACGACCGCTGCGAGCTCGGCGAGCCGTGCGTAGTTGCCGCCGGCCTCTTCGAGTCGAGAGACGAAGCGCTGCATGAGGTCATCGCGCGCGCGTTGCGTCTCGCTGGTCGGCCGCGCGCGCGGCCCGGAACCGCGGGTCAAGCGCAGTTCGCTCGCGCCCTGTCGCTGATCGACACGCCGCCGCTCGAACCACCGTGAAAAACTCTGCGCCGGCAAGGGCGGCAGGTCGCGCAGTCCGCCGGCCTGCCAGCGTCGCAGCGCGGCGTTGCGACGCGCGAAGAAGCCGCTGATCGGTCCGAGCGCCTTGGCGGCGCCGATGCCAAAGCGCCAGAGCCGCTTGTTGGCGAGCATGGTCCCGGCCAGCGGCGGCAGCCCGTGCTTGGCACGGCCCGCCTTCACGAGCACCCCACGCCACTCGTGAATGTGGCCGGCGATGTCGATCTTGACCGGACAAACGTCGTTGCACGCGCCGCACAGCGAGCTCGCCTTGGGCATGTCGTCATGGGCCCCGCCGCCGAGGCCCGGCGCCAAGACGGCCCCTATCGGCCCCATGTAGGTCCAGGCGTAGGCGTGGCCACCGCTACGCCGATAGACGGGGCAGACGTTGAGGCAGGCGCCGCAGCGAATGCACCCGAGACCTTCTTCGGCTGGGGTCCCGAGCAGGGCGCGACGGCCGTTGTCGAGCAAGATCACGTGCAGGCGGCGCTCGATCGCGCCGGCAGCCAGCTCCGCCGCGCTGCGCGGCTGCGGCCCGGTGTAGTGCGTCGAGTAGGTGGTCAAACGTTGGCCGGTGCTGCTCGGGGCAAGGACCGTCAAGAAGGTCGCCAGGTCGGCGAGGCGAGGCACGATCTTCTCGATTCCGACCACGGCGATGTGCGTGTCCGTGAGGCTCGTGCCGAGCAAGGAGTTGGCCTCGTTCTCGATCACGACGAGACTGCCGGTTTCGGCCACGAGGAAGTTGCCGCCGCTCATGCCGATGTCGGCCGACAAGAAGAGCGACCGCAAGGCCCTGCGCGCGGCTTGCGTGAGGCGGACAGGATCTTCTTCGCCGGGCTCACAGAGGCCCTCGCGTGCAAAGAGCTCGCCGATCTCGCGCCGACTGCGGTGGATGGCCGGCATGACGAGGTGGCTCGGCGCTTCACCGAAGAGCTGCACGATGCGCTCACCCAAGTCGGTGTCGGTCACGACGACGCCCCGGTCAGCGAGGTAGTGATTGAGACCGCATTCTTCGGTCGTCATCGACTTGGACTTCGCGATGCTCGTGGCCCCTTGCTGCGCGCAGATCTCGTAGACGATGCGATTGGCGTCGGCAGCGGTCGCCGCTTCATGGACGATGGTGCCGGCTGCACGCGCGCGCGCGATCCACATCGCGATCCAGCGCTCTTGGTCGTCACGGACCGCTTGCTTTTGGGCGCGCGCTCGCTCGCGCCGCGCATCCCAATCGCGAATGCTCGCGATCGTCGCGTCCCGGTGCCCCTTCTTGTAGCGCAGGGCAGCGAGGTGGCGATCGACGAAGTCCTCGCGGGCTAGGACCGCCGCCATGCGTCGCGCGATGTCGGTCATACTGCGCTCCGCAAAAGTTCGGCGATGTGGTAGCACGGCAGCGCGCCCTTGCCGATCGCACGCAAGTGCAAGAGGCACGAGCAATCGCTCGAAACCACACCCTCGACACCGTTTGGATGCGCGCTGGCGAGACTGTTCCACTTGTCACGCCCCATGCGCACCGACATCTCAGGGAACTCGGTCGAAAAGGTCCCGCCGAAACCACAGCACTCGCTCGCGTCAGCCGGGTCGAAGACCTCGAGCCCGTCGACCCGGGACAAGAGGTCTCTGATCGTCTCGACGTTGCGGGTCGAACGCAGCGCGGAGCAAGAGCCATGCAGGACGACGCGGCGCTCGAGACGCTGCGGGAAGCGATCCGGCGCGTAGCGCACGAACCAATCGCACCACTCGACGACCGGCGGGACTCGAGCGTGCCCGCCGCTCATTGTCTGCAAGTGTCCCGCGCAGCTCGCTGACAGGACGACCACCTCTTCGGTGCCGCTGGCTGCGGCGGCAAAGCGCGCCTCGACCTTCGTGCTGTCCGCCCCTGAGTTCGCGAGCGCTTGACCGCAGCAAACGGCGTCAACGAGCTGCACGGAGAAGCCGACGGCCTCAGCCAACTCGACGGCAGCACGAGCAGCCTGCGGCCAGAGCTCATCGACGAAGCAGGGGACGAAGAGACGCACGCTAGCCATTGAGCGTGATCCTACGCTCGTCGCCGGCCTCGAGCATGTAGGCGCGAGCTCGAAACTTGGGAGAGGTCTTGGGGGAGGACAGCGCCGAGGGATTTATCACAGCGCGTCCGGGGTCCCGATGGCGCTTTCGTCGTTCAATCTCTAAAACCACGCCCGTGGCTCTGTTTCACGATTCCTCGAGAATAAGGGAGATCCTGTGATCGACTCGGACTTCGGCTCCGGACTCTTCTCCGACCCCCCCAACTCGAAAAGCGACGTGCCCAAGAACGGCAGAGAAAGTACCGAGCAGCCAAGGAAGGGCGACCCAGTGAGCAAGGAACGACAACAAGAGGGCCGCGCTACTGACGACACGGAGTCAGCAGCGATCACGAGCGAGACCAGTGGCGCGAGCACTTCGAAGAAAAAGCGCAAGAGCCGCAAGAAGGCCAAGAAAGCAAGCGGCGCCCAGGCAGAAGTGACGACGTCGGGGACGAACGAGGCCGGCGCAAGCCCGAGCGAGGCGTCCAGCCAGACCGACAGCGAAAGCTCATCGATGAAGGCTGCGAGCCGCCCCGCCTCGAAGCGCAGGGGCGCAAGCCGCAAGGCCAAAGAGCAGACTGCCGAAGCTTCGACGAGCGACCACGGTGCCCGTGAGGATCGAGAACTCGACGACCGAGACGACACAGACCACGACGGGGCAGACCACGACGAAGCAAGCAGCGAAGCCACGTCGCAGCCGAGCCGCCCCAGCTTGCGTGAGTCGCGCCAAGCGCGTCGCGAGCAGGAGCCCGCGGCCCGCGAGGCCGATGACGATTTCGACGACGACGAAGAAAGGTCGGAAGACGACGAAGACCAGGTCCGCGAAGAGGGCGATGGCGACGAAGATCGCGACTCAGCCAGCGGCGAAGCCCGCCGCCGCCGTCGTCGTGGCCGCCGCGGGCGACGTGACCGCGAAGACCGTGAACCACGAGCAACGACGGAGGTCGACGACGTGGAGCCTCGCGAAAGCCGAGCGCCGCGACGTGAGCACGGTCCTTCCAAAGCGCAAGCAGCAGCACCGTTGCCCAAGCGCCATAGCAACACGCAGCGCGTCGCCGTCCTCGTCGACTGCCAGAGCCTCGACTCGGCCCTCGAAGAGCACGGCCACGGTCGACTCGCGCCGATCGGCCTCCTCGAACAAACCACCGATGGACGACCGCGCGCCCGCGCTATCGCCTATCTGGCTGAAGCGAGCCGCGCTCGCACCGAGGTCCTGCGCGGTGCGGGCTTCGACACCGTCCTCGTCGTCCCTGACGAAACCGAGCGCCTGATCCCGATGGCGCCCGCCGCGGCGGCGGAGCCCCGCGGCGCCGACACCGTCGTCATCGCCAGCGAAAACCCGCGCCTAGCGCCGGTCGCCATCCACCTCCGCGCGCTCGGTGTTCGCTGCGAGTTCGCGAGCTTCGATCCAGAACTCTTCGCTGAGACCGAAGCTTCGGGTTCGACCTTGTTGGCCTTGGGTGACGATTCACGACTCGTACCCTGATACCCCTTATGCTGGACCGGGGCCGGAAGCGCGAATGGTCGATACTACCTACATGACGTCAAAGGCGAAGAAGTCCACAGCGGTCCGACGCGGCCTCACCGGCTTGCTCTGCCTCACGCTTGCCAACACCGGGCTAGCACGCCTCAGCGAGGCTCAGAGCCAAAGAAGCAGAGACAGCGGCCAGCGTGGTGGCGTCCCCGTCCCGCGCGTCGAGCGCGACGGTCAGGGCGGCTCGAGCAACGCGACCAAGGACAAGCCGACGTCGTTCGGCGTCTATCACGTGAAGACGAGCCGAGCTCTCTTCCGAGCCTGCGATCTCGACGCCGACGACCAACTCCTGCCCCGCGAGGCAGCAAAAGCCCTCAAGAACTTCGACTGGACGCTCTTTCGAAGCTTCGACACCAACTCCGATGGACGCATCGAGTTCGACGAGTTCGATGCGCGCTTTCGCGATCTGGCGCTCACGGGCGGCGAGGTCAGCCTGCAAGAAGTCGCGCGCCAACGCCTGCCATCTCGGATCGGCGAAGACAGCACCTACCAGCCGGTGCTCGTGACTTGGTTCGCCACGCTCGACGTCGACGGTTCGGACCGACTCGGCAAAGACGAGTTCGAGGTCCTCGGCAAGCTGCTGCCGACAGGCACGTTTCAACGGCTCGACAAGAACCTCGACGACGGGCTGTCCATCGAAGAGCTGCGCCCCATGCTGCCCAACCTCATCCTGGCCGAGCAGCTACGACCACGCACGGGCTCGACGCGCCGCCAGCTTCCTGAAGAATGGCGTGGCGCGGACCTCGACAGCGACAACCTCATCGACCAGACCGAACTCGAGCGCGCGCTCTTTCGCATCGATCCGACGCTCGTCTCCCACGGTCGCGGCATCCTGCAGAACGCCGACAAGAACAACGACCTCTTCCTCGACGTCATCGAGATCAACGACGCGCTGACGCTGGCGGCGCGACGAGCCCTCGAAGCGATTCCCGAGGCCGTGCGCAACAAGATGGATCCGGCCAAGCTCCAAGAGCTGCTCGACAAGATCGGCGCCTCCAAGAAGTGACGCTCAGCCGCGCTCGCTATGCAGCGACGCTTGCCGTCGCGCTTCGAGGCGCTCACGCTCGTCTGCTGCCAGCCACCGGTCGAAGCGCGCCAGCACGACACTCAACAAGTGCGCGAACTCGCGGTCGTGACGCGATAGGTCCTTGGCGTTGTCGACCGACACGCCGGCAGCGCGAATGTGGTAGGTCCCGAGTTGGCGCGAGCAATGGACGATCGGTCCAGCCGCGATGAAGCGCAGCGCGAACTCCCAGTCGATCATCTGGCCCATGGCGGCGTCGTAACCTTCGCGCGCGACAGGGCTCGTGCGCCGGAAGACCTGAAAAGCCGGCTCACCCACCAGGTTGGTCTCGAAGTCGTGCACGAGGGCAGCACGCACCATCGTCTCGGTGTCGACGCATTCCCCGACCTCGTCGAGGCGCGCATAGAAGGGCTCGAGCATGCGCGGATAGATATCGTCAAAGAAACTCGCCATCGCGACCCGCGCGGCATCACTGTCATAGGCAAAGCGTCGTCGACAGAAGGCGAGCCCAGCCTCGGGGTGGCGCGCCAGGGCCGCCGTCAGCGTACTGGCCCAGTCAGGATCGACTTCGTCGTCTTGCCCGACGATCGCGACGAAGTCACCTGTCGCATGCGCGAGCGCACGATTCCAGTTGCCGACGATGCCGAGGCGCTCCGCGAACGAGCAGATGCGAACCCGATCGATCAGCGAGAAACGCTGCCGCACGAAGTCGACCGTTCCATCGCTCGACGCGTCGTCGACGACGACGACCTCCAAGTCGACGCCTTCTTGGTCGAGGACGCGAAGCAGTGTTCGCTCGATCGTGGTTCGACCGTTGTAGGTCGGGATACAAACCGAGATGAGAGGCATCAGAGCACCAGCAAGCAAACGCCGGTGATCACGACGGCGCCAATCAAATTGAGGACGAAGCCGTTGCGCATCATGTCACGAATCGAGACGAGGTCACTGCCGAAGATGATCGCGTTGGGCGCCGTCGCGACCGGCAACATGAAGGCACAGCTCGCGGAGAGCGCCGCCGGCACCATGAGGAGGGCCGGGTCGACTTCGGCCGCGACCGCCGCAGCCGCGAGGATCGGCATCAAGAGCGATGTCGTTGCCGTATTGCTCGTGACCTCGGTCATGAAAGTCACGACCAGACAGATGGTCAGAACCAGAAGCCAAGTCGGCCACGAAGCGATGCCCGAAAGCAAAGTGCCCAAGGAGCCCGAGAGCCCCGAGGCGTCGAAGGCCCGCGCGAGCGCGAGGCCGCCGCCGAAGAGCAGGAGGAGCCCCCACGGCAACTTCTTCGCCGCGCTCCAATCGAGCAGACGTCCGCCATCGCCAGAAGGAACGACGAAGAGCGCGAAGCTCGCGAGCAAGGCGACGGTCTCCGCGCCGACCTTGGGCTCGACGCCAGTCGGCACGATCAGACGGCTCCAGCCCCCCGCCGGATCGTCGATGAAGATCCACAATAGGGCCGTCATCGCGAAGATCGTGAGCACCCGCACCTCAGCGCGCCGCCACGGGCCGGGTCGCTCGACTTCGATCCCACGCGCTGCCGGACCGATGCCGCGCGTCACCCAAAGCCACGCGAGGGGCAGAAAGACGACGACAACCGGCACACCGATCTTCATCCACGACGCGAAGCTGAAACGACCAGCATCATCGAAGCGGTCCTGGTACACGCTCGCGAAGATGAGGTTCGGCGGCGTTCCGACGAGCGTGCCAAGCCCACCGATGCTCGCCCCATAAGCAATGCCGAGCAGTAGAGGCGTCGCCAGCGAGGCCTCGCCTCGACGCAACACAGCGATTCCGATCGGCAAGAGCATGAGCGTCGTCGCCGAGTTCGAAATCCACATCGAACAGGCCGCACTCGAGACCATGAAGCCGAGCACGACGCGACGCGGCCGCTGTCCGAAGAGTCCGAGCAACATCAAGGCGAGCCGCTCGTGGGTCTTCGTCTGCTCCATCGCCAAGGACAGCATGAAGCCGCCGAGGAGCAGCAGGATCATCGGATTGCCGTAGGCGCGAGCCACGACTTCGTGGTCGACGATCCCGAGGAGCGGCAGGGCAACGAAGGGCAAGAGGCTCGTCGCGGGGATGGCCACCGGCTCCAAGATCCACCAGCACGCGCACCAAGCCGTGATGCCAGCGGTCGCGCTTGCAGGGAAGGTCAGGCCGCCGAGTCGACAAGCAACGAAGAATCCGAGCGCGGCGACTGGGCCGAGCCAGAACGCGAGACGCTTGTCCTTGCTGTCCTTGCGCTCCGCGCCGTGATCCCGCCCGGATGTCATGCCGCGCTGTTGCTCACTTGCTCAAGCGCTTCTGGATGTCCTCGAGCAGGAGCTTGGCGCGGCGCTTGTTGTCGTCAGTCCGAAAGGTCCCGACCCGCACGGAGACCTGGGTCATGTCACCGGGGATCTTCGTAACGAGCACCTTGGTCTCGTCGACATCGATGCGCCCCTCGGTTTCGTTGGGACGGCGCGTCGCGTCGACCTGGTAGCCCATGGCTTGCATGGCCGCCATCGTGGCGTCCCAGGTGGAGACGAGGTCGGCCGGATACTTCATGACGGCTTCGTTCTTCGAATAGAGCACGACACCGGCGGCCCCGGCCGCGGCGACGCCGAGCGCTGCGACCACACAACCCGAGAGCGCTGGCGCCAAGAGGGTGAGCACGAGGAGCTTCTGCTTGCTGAATGTCTGCATCAAGGAATCTCAAGCCAAGCGCGGGCACAAAGCAAGTTCTCGACTGCTATCGTCCCGCCCATATGCCGATGCTCGCAAACGCCTTCATCACGCTCGGCTGCCTCGCGGCGGCCCCGGCACAAGACAAAACGATTGCCTGGGTTGGCGCGCGCCTTCTCCCGGTCAGCGGGCCGGCGATCGACGACGGCGTGCTGCTGGTCCAGGGAGGCAAGATCCGCGGCATCGGCAAGGCAGCGGACGTTCGAGTTCCGGCCGACGCCACGGTCATCGATGCACGCGGTCGCGTCGTGATGCCGGGGATCGTCTGCACGCACAGCCACATCGGCGGAACCGCAGGCGCAGACGGATCCGCGCCGATTCAACCCGACGTGCGGGTCTTCGACTCGATCAACGTCCGCGACTCGGGCTTCAAGCGCGCCTTGGCCGGTGGCCTGACGACGCTCAACCTCATGCCGGGCTCTGGCCACTTGCTCTCGGGCCAAACGGTCTACGTCAAGCTGCGGGCCGCGAACACGATCGAAGAGCTCTGGTATCGCGACGAACGCGGCCAGGCCATGGGCGGCGTCAAGATGGCGAACGGCACCAACTCGATCCGCACGAAGGGGCCATGGCCCGGCACGCGCGGCAAGTCTGCTGCCCTCGTGCGCGCGGCCTATGTCTCCGCCCGCGAATACGGCCGCAAGAAGCTCGCCGCCAAGGACGACAGCTCGAAGCTGCCGCCCTACGACTTGCGCCTCGAGACGCTGCTCGACGTGCTCGAGAAGCGCAAGGTCGTGCACCACCACACCCATCGTCACGACGACATCGTGACCGTGCTGCGCATCGCGAAGGAGTTCGACTTCCGCGTCGTCCTGCACCACGTGAGCGAGGGCTGGAAGGTGCTCGACGAGATCCGAGCGGCCGGCGTCCCCTGCTCGGTCATCCTGCTCGACAGCCCCGGCGGCAAGCTCGAGGCCGTCGATATGCAGATGGGCACGGCGGCCGCGATGGAGCAGAAGGGCATTCCGGTCGCCTTTCACACCGACGACTACATCACCGACTCGCGCTACTTCTTGCGCATGGCGGCCTTCGGCGTTCGCGCCGGCATGAGCCGCGACGGCGCCCTGCGCGCGCTGACGCTTACGGGTGCTGAGATCCTCGACCTCGCGGATCGCGTTGGCTCGCTCGAGGTCGGCAAGGACGCCGACTTCGCGATCCTCGACGGTGATCCCTTCAGCATCTACACGAAGGTCGTCGAGACCTGGGTCGAGGGCAAGTTGGTCTTCGACCGCACGCGCCCCGAAGACTTGCTTTACGCAGTCGGCGGACCCGGTGCGACCCATGACCAGAGCCCGTACTTCTGTTGTTTCGGTGCGAGCCGCCAAGACGCGCAAGATCAAGCGGAGCAAAGAGCACGATGAGAACCTCGATCTGGCCAACGCTTTCGTTCTTCGTCCTCGCAGGCTCGGTGCCGCTGCTCTCGAGCGCGACGGCCCAGCTCGTCGTGCGAGCCAAGGTCGTGCACACCGCTAGCTCGACGCCGATCGAAGACGGCGTCGTCGTCGTGCGCGACGGCAAGATCGTCGCCGTCGGTCGACGCGCCGACGTGGCGATTCCCGATGGCTACCGCGTCCTGGAGGCGGCGGTCCTGACGCCTGGCCTCATCGACGCTCACAGCGTCGTTGGCCTCGCCGGCATCCTGAACAACGAACGCGAAGACCAAGAGCAGCTCGAACGCTCACAGCCCGTTCAGCCCGAACTCAGGGCCATCGATGCCTACAACGCACGCGATCCGCTCGTCGCGTGGCTGCGCGAGTTCGGGGTCACGACGATCCACACGGGTCATGCACCAGGCGAGCTCGTCTCGGGCCAAACCTGCATCGTGAAGACGGTCGGCAACAGCGTCGAAGACGCCGTATTGCAGCGCGTCGCGATGATCGCCGTGACGCTCGCCGACAGCGCCCGCAAGTCGGGTGACGCGGCACCCGGCACGCGTGCAAAGATGATGAGCTTGCTGCGTCAAGAGCTCATCGCTGCCCGCGAGTACGCCAAGAAAGCCGAGCAAGAAGGCGAGAAGCGCAATGACCGCGACCTACGCAAAGAGGCGCTCGTCGAAGTTCTCGACAAGAAGATCCCGCTGCTCGTGACCGCCCACAAGACCACGGACATCGCGAATGCGCTCCGCCTCGCCGAGGAGTTCGACATTCGCATCGTCCTCGATGGTGCCGCCGAGGGTTACTTGCTGACCGAGCGGATCCAGAAGGCGGGCGTGCCGGTCATCGTGCATCCGACCATGGTCCGCGCGGTCGGCGACCTCGCCAACGCGAGCTTCACGACGGCAGCAAAGCTCGCCGACGCAGGGATTTTGGTCGCCATGCAGAGCGGCTTCGAGTCCTACGTGCCCAAGACACGCGTCGTGCTCTTCGAGGCCGGCATGGCTGCCGCCAACGGCCTCGGCTTCGACCGCGCGCTGCGCGCGATCACGATCGACGCTGCCAAGCTCCTCGGCATCGCGGATCGCGTTGGCAGCATCGAGGTCGGCAAGGACGCCGACCTCGTGCTCTTCGACGCCGACCCGTTCGAATACACGAGTCACGTCACCCACGTCGTCATCGACGGCAAGGTCGTCAGCGACAAGAAGCGCTGACGACCACTCATCGGGACGCGGGACGGCCGCGCACCGACGCTCAGTACGTGAAGCGCGTCGGCAAGCCGTAGCCGATCGACGAAGTCGTGAAGAGCGTCGCCTTGGTGGCGGCCGAGTTGCCGTCGGTGTTCGTCAAGCGCGTGACTTTGAGGACCTTGGTCGTGTTGGCCGCCGGGATCGTCGCCGTACGACGGTTCGAAACGACGAAGGGCAGGCCCGTCTGGCCGACGTCGATGGACAGGGCTTGGGCCGACAGGCTCCCTGCGCCTGGGTTCGGGGCGACGAGTGCCTCTGCGAGGGCGCCGGTTGCGCTGCTCGCGCCGAAGGGAATCAGCAGCAAGAGGTCGGTGTAGAGGTTGGAGCAGAGGCCAGGAATCGGCACATCGATTTGCGTCGTACCGATGATCATGATCACCGGCGCCGTGCTCGGGGCGTTCGCGACCGTGAAGAGGAGGCCGACGACGCCACCATTGTCAGCGCCAGCGAGCGCGAGGCTCATCGCCGAGGTCCGACCCGTGGCCGTGCAGCCCGTGCCAAAGGTCGTCGATGTCACCGAGGTCACCGAGCTAGCATCGGCGTCCATGGCCTGGAACGTTCCGGAGACCGTGTTCGAGTAGATCGTCACGTCCCAGAGCAGCGAGTCGGTGGGCAAGTGTAAGTAAGGCGCATCGAGCTTGACGTCGAGGTTGGGATCGAAGGGGCAGGGGCCCGGGCTGACAGTCGCGCCACCCATCATGTTGATCGTCTTGCGCGCGATGACGGTCATCTTCGACGCACCGACGTAGTTGGCGTCGAAGGTCAAGCGCGCTTGGTCGTAGCTGACACCGCGCCCCATGGACATCTCCATGTCGATCGTCCGCGTACCGGTCGAAGCGGATGTCGTTGCGTTGTGACGGAAGCCGATCGACACGATGCGCATGGGCGTCGTCGGCATGTCACTGTGGATCTGCTGGTAGCGGCGAGCACCGCTGGCCCACGGGAAGATGTTGTTGCTCGAACCCTCGGTCGTCGCGGACTGCACCGGCGAGATGTGGTAGGTCTGTGCCACCGCTGCGCTGACGAGCGCAGAGCAGGCGAGCACTTGAAGAGAAAGCTGACGCATGTTGGTTTATCTGAGATTGAGGAAGAAAGGCAAAGAGAGCGCGAAGCGACGTGCCTCGCTCCTTCAAGGATAGCCAGAGTATCATGTCGGCGAATAGTCCTTCCGCCGCGCCACCGAGGCGAGTCCGAAGAAATGTCGACTCGTCCACGGCACCCTCGTTCGATGCCGTATCGTACTTGCCTTCGAAATCCGGCGATGACCAAGCAATGACCCTTAGCACGCCACGGCCCCGCTCGCATGGGGCCATCGCGGTTCTCACCGTAATCCTCCTCTGGACGCAACCGCTCACCGCCCGCGGGCGGACGACGACGCTTCAAGACCCATCGACGGCGGCGCTCGAACTCGAGATCCTCGAGCTCAAGAGCGCCGGTCGCTACCGGGACTGCAGTGAGCGCGTCGCCCGCCTCCTGACTCAGCTCACCGCCGAGTCGAATCCGAGCCCCGAGTCCGCGGCGAGGGTCGAGTTCCTCCTCGAACTACAGGCCAATCTCGCGCTCAAGATCCCCGACCACGCCGGCGTCGTGACGAGCGTCGACGCGCTCGCGGCGAGCCCGGCGCTGCGAGGCATGCCCTTGCTCGCGAGTGTCGCCGACCGCATCGCCGCCGAGAACTTGATGTCGACTGGCCGCTGTGCCGATGCCTCGAAGCGCATGGATCGCCTCGGCTACGTGCGCAACTTCGCCATCCTCGGCCCACTCGACAATGAACGCGGGTCGGGCTTCCGGCGACGCTTCGCCCCAGAACTCGCCCCGACCAAGGGCATCGATTGGAAAATGCCGGTCGACGGAAAGAAGCGGCCCGTCACCTGGCGCGAAGTCAGCGTCCTCGACGTCCCGCTCGCGCATGTCGACTTTGGTGCTCGCCTGCGGCCCGTCAACCAAAGTCTCGTCTACGCAGCCTTTGCGGTCAGCTCGGACGTCGAGCGTGACCTCTGTCTGCGCCTAGGTTCGACGGGCTCCACCGCCGTCTTCGTCGATGGCCGCGAGGTGCTGCGCCACGAAGTCGAAGCGCGCCCGCTGGGCTTCGACCAAGATGTCTGCTCGTTCCGGGCCGCACGCGGCCGCTCGGTCGTCTTGATCAAAGTCTGCGCGCAAGAGGGCGAGCTTGCCCTCCGTGCGCGCTTGACGACCGTCGACGGCAAGCCGATCGACGCAGCCACGCTCACGAGTGGGCGCATCGACGACTTGCGAGCGGCCTTCGAGAACATGGTCGAGGCGACGGCCGAGCCGGCACCCGCCCTCGAGAGCCCGATCGAAGTCATCACGGATCGCGTCGCGGAACTCGCGAAAGCCGATCCCGCGCCGAACAGCGCGGCAGCGAACGAAGTCGCAATGCTCGCCTTCCGTGTCGCCTTCGTGCTCGCCTTGCGCTCGCAAGACGACGAGACGAAGCGTCGTGATCGCGACTTCGCCGCGATTGCGACCAAGTACCAACCAGCCTTCGGTGCCGGTCACTACCTCAACGCATTCACGCTGATCCGGCGCGGAGCGTCCAACCCGGACCGCGATGAGAACGCGCGCCGTCGCGCGCTCGAGGCCGCGATCGCCGCGTGGCCGCGACACGCCGAAGCCATGCGCGCGCTCGCCGATCTCGAGAACGAGACCCTCGAACGCCAGCAAATCGCCCACGACTGGCTCCAACGAGCGCTCGCCATTCATCCACAGTATGCCCAGGCCTGCCTCGACCGCTTGGAGCTCTTGGAGTCGATCGGCTTCGATGCGGTGCGCTTGCGCTTCCTCGGCGATTGCATGGCGGTTCCCGAGCTCGCCCAGCACCCGGACGTGCTCGGCGTCGCAGCGCTCGATGCGCAGACTCGCAGTGACCTCGCCGAAGAGCGCAGCCTCCTCGAACGCAAGCTCGCGCGTCGCTACGACGTAGAGACGCTCGTGGTGCTCGCCGACCTGCTCGCGAAGCTCGGTGAGGACGAGGCTGCAAAAGCTCGCCTCGACGAAGCGCGTCGGAACTTCGTGCAGTTGCGATCCGTGCACGAAGCCCTGGCGAGGCACCACGAAGTCCGCAACGAAGTCGACGAGGCGCTTCGGGTCTGGTCACGTTGGCTCGAGCTCTGTCCAGAAGACGCAGCGGCCATCGTCGAGACGGCGCGCCTGCACCAAAGAAGCGGCGCCGCCGAGCTCGAGGCCATGGCTCTAAGCTCGGCGATCGAGCTCGACCCGACGCTCAAGAACGAACGTCGTCGCCTCGATTGGCTCGAAGCTGGCAAGAAGTCCTTCTATGACGGATTGACGATCGATGGCGACGCGGTCCGCAACGCCGACAAAGGGCCAGACCCTGACGCGACAGAGGCCGGTGACACGCACTACTACGCGATTCGCCACACGATCCTGAAGGCCTACCGCAACGGCACGACGAGCCGTTATGACCACATTCTCGCGAAGGTGCTCAGGGAAGACGCTGCCAACATCTTCGACACCTACCGCGCACCGAGCGGCGGCGGACAGTCGAACGTGCGCATCCTCGAAGCCCGCGTGATCCACGAGGACGGCTCTTTCGAGCGCGCGCAGCTCGGCAACACGCGCTACGCCGATCTGCCGCCCATTCGTGTCGGCGACTGGGTCGAGGTCAAGTCGCGCGTCGACGATCGCGAGCGCACCTTCTTCGGCGACTACTTCGGCTACACACATCTGTTTCCAGCGAGTGAACCGGTGCCTGTTCGCGTGTCACGGCTCGACTTGCTGCTCGAAGGCGGACGAGACTACACCTTCCAGACCGTGGGTGAGGTCGGCGAGGCGAGCGTGCGCGAACTCGAAGACGGGACCAAGCATCACGCCTTCGAAGTCAAGGACTTGCCGCGCCGACGCGCCGAGCGCTTCGCGCCCTCGATCCTCGAGCGTGGACCACTCGTTCGCGTCTCGACCTACGCGGACTGGAACGCCTTCGCCTCATGGTGGTGGAACCTGATTCGCAAGCAAACGCAGCTGACCCCCGAGATCAAGGCGAAGGTGGCAGAGCTCGTCGACGGCAAGGCGACGATCGAGCAGAAGGTCCGAGCGATCTACGACTTCGTCGTCAGCGACATCCGCTACAACGCGTGGGAGTTCGGCGTGCACGGCTACAAGCCGTACTCTGTCGGCTCCATCTTCGAGCGGCGCTTTGGCGACTGTAAGGACAAGTCGATCCTGATGAACGCCATGCTGAGCGAGATCGGCGTCGAGGCCTTCCCGGTCTTGATCAAGGCCGATGTGGGACGTGACGTCGACGACCTCACGCTGCCGATGGTGCAGCACTTCAACCACTGCATCAGCTACGTGCCAGCGCAACAAGGTATGCCCGCGCGCTTCCTGGACGGAACGGCCCAGTACCATGCGATCGAGACGCTGCCGGCCATGGACCGCGGCGCCAAGGTCGTCGTGGTCAAGGGCGGCCGTGCCGAGCTGCTGGACATTCCGTGGTCGGCGCCCAGCGACGAACAGGAGACCACGAGCTACGTGATCACCCTCGATGCCGATGGCGCGGCGACGATCGACTATCGCTACGAGCCGCGCGGCAACGCCGCCACGACGATTCGCGAGGACTACGGCAGCGAGACCGCGCGTCGCGACGTCAAGCTCCAGGATCGACTCGCGGCCCGCTTCGGGCGCGTCGAGCTCGAGTCGAGTCGCTACTCGGACCTCGCTTCCCTCGAGACGCCGGTCGATGTGCGAGCGCGCTTCCTCGTAAAGGACCTCGCGGCACGCGATGGGCCCAACGCCTTCCGCCTCCCCGTCACCTTCGACAAGACGAACCTCGGCACGCTCACGCCCAGCGAGCAGCGTAGTTACGACCTCGTGCTCAGCAACCCGTCGGCGGAACACGTGACGATCGACTACGTGGCGCCGGAGGGCTGGCGCTTCGCGCGCATCCCCGAGAACGTCGACCTCGATACGAAGGTCGGCGATGCGCGCCTGCGCTTCGTCGTCGACGGCCAACGCCTTCGCATCGAGCGGCACATCGTCTTCGAGAACGCGCGCATTCGGCGCGAGGACTACTCGGTCTTCAAGGACTTCACGGAGGCGGTCGATCGCATCGGCACCCTCGACCTACGCATGGAGAAGAAGCAATGAGGTCGCTACGAACTCGGCCTGGCTCGGGGCTTCTCACGCTCTTGGTTCTTGCGTGCGTGTCGACCGTGGCTCGACCAGTGGCGGCGATGCCGGTGGTGGCGCAGGCCGTCCAAGTCGCGCCCGACGAAGCGGCGAGCGCGATCGCCGCGGCCCTCCTCGACCTGTCTCACCCGCCGACCTTCGACTGCAACGAGGTCTTGGCGCGTGGCATTCGGATTGTCGAGCAGCACGCGGCGTCGCCGGCGACTTCGGACCTCGTCCTCAGGATCTTGGCGCTCGCAGATCGTGCCGATACGTCGCCGACGATCTGGCCGAAGATCCAGGGCCTGCTCGGTATCGCTGCTCTGCATGGCACGGCTGTGCACGACCTGAGGTCAGCGCTCGCGCTTCGTGCATCCCACTTGGGCGACGCGGCGAAGTATCGCGAGTTGTCACCGCGAGCCGAGTATGCGCTCGCGGCGCTCGCGATCGGCCCGTTCGGCGACAGCCTCGACGACGGCTTCGGTCGGAACGAGCTGCCCGAGTTCGCGCTGCCCACCCTCGATGCCAAGCTCGAGGGTCGCTTCGGCGCTCCTGTCTCTTGGCGACTCGTCGAAGCGCGCCCGCTCGCGACGCGGCTCGAACTCGAACCTCGCGGCCTCGGCTCGAAAGGCCGTGGTACGCAGTTCGGGCTCATCCAAGTCGACGCACAGGAGACCAGGCCGGCCTTCGTGCAGCTCACCTGCAACGGGTCGCACGAGGCGTGGTGGAACGGCAGCAAGATCGCTTCGATTCATCGCGTCGTGGATCGCGGGCCAACGAGGCAGTACCACGGCATTCTCCTGCGCAAGGGTTGGAACCACTTGCTCATCAAGTGCTCGGAGCCGAACGCTTCTTCGTTCTCCGCGCGCTTCACCGACGAGGGTGACCGAGCCATCACGGAGCCCGCGTTGCGCATCGAGTCCAAGGCGGAGCTGCACGAGATCGCACCCGTCCCCGACGTCGACGTCGCTGCCCCTATGAAATTCGTGGACAGCTTCGCGTGGCTCGAGGCTCGCTTGGCCGAGCGTGATAACGCAATCGTGCGCGCGGCCGCCTACAACCTGCGGGCTCGCGACGGCTTCGGCGACGAAGGCTTGGCCATGGTGCGCACAGCCTTCGAAGCCTCACGCTCGAACATGGCCCTGCGCGCGGCCTTGATGGCGACCTGGCGCCTTGCACGCCACGTGCCAACGGACGTCCAGAGCAGCGCCATCCGTCGCTTGCTCGACGAGACGTCGAGCGCGGACCGCGAACAGCACGCTTACGTCTTCTACCGCTACCTCGACCAGCTCGTCGCCGACGACAAGAAGGAAGACGCCATGCGACTCTGCGACGAGCGCTTGGCCAAGAGCCCCGGCGAGGCCGTGACGCTCGACAAGAGGATGCGCATCGCCCAGAGCCTCGGCTGGGACAGCGAAGCGCGGCGCAGCCTCGAGAAACTCACACAAGTTGCCTCGCAGCCGACCGGCTACCTGCGCGATCTCGCAAACGTTCTCGCGCGCGAAGGCGCGCCGCGGCGAGCACTCGAAGTCGCGCAGAAAGCGCTCGCCCAGCGGCCAGGCGATCCCGCGCTCCTCCGGGCAGCGACGTCCCTCGCGCAGCGCACGGGTCAACGTGAACTCGCGCTCGCCTACATCGATCGACGCTTCGAAAGCGAGCCGGATGCTCCGGCGAAGCGCCTCCTGATGGCGGGCCTCGCCATCGACGAGCGACGCCTGCCTGACGGCATCGCCCTCCTCGAAGAAGCGCTGGCCGAGACCCCTGACGATCCCGACCTCCTCGAGCGACTCACCAAGCTCTACTACCGCAGCGGCAACGAAGCCAAGGCACTCGAGCTCGGCGAGCGCTGCCTCGAAGTGCGGCCAGAGCGCCATGAGCTGCGTCACTGGATGACGATGGTGCGGGGGACCTCGCGCTTCCCCGAACTCGAGCCCTGGCGCCTCGACGTCGACGCAGCGATCAGCTCTTTTGCGATGAGCGACATCGACAAGTCGACACCGACGACCCTCGTGCTCGACCAAATGGTCGTTCGCGTTTACGAAGACGGGTCGCAGATGGAGGAGACGCACGTGCTGCGCCACATCAACGACGCGCGCGGTGTCGAAGCGAGCGAGTCGGCCGAAGCCGCCGCTGCCGCCGATGAGCTCCTCGCGCTGCGCACGATCACGCCCGACGGGGCGAGTTGGTTGCCGCACCGAGTCGAGGGGTCCTTCACGATGCCCCGGCTCGCGCCCGGGGTCTTCATCGAAGAGCAGTACCGGAACACGAAGGGTTCACCCGGTCTCGGGCCGATCGACTTCGTCAACTTCTTCTTCCGCGGAACCGACAAGCCCTATCGCTTCAGCCGGCTCGTCGTCGTCATGCCTGCGAAGCAGAGCTTCGGTGACTTCGTCATGCGCGTCTTCCCGAAGGAAGCCGTCCAGGTCCAAGAACTCGGCGAGCTGCGGGCTTGGATCTTCTTGCGCGAGAACCAGACGCCGATCGCGGAGGAACCGTCAATGCCACCGATCACCGAGCTCGCGCCATCGGTCAGCTTCGGCCGAGACGAAGCCTTGGCGCCAGCGCTGCGCCTCTGGCGCAATCAGTTCGAGGCTTTGACTCTTCCCTATGTCGAGTTGCGCAACGCGGCGACCGAGATCTGCCGCGGCAAGTCCGACGACACAGAGAAGGCGAAGGCCATCCACGACTTCGTCCACCAGCACTGTCCCGACGCCTCGCAGCGCAGCGGAAGTCCGGCGCCGGTCAGTGTGCTCCTCAAGCGGGAAGGACCACGCTTCTGGCTCGAGCTCGCGCTCTTGTCTTGCGCCGACATCGCGTGGAAGGCCGCCGCGATCCGACCCTACGCGCCGGGTTTCGACCCAGATCCCGAGCCGCTGCTTCGCAGCGCAGATCGCTACGCGGCGCGCGGCGCCATGGTCTTCCCTCGTGGGGGCGAGCCGTACTGGCTGATCTTTGGCGCGCCGCGCTGGACGCCCTTCGCAGAGCTCCCGACGCACTTCGGCGAGAGCCCCACGTCCGGCTGTCCCTACCTCCTGCTCGAAGGCGACGTTGGGGTCCCGGGCATCCTCGATGGACCTGGCACCGACGACTTGGCTGAGTTCCGCGTCGACGCGCGGGTGACCTTGCGCGAGGGCAACGCGGCGTGGACCGCCGAGATCACGATGCCCTCGAGCACGGGCTTGCGGCTCAAAGAGCAGACACGAACGATGCCCGCCGATCGGCGCCAACAGTTCGCGCAGCAACTCGCGGGCTACTTCTTCCGTGGGTCACTAACGCTCGGGCGCATCGAGTGGCTCGAGCTCGACGACGTGGGGACGCCGTTCCGCATGCGCATGCACCTGCTCGGTCGAAGGGCGCTGCGGCAGTCAGGATCTTCGACCGTCCTCACTGCGCCGATTCCTTCCACCGGCTTCACGCGCGCCTTCGGCGGCCGCGAAGCACGTGTCCACCCGTTCGTGATCACGACGATGCAGGTTCAAGACTGGGTCTTGCGCATCGACCCGGCCGAACAGAGCTTCGCCGAAGTGCCAGCAGGCCGCTCGGAACAAGTCGGACCGCTCACTTGGTCGCTCTCCTACGAGTACGACGGGAAGCACCTCATCGTCCGTCGCAAGACCATCCTGCGTCCGGGCCGCATCGAAGCGAAGGACTACTCGGACTTCTTGCGCGCGTGTCGGCGCATCGACGACGCTGAAACGAGTGTGTTGCGGCTACGCTGAGCCGCCACGCCGTTGAAGCGTCTACCCCAATGTTGCATTAGATCCGCCCGAAGTCGTGCAGCGTGGGCCTCGTGGCCCACGTTGCGCGACTGTTCTGGTGTGTCGCTGGATGTCACTCACGGTGACGAGCGCGCGCAGGCGACCCAAGAGGGTCGCCGAGCACGATCCGTCGCCGTGGGGGGCGTCCAGCGACCGCCAGACGGGTGGAGGTAATGCAACATTGGGGTCTAGGCGTCATTTGAGTCCGACTTGATCGTCACCGCGCTCGA
>CALLZN010000269.1 GCA_937858895.1 uncultured bacterium | reverse complement strand
ATGCCCCAGCGGCCGTCATTGGCGCTTCCATCGCTGTGCATGCCGTCATCGAACATCGGGGACTCGGTGTAGGCTCCACGTTGACGCCAGTGCAGCGTGACTGCGGCCGCGTTGGGCGCCATGCAAGTGATCGTGACACTATCGTTGGTCGTCGGTGCGATCGGCGCGTGCGCGAGCTCGGAGACGAGCACGGCGCGCTTCACGATGTCAGGATGCTGCGAGAGATAGGCGAAGCGCCCGGTCGTGATGGCCTCGAGGCTGCGAATCAAGAAGCCAGGACCGAGGTCGACGTCTTCGGTGACGTTCTTACGGAAAGTCTGGATCGGATAAAGGCGGTGGGGATCAGCGATGACCGCGGGTTCGATCATGTCCTGCAAGCGCTTGATGCGACCGCGCAAGTAGAGTGGCCAATCCAGTTCATCCTTGAAGCGGCGCAGTTTGGCGACGAAGCGCTGTTTGTACTCAGGCTGCGCCAAGAGTGTCGTCATGAGCGGACGCACGTTGCCGATGCGGTCGTCGGCGTAGTACGGCGACAGCGTCTCGAGCGGCACCGTCAAGAAGTCGTTGTAGCTGCCAAGGCAACTATTGAGGTCCCAGGGGATGATGCTCAGCCGATCGTGCCACTCATCGTGGTAGAGATAAAAATTGTGACAGGCGACGCCGACGTAACTGTCGAGCCAAAGCATGGTGTTGCCGAGCGCGAGGACGGTCAGCGCGTTGTCGACATCGAAGACCTTTGGAAACTCTTGTGTGAGCAGGTTCGACGGTGTGTTGTTGAGGACATCGGCCGCGCGCAGCAGGTCGACCCAAGGGTTGAGGCTGTTCTCGGACGTGAGCTCGAAGCCCTTCTGGTACTCCGCGATGTTCGTGCCGAGCCAATTGAGCGCCGTGTAGTTCGGCGGTGTCGCGAGCTCGGGCCGCTCTCCGCGGTAACGATTCCCATCTTCGGAGGGAAACCACTCGCGCAAGAAGTCCTTGTTGACTTGCTGCGTGTTGATGTACGGCCCCCAGTCTTGCCCGTTGATCTTGATGACGACGTAGTTGCTCTTCGGCGCCGGAGTGAATTTGCGCAGGATTTCGTAGCCGACGACCTCGCGGACGAAGGACGGGTCGACGTAGTTGTTGTTCAGGTTGAGGGTCTTGTAGCCCCAGAGCTTCTGGTCAACGAACTCGTCGGTCGCGATCTCGAGCGGCTTCTTCTGTGATTGCCCGATGCCCCAGTAGCTCGAGTTGCCACGGAAGCGCACGCCAACGTCCTTCAGCTCGACGTTGCCGACTCGCAGGTCGGCTTTGACGAAGATCTTGTTCGGCCAATTGGCCGTCATCTGCTGCCAGTAGTCGTTTTGGTGGAAGGTCAGCTCGATGGTGCGAACGACGGAGCTGTCGTAAAGGTCGGGCTGTTGAGCCGCGACGAAGCGTCCGCAGAGCAGCGCGAGAGCTGTGGAGAGAATGCCGATTGGCGGCTTGGAGCGCGACTGGAACATGCTGGGTAGTAAGAAGGACTCGAAAGAGGGCGTTGGCGACGGGAACATCGAGCGAAAGCGCGCGTCGGCGGGGTGTTTCGTGCGCGATCTGGCAGAAGCCTCCATGATCGCCGGATCGGGCCGGATGTCAAACTGCCCGCATGTGGCACGATAGCCCGTTCGGAGAGATGAGCCGTGGAGAGCAAGCAGCCGTTGCAGAGGGACGAGCCGTCGCAAAGGGACCAGCCGGGAGCGCCATGAATCGACCTATTCTCGCCATCATCGTAGCGATCGCCGCCTGCGGGATCGCAGTTGCGCTCTACAGCACGGCGACCCATGGCCCGGTGAGCGACGGACCCTTCTTCGAAGCCGGAGGCGCCAGCGACGAGGATGCGGGCGAAGCAGGCCCCGGGACCGAGGACGCTTCGGGCGAGCTCATCGCCGCCGACCGCGATCCCGCCGACGCGCACCCCGATCTCCTCGATGGCATTGGAGAGGCGGTGACGAGCGATGACGATGGTCGCGCCGGCAGCGCGACTGGCCCGCGCGTGCGTGTCCTCAGGGGTGAGAATCGGGTTCCCGTGCCGCACGCCACCGTGGCCTTCCTCACGAAGGAGCGCTTCGATGAGGTCATGAAAGAGGCCAAGGGCGGCGATAGCCGCCTCGGTGTGCTGATCGAGCAGCACGGCACCCGGGTCAGCGCCGATGACCAGGGTTTGGCACCGCTCATCCTCCCGCCGCCGTCGCAGCCGGCCCGAAGCCTGAATCGGTCGAGCGCTTGGGTCGGCATCGCTGCCTGGACCGACGACGAGTTCGCGGGGCAGTGGCTCAGCACGCAGAAGCTCAGCCCAGACAAGTCGACGATCGTCGACCTCGTCCTCGAGAAGGACCTCACTTTGGAAGTCGTGACCGTCGGCGCAGACCAGCAGCCCGTGCCGAACTGTCCGCTCGTGTTCTACGACTTGCGTGGCAAGCGCAACGCCGTGCGCCGCGACGCCTTCGTGGCAGACAACGCTGGTCGACTCCTCCTCAGGCACTTCCAGATCACCAAGCCCAGTGCCGGGCGCTGGGCCCTGTTGCCGCAAGTTCTTTGCAAGGCGCCGACGCACATCGTCATCGATCTTGCGCGCTTCGAGCCGAGCTACACCCTGCGGGTGCCCGCCTTCGGTTCGCTCGTCTTCGACCTCAAGGGGCGTGACGGTCGCGCGATCCTCGACAAGGGGACGATCCAGCTTCGCACCGAAGCTCTCGCGGCGCTCCAGATCGAAGACCAGCGCCTCGAACCGATGAACCAGGTGTCGCAGTCGACGGAGCAGGGTCGTGTGCGCTTCGACCATGTAGGGCTCGGCATGCGCTTCAAGGCTGAAGTCGCCGTCGGGCGCAACTTCCGGGAGCGCTGCTCCGTGGACTACGCGGGACCGCTGCGCCACGGCGAGGAGCTGCGCTACGAGCTGCGGCTCGAGAACGATGGCGTTTCCATCCGCGGCGTCGCCGTGCTCCCAGACGGGGTCGCGGGGAGCAAAGGCGAGAAGGACCTTCCCTGGTTGGAACTCGCCTTCGGGGCTGACAACAACGTCAGATCCTCTGAGACGGCCAAGGTCGGCGAAGGACAGCGCTTCTCGTTCTTTGTTCCCTTCGTGCAGTGCTCGAGCTACCGGCTCTACTTGCGCATGCGCCATCCAGAGGGCGACCTGCGAGCCTACCGACAGGTTGTCGTGAGTGGGCCAGGGTCGAGCATCGATCTCGGCGATGTCGCTCTTTTGCCGCCCGAGCCCATCCTCCAGGGCCGGGTCGTCGATGAGGACAGCAAGCCCATCGAAAAGGCGCAGATCGTTCTGATGGAGCGGCTGCACGGCTCGAACGGGCGTGAGCGCGTCGTCAAGATCGGGGTCGACGGCGCAGGCACGGACAAGAATGGGGCCTTCGCGATCCTCGGTCCGCAAATGCCGGGGTCCTACCAGATCACGGTCACGAGGCAGGGCTACGAGACCAAGAAACTCCCTGTGACGCTCGGCAAGCAGCCGATCGAAGTACGCCTCGCATTGCTCGGTGAACTGACTGCGACGCTGCACCTCGACCCGGGCATCGTGTCGAAGCTGCGCTTTCGTGCGCGCAGCCAGGGCGGATCGTCGACGAGCAATCGCATGAGCTTGCCCAAGTCCGGGACGGTGGTCTTCCGCATGGCCAACCTGCTACCCGGGACCTACCGCCTCAGCGCCGAGATCGATGAGTGGGGTGCGCCGATCTGGTCGCACGACGCCTTCGTTGTCAGGCGCGGCTCTCAGACGCTTGGCCAGGACATTGACCTTCGCGGTCGTCTGCATCGCTTCAAGCTCTACGGGAGCGTCGATGGCCGGGCCTTTCAGAAAACGGATCGCGCGACGCTGCTCATGTACCAAGAACAGGTCCCGGATCCAAAGGCGGCCTGGCGGTCGACGACCTTCGGCGGAGTCGTGGCCTTCGTTGCGCCGCAGCAAGGGATCCGCTATCGAGTCCATCTACCTGGCGCCAAGCCTCTCGAAGGGACGGCGCTGCCGGGGACGACCGAGCTGCGCTTCAAGGCCGAAGCCCAGCATCGCTTCCGCGTGCCCGGGATCTCGGCGCGCCTCGAACTGCTGCGGCGCGAAGTGCCGGCGATCAGCGCGGCGACGGCGCACCTCGTCTTCGAACGCGTGCTGGTCGCAGGCGACACCAAGCATGTCGATTTCTCGCAGATGTCGGCCGCGGTCCTTCACCTGGAAGCCGGGCTCATGCGGCGCAGCGTCAGCATGATCGATGACCGCGCTCAGATTGCTTTCGAAGAGGCAGAGGCCGAATACGAGGTCACACTCGAAGTCGCCGCCGGCCGAGGTCTGCACCGCAACTTGCTGAACACCCTGACTGAGTTTGACGGCAATAACAGTGTCCGCATCAACTCGTCGTCCTTCGGGCGCCGGGACACCCTGCGCGTGAGCCTCGGCCGCTACCGTCCTGCCTCGCAGCAAGTAGAAGTGGAAACGGTCTACGCCCTGCCGGATGCCCTCGAGGCGCAGATCCGCGACTTGATCGCGAAGGTGGCTAGCGAAAGCGCTGCGTCGCCGATGCCGGGTCGCCTGCCAGTACTGCGGCGCTGAGGCGCTCGCGCATCGCGTGCCGGCCGCAGGCCAGAGCAAAGGCCGGCCGCAGGCCAGAGCAAAGAATGGTGGACAGGGCCGGATTTGAACCGGCGACCCCAGCATTTTCAGTGCTGTGCTCTACCAACTGAGCTACCTGTCCGCGCGAGGGGCGGGATCCTAAGAGTCCTCGCGGCGGGAAGCAAGACACGAGGGGCGGCGCATTTTTTGGAGCGCGCCGACCCGGCAACGCTCACGTGGCGTTGCCTTCGATCGCGGCCTTGACCGCTTCGGGCAGGGGGTAGGCGCGGATGCGACGGGGCTCGGCGCTTCCTCCGTCTCCAGCCCCGGCGTTGCCGACATAGACGGCGGTCACGCTGCCGCGCGCGACGATCGCTTTGTCGAGCAAGAAGTCGATCTCGTAGCGCAAAGCCTTGTCCCGGACCTCGACGCAGCGCAGGTGGAGCTCGACTTCGTCCTCGTAACGCAAGGGCGCCTCGTAGCGACACGCGCACTCGCCGCGGGCGAAGCCGCGAAAGCCGTCCTTCGTCTCGTGGTGAATCCGAAGCCCGAGCGAGCGGAAGAACGCGTGCTCGCATTCCTCCATGAAACGGAAGTAGTTCGCGAAGTGCAGGATGCCGGCCATGTCGGTCTCGGCGAACTCGACGCGTCGGCGATAGACGAAGGTCGCGGTCCTCATACGGGCTCCGAGCGGACTCCATAGCGAGCTTCGAAGAAGCCGTGCAGTAGCGAGTCGACGCGCAGCAAGCCCGCGCGTGAAAGAACCACATGCAGGTCGTCGACCTCGACGAAGCCATCCTTCGCGAGCTCGATGAGATATGGGCTGAAATGCTCGACGGGGTCGACGCCGAACTTGTCCCGGAAGTAGCTGCGCGCGACGCGTCCGAGCTTCAACTGCAAGATGAACTCGCGCCGGAAGCGCGCTTTGGTATCGAGCAAGAGCGAGCGATGCACGGGGAGCTCACCTGCGAGCGCCGCTTCACAGTAGGGGTCGAAGTCGTGCTCGTTCTGAAAGTGCATGCCCTGGACATGCGAGAACGAAGACACGCCGAGGCCGAGCATGTCCGCGCCGTGCCAGAGATTGTCACGATAGAGGAACTGCACCTCGTCGTTCTTGCAAGCGGTATAGGCGCTGCCGACGTGGTAGCCGCACGCCTCGAGCGCGGCGAAGGCTTCGCCGACCCAGCGCCGCTTGGTCGCCCAATCTGCCACCGGCGCGACCTCGCTGTTCCCGTCGCGCATGCGGCGGAACATCGTCGTGTTGAAGGGCACTTCCATCTGATAGATGGTCACGCTCTCGGGGGCCATCGCGGTCGTCGCGTCGATGCAGCGCTGCCAGCCCTCGTCGGTCTCGCCGACCATGCCGGCGATGAGGTCGATGTTGATCTGCGGAAAACCCGCCGCGCGTGCATGCTCGTACGCAGTGTGGATTTCTTTGGCGCGGTGCGCGCGATTGTTGAGCTCGAGGATTTCGGGATCGAAGTTCTCGACGCCGAGGCTCAGCCGCGTGACGCCGAGCTCGTGGAGCCCGTGGATCTTCGACTCTTGCAGCGTGCCGGGTTCACACTCGAAGGTGACCTCGCGCGCGAGCTCCCACGAGAAAATGCTGCGTAGCCCGGTGAAGAGCTCCTCGAGTTGTTCGATCGAGAGATAAGACGGCGTGCCGCCGCCGAAGTAGACGAGGTCGGGCTTGCGGTCGCGCAGCGCTGCGAACTCTGTCGCGCGCTCGGCTTCACGCAAGACCGCGTCGATGTAGCGGCGAACCGCGGCCGAGTTCTTGTCGGTGTAGACCTTGAAGTAGCAGAAGTCGCAGCGCTTGCGACAGAAGGGAATGTGAACGTAGACGCCGAGGTCCGCGGGCTCACGCGGTGGCTCGGCCAGGTGTTCGACGACGGCCTCACGCGTCTCGCCTTGCCAGAACGAGAAGGGCGGGTAGTTGGAGACGAAGTAGTTCCCAGCTGTCGTCTTCGCCGTTTCGTCGCGGATGGATTCGTTCATCTTCGCTGTTCCTCGCGGGCCCGCACGCGGTCCATCTCACCGATAGTCCATCTCACCGAGACTGGACACAACGCCGCGCCCATGGCGGACGTCCGTAAAGGAGCGAGCTTGGTTCCGTCACAGCTTGGGTCCAAGGACTACGTCACATACTTCGATTCTGCCGAATGCTGCTACCATGACACGAGTGAACGCGAGCGACGAGGATGGAATCGAACGAGACGTCGTGATCATCGGTGGGGGGCCTGCTGGTGCGACCGCCGCGACGCTGCTCGCGCAGCGTGGCCACGATGTCCTTGTCCTCGAAGCCCTCGACTTCCCAAGAGTCCATGTCGGCGAGTCGCTGATCCCGGCCGCTAACCGCGTGCTCGAGCGCCTCGGCGTCCTCGATGCGATCGGAGCCTTGGGCTGTCCGGCCAAGTACGGGGTGCGCTTCTACACCGAGCGCGGCGCTGGCCGTCCCTTCTACTTTTCAGAGGCGAGCGACCCGGCCCTCCACATGACGTGGCAAGTGCGGCGCAGCGACTTCGACGCGATGCTGCTCGAGCGCGCCAGGGCAGCGGGCGCGGAGCTCGCCATGCGCACGCCCGCCAAAGAAGTGCTGTCCACGAGCAGCGGCGAGGTCCGCGGTGTCGTCGCCATGCGACCGGACGGGCAGCGTGAGACGATCCGCGCGCGCCTCGTCCTCGACGCCTCCGGTCAGCGGGGGCTCATGACCAAGCACTTTGGCGTGCGTGAACACATCGACGGGCTCGAGAACGCGGCTTGCTGGTCGCACTTCGACGGTGTCCGCCTCGATGCCGGCAAGGACGCTGGGTCGACGCTCATCTACCGCGTTCGTCGGGATACCTGGCTCTGGTTGATCCCGCTGCCGGACAGCGTCAGCATCGGTGTCGTGACGCCGATGCGCGCGCTCGCGAGCTTCGGCAAGGATCCCGTCAGCATCCTCGAGGCGGCGATCGCTGCTTGCCCGGCGATCGGCGAGCGCATGACCGGTGCAGAGCGGGTCGCCCCCGTGCGCGTCGCCAAAGACTTCTCCTACCGCTCGACGTGCGATGGCGGACCGGGCTGGGCCCTCATCGGCGATGCCTTGGGCTTCATGGATCCCGTTTATTCTTCGGGTCTCTTCTTGGCCCTGCGATCGGCGGAGCTCGCGGCCGACGCCGCGGCGACGCAACTTGGTGCATGTTCGAGCGGCGCCGTCGACATGCGTGGTTTCGCAGCCGACTACCACCGCGCCTTCGAACGCTTTCTCGTGATCGTGCGCGCCTTCTACGCGCCGGGTTTTCGCTTCAGCGACTTCGGGCAAGAGGGCGAGCGGCGCAAGGGGCTCGTCGACCTCTTCACCGGCGATGTCATGACCGAGCAGGCGGGGCGGGTCGCTTCGGACATTCGTGAGCGTTGCCGCATCGGGAGTCCGCTGGCGAGCTGAAGCGGGGCCGATTGTGCCGCGACCTGTCGGCGCGCAGAATGCCTCCATGAAGCAGCCCGTCCTCAAGCTCTCTCGTGTCATCGGCGTCGCCCTCTGCGTGGTCGTGTTCGCCGAACAAGGCGTTGCTCAGGACTGGCCGCACTGGCGAGGTCCGAGCTTCGATGGCGCGACGAGCGTCACGGGACTGCCTGCGCGCTTCGGCCCGAAGGAGAACGTCGCTTGGGTGACCGCGATGACCGGTCCTGCGGCCTCGACGCCGATCGTCGTGGGCAAGCGCATCTTCTTGACGTCGACCGACAAGGAGGGAGGGCGCCTCCTCGCAGTGTGTGTCGATCGTGAGAGTGGTGCGTTGCTGTGGGAACGCGACGCGGGCAGCGGCTATGGCGCCGGCGAGGACGCGGCGTCCAAGATCGCCGGTGGACCACGAAGCAACTATGCATCGCCCTCGCCGTGCACGGATGACGAGCGCGTCTTCTTCTTCTTTGGCAACGGCGACCTCGTCGCCTACGACTACGAGGGGAGCGAGCTCTGGCGCCGCAACCTGCAGCAGAGCTACGGCGACTTTGCCTTTCAGTGGACCTTCTCCGCGAGCCCGACGGTTTGGGGCGGCAAGGTCTGGCTTCCGCTCTTGCAGCGCGACGTGCCAGTCGCGCGCCGCGGCGGCCCTGGGGCGCAGCGAGGTGAAGGCGAAGCGCGCGACAAGCCACGCTCCTTCGTCTTGGCCTTCGATGCCCTGAGCGGTGAGACGAAGGTCGAGGTCGAACGCCCATCGCCGGCGCGCGTCGAGTCACGCGAGGCCTACACGACGATCCTCCCTTGGTCGTCGAAGCGCGGGACGGACTTGCTCTGCCTCGGCGGCGACGTCTTGACGGGGCACGACCCCGAGAGCGGCCGTGAACTCTGGCGTTGGGGCACATGGAACCCCGGACATCGCGAGCAGTGGTGGCGCATCGTGCCCTCGGTCGTGCTCGCGGGTGACATCGCGCTGGTCTGCGCCCCGAAGCGCGCTCCGGTCTACGCCCTTTCACTCAGCGACATCGCCGCCAAAGCGATCGCTCGCGAAGCCACGACGCAAGAGGCTGTTGCCGGCGCTGCCGGCGCTGACGGAGCGGCGAGCGACGCCGGCCTGCTCTGGAAGAGCGAAGGTCGCCCCAACGAGGTCTCGAGCGACGTACCGACGCCGGCCTACCACGATGGCTATTTCTTCGTGCTCAACGATGACCGCGCAACGCTCTCCAAGGTCGCTGCCAAAGACGGCGCGATTCAATGGACGACAGCCCTGACGAAGGACTACCTCTGGCGGTCCTCGCCGACGATCGCCGACGGTCGGGTCTTTGTCATGGACCACAATGGCAACGTCGTCGTCGTGAGCGAGGACAGCGGCGACATCCTCCACGAGGTCGCCTTCGGCCGCGAAGACGACGACAAGATCCGCTCGTCGATCGTCGCGGCGCACGGGGCGCTCTTTCTTCGCACGAACGACAAGCTCTGGTGCATCGCGAAGCGCTGAGCGCTCGTCGCGCGTGAAGTCAGTCGCGCCTGAACTCAGTCGCGGTGATCGAGGCAGACCAGGTCGCCGAGGCTGTTGCGCGCGTAGATGCGACCGTCGCAGAGCACCGGCGTCGTCCAGTAGACGCCGCCTGAGAGCACGTTCTGCCGCGAGACCTCTTCGAAGCTCTCCGGGTTGGCCTTAGCTACAACCAGGTCGCCGCGCGAACTCAGGATGACGAGGTGCTCGCCGGCGACGACGAAGGCTCCCTTGCCGAGGCCCCGCTCTTGCCACTTGACCTTGCCGTCGAGGTCGAGGCACTTGAAGGTCGCTTCGTCGAAGCCGTAGAGATACTCACCGATGGCGACGCAGCCCGACATGTGGTTGCGCATCTCTTTGTTCTCCCAGAGCAAAGAGAGCTCGCGGTCCTTCGAGAACTCGAGCAGGGCGCAGCCGGTATTGTAGCCCGACGAGATGAAGATCTTGTTGCCGACGATGACTGGCGTCGCGGCGTTGACCTTGTAGCGCGTTTCCCACTTGTGGGCGGCGACTTCCTTGCCGTTCGCGCGCTCGAGGACGACGCAGCCGTTGCCGTTGAAGCAAACGAGGTAGTCCTTGCCGAAGAAGCTCGCGGTCGCCGGCGTCGCGTAGGACTCCTTGTAGTCGGACTTGGTGCGCCAGAGCTCCTTGCCCTTGCGGTCGAAGGCGAAGACGTGCCCCGTCGCCTGGACGATCATCTCGTCGAGGATGAGCGGCGAGGCCGCGAAGCCCCATTCGGGCAACGTGAGCTTGTGCTCCTTCATGAGGTCCTTCTGCCACTGAACCTTGCCGCTCTTGCGGTCGAGGCAGAAGAGCTTGCCTTCACGGTTCGCGACGAAGACGCGCGGCCCGTCGACCGACGGCGTCGTGAGGGAGCCACCCTTGTGCGCTTTGGCGAGCGTGCGGCACTTGTAGGCGAAGGTCCACTGGTCTTCGCCGCTCGCGAGGTCGAGGCAGTAGACAGTGTCTTCTTCCGCTTCGACGTCGTGGCCGATCGTGAAGAGCTGGCCGCCGTCGATCGAGACCGTCGAGTAGCCGATGCCGACGTTTGTGAACCAGACGCGGTCGGCCTTGCCCTTTGGCGACCACTTGGTCTCGAGCGAGATGCCATCGCGGCTCGGGCCGCGCCATTGCGGCCACGAAGGCGCGCCTGCCTGGCTCCGGGTCGGCGCCGCGTCCTTCGGCTCCGTCGAGTCTTGGGCGGATGCTTCACGTGCGACGACGCAGAAGGTCGCCGCGATGGCGAGCGTCAAGGCGGTCATGGCGCGGCGCCGTGGCTTCATGCGCAGGGTATGTAGCTTCATAGGGGTCACCAATGCTCTCGAGTTGGTTGCGGTAGTTCAGAGATTGTCGCGCTTCTTGCCACCGAGGTCGACGCGCAGGGTCACGCCGAAGGTCCGCGGGGCAGCGCTTTCGCCGACGAAGAAGTTCGCGTCGGCCGGGTTCGCCTGGAAGGCGACCGGTTGGTAGCGCTCGTCGAAGGCGTTGCGGACCCAGAGGTCGAAGCTCCAACGATCGGCGCTGATGCCGGCGCGGAAGTTCGCGAGCGCGTAGCGTTCGTGGCCGCGGTTGCCGGCGTCGTAGTAGAGGTCGCCGACGTGGACGTAGTCGCCACCCAGGCGCAGCGCGAGGTCGGCATCGAGCGTCATCGTGTAGAGCGCGCCGATCGCAGCCGTCGTCTCGGGCGCGAAGGGCAGGTTGCGCCCACGCACGTCGGTCCCATAGGGGTCGATGAAGCGATCGAACTCCGTATCGAGCAGGCCCAGCGACCCGAAGAACTCGAGGCCGTCGATGGGCTCAGCGGTCACTTCGAACTCGACGCCACGACTCGTCGCCTCGCCAGCGTTCGCGACGTAGCCACCGGCCGTCGCGTCGAACTGACTGAGCTGCATGTCTTCCCAATCGATGTGGAAGAGCGCGAGGTTGGTCGTAATGCGACCCTCGTTCCAGCGACGCTTGAAGCCGACCTCGTAGGTCCAGCTCTTCTCGGGCGCGAAGGCCTCGCGTCCGGTCGGGGCCGTCAGGTTGAAGCCGCCGGCCTTGAAGCCGCGCGCCACGACGCCGTAGGCCATCGTCGCTTCATCGAAGTGAAAAGCCGCGCTGAGGCGCGGCATCCACTGGTCGTAGCTGTCGCTCCGATCGCTCGCGGCCGTCGGGAAGGTCCCGCCCGAGGTCTCGAACTGGCGCCGGATGTCGGCTTCCTTACGCTCGTAGTCGTAGCGCACGGCCCCGGTGACCTCGAGGCTCTTGCCGATCGACAGGACGCCCTGGGTGAAGACCGCGAAAGCCGTGTCGTCGAAGTCGCCGCTGCTGCGGTCGGTGCCCACCTGGGTCGGCGGAAAGAGAATGCCCGCGCCAGCCGGGCGGTAGACGTTGGCCGCCTCGCGATCGCCATTGGCCAAGAAGCCGCTCGCGCCGACGAGCCAGCGCAAGCTGACATCGTCATCGAGCTCGAGACTCGCGTCGCGCGCCGAGGCGAGGCGCAGTTCTTGGCTGAAGGCCGACTGCTTTTCTTTCGTCAGGCGTCGCACGCCGTCGAGTTGGCTGAAGTCGAAGTCGGCGCTCTCGTCGACGTCGAAGTTCTGGAAGCCCGTGATCGACGTGAAGTCCACCGACGCGCCGCTGCGCTTCCACGTCACCGAGCTCCCGAGGACGTCGCGGTCGACCTCGCCCTCGAAGTCCTGGTTGATGTGGTTCGGCCGCGCCCGCAAGGCGTTGAGCTCGGACAGCACGAAGCCGCCGTCGCGCGCGCGTTCACCATGAAGCGTCACGCGCAGTTCGTTGACGTCGTCCGGGGTCCAGACGAAGTTGGCGCGACCGAACCACGTATCGCGGTCATCGACGTCACGGCCCGTGAAGTCGTTGTCGGTGTAGCCCTCGCGCTCCTGCCTAAGAATCGTCACGCCCATGTGAACTGAGTCCGAGAGGGGACTGCGCACATACGCTTGGTAGTCCTGAAGGCCGAAGTTGCCGATCGACGCGCGCCCGCCGTACTCGAGGTGCTCGCTCGGCTCGCGCGTGATCAAGCTGATCGCGCCACCGATCGTATTGCGCCCGTAGAGCGCCGACATCGGACCGCGCAGGACTTCGATGCGCTCGATGTCGTCGAGCGGCAGGTTGGTCGTGTTCGTCGTGAGCTGGGGGACGCCGTCGATGAAGGTCGCGACCGCTGGGTCGCCTTGCCCGGAACCGACGCCGCGCACGTAGGGGAAGGAGAGGCGGCGGGCGCTGAACTCCGTCACCATGAGGTTCGGGATGAAGCGCAGCGCTTCTTTGGTCGTCGACGAGTTGGTGGCCTCGAGGCGGCGCGCATCGATGCTCGTGAGGCTGCGCGGCACGTCGGTGCTGTCTTGCTCGAACTTCTGGGCCGTGACGTAGGTGCGCTTGGCTTGCCGCGCCTCGTCGCCGGCGCCCGCCTGCGCTTGGTCCTTCGCGTCGTCCGGGCCTTGCGGCATTTGCGGCGGCCACACCCGAGCGGGCTGCGGCGCAGTCGCGCAGGCGGACAAGAAGGCGATCGCGAAGAGGGCCGGACGAGGCTTGGTCATCGTGGGTCGTCGTTTGCGCCGGCAGCGAGCCGAGAAAGCCTGGCGACGCGAGGAGCTTGGTCTGGACCGAGCGGATGCTCGGCTAGGATAAAAGGCCGCGCAGCATAGTGAGCGCCGCCTGCCTACGCGAAGGGCTGGCGGCGTGCGCGAAGATTTTGCTCGCGCGTGGAAGGCGTCCTACGTACCTACTGGTCTGCGGAGCGAGTGGCAAAGAGCGCAGATCCTCCGGGTTCGCCTCTGCGATGGCACGCTAGCGGCGCACAATGGCGGCGCTCACTGGCTGGGCAAAGTGGCTGGGCACGATGGCGGGCCGAGGGCCGCTCGAAATCGAAACAGGTGATCGATGCGACGTACAGCAGGCATGTTCTCTACGCCCTCGGCGTCCGTTCTCTTTGCGGTCCTCGGCGCGGCTTTCTTGCCAGCGCCGCGCGGAGGCATGAACAGCGGCTTCGGCTTCCTGAGCGCGTGCAGCGCCCAGGACGGCGCTGCCGGTACGCAGACCAAGAAGCCCGCGGTCGGCTGGACGAGCTGGCGCGGTCCTTCGCAGGACGGCAGCTCGCGTGAAGCGCGACTTCCCAAGTCGCTTGCGCTCGAGACCCCCGGTTCGTGGTCCATCGACCTGGCCGGTCGTGGCACGCCGACGATCGCCGATGGCCGCGTCTATGCGCTCGGCTACGAGGGCAGCGGGGATGCGCTGCAAGAGGTCCTCGTCTGCCTCGACGAGACGAGCGGCAAGCGCATCTGGGAACGGCGCTTCACGGACTTCTTGTCCGATGTGATCTACTCGCGCTACTCGATCGGCAGTCCGACCATCGATCCCGAGACCGGCAATGTATACGTCCTGACCACGCCTGGCCTCGTCTGCTGTTTCACGCGCGACGGGGAAGAGCTCTGGCAGCACGCGATGGGCGAGGAGTATGGTCGCCTGACTTTCCCGAACGGAAGAACCGGCTCGGTGCTCATCGACGGACCACGCGCGATCCTTCACGTCGTCAATTCGGGTTGGGGCTCGCAAGGCCCAGCGAGGGACCGCTTCTTCTGCTTCGACAAGATCAGCGGGGTCTCGCTCTGGTCGTCGACGCCGGGTGGGCCACCAAAGGACAACACCTTGGGCTTGCCCGTCGTTGCGGATGTCGATGGTCGGCGCGTCCTCTACTGCGGCCTCGGCTGTGGCAACGTCGCGTGCCTTGACGCGCGGACCGGAGACACGCTCTGGCGCGTACAGGTGTCGACCGGAGGTCTCAACAGCAGTCTGCTGCTCGTGCCGACGAAGGTCGACGGCGAAGGCCCGGGGGTCCGTGATGTGATCGCGATCCACGGTTCCGAGAACCTCGACAGCTCCGTGATTGGTCGCATGTCGCGCTTGCGTCATCCGAGCCCGGAGGCCTTGGGCGACGCGACGAAGCTGCCGATCATCCTCGACAAGGCCGCTGAGGTATGGCGTGCGGACCTCGTCGCCTTCTCGAGTTCGCCGGTTCTCGTCGGTCAACATGTCTTCCAGACGACGCTCACCGGCGACTTGCACTGCGTCGACGCCAACAGCGGCAAGGAACTGTGGCACGTCAAGCTCGCGGCGGACCAGATCCACGCTTCGCCGGTCTTTGGCGACGGCAAGCTCTACGTGCCGATGAACGACGGTAGCTTCCACGTCTTGATGCCGGACGACGCGGGGCCGAATGTCCTGCAGAAGCTGCAGCTCGAGGGTAATTGCCTTGGCGCGCCGGCGATCTGCAACGGCCGCGTTTACGTCCATACGACCGCCAAGCTCTACAGCTTTGCGGGTGGTCGTGGTGAGGCGAGCGCCGTCGATCATCGCCCAGACCCGCCAAGCGACGGCGTAGGCGTGCGCTTGCAGGTGCGCCCGGCCGACCACTGCGCACGCGCTGGCGAAACCGTCGCTTACCGCGTCGTGGCCCTCGACGCGAAGGGGCGCGTCGTCGACGAAGCGGTCGAAGGCGCCAAGTTCAGCGGCGCGCCGACGGCCGGCGTCACCTGGACCGAGGACGGAGCCATGGAGATCGCGCACGACGCCACTCCTTGTGCGGTCACGATGACGGTCGAAGCCAAGGGGCTGCGTGCGAGCGCGCGCCTGCGCATCGTGCCCTTCGGGGCCTTCGAAGACGACTTCGAAAATGCCAAGCTCGCGCCGGGCGCGGACGGCGTCCCGGTCGGTAACCCGCGGCCGTTCTGGGTCGGCGCTGGCAAGAAGTGGGAGATCCGAGAAGTCGCGGGAGAGAAGGTCCTCGCCAAGACTCTCGACAATCCGCTCTTCCAGCGCACGCAGAGCTTCGTGGGCCATCCGGACCAGTCGAAGTACAGCATGCAAGTCGACATCATGACCGAAGGCAATCGGCGCATCCTGTCGACCGCCGGCGTCATCCACCAGCGCTACCAGATCGCGCTCAAGGGCAACCACCAAGAGCTCGAGGTCAGCTCCAACATGGAGCGCTTCAAGAAGGTCGTGCCCTTCAAGATGAAGCCTGGCACCTGGTATCGGCTCCTGACGCGGGTCGATGTCGCAGCCGATGGTAGCGGCGTCATTCGTGCGAAGGCCTGGCCTCGCGACGAGCCCATGCCCGACGCGTGGACCATCGAGGTGGCGGATCCGGTAGCGCACACGAGCGGTGCGCCGGGCATCTACGGATTCGCACCCCAGAGCCGCTTCCGCGTCTATCTCGACAATCTCAAAGTGCTTCCCAATGACTGACCTGCGTTTCTCGACGATGATCTCGGCGATGCTCTCGATCGCTCTCGTGGCGTTCTCCTTCGTGGCTTCGCTCGCTGCCCAGGGCAGCGATTGGCCACAGTGGGGACGGGACGCTTCGCGCAACATGGTTTCGCCGGACAAGGGCGTTTGCACCGACTTCGATGCCGGCAAGTTCGTCGGGACGACCGACGAGATCGACGCCAAGACGACGCGGAACGTCAAGTGGATCGCCAAGCTCGGCTCGCAGAGCTACGGCAATCCCACGGTCGCGAACGGTCGCATCTATGTCGGTACGAACAACGACAGTGCTCGCGATCCCAAGTACAAGGGCGACCGCTCGGTCATCTACTGCTTCGACACGAAGGACGGGGGCCTCATCTGGCAGCTCAACATCCCGAAGCTCGGGACGGGCAAGGTCAGCGACTGGGAGTATCTCGGCATTTGCTCCTCGCCGGCTGTCGAAGGCGATCGCGTCTACGTGGTCTCGAATCGCTGCGAGGTCATGTGTCTCGACGTCAACGGCATGGCCGATGGCAACCAGGGCTACCAAGACGAAGCGCAGTACGCGGCTGGCCCCGGCAACCCGAAGATCGAGATCGGAGCCAAGGACGCCGACATCATCTGGGTCACGAACATGACCGATGAGTGCGGCGTCTTCCCGCACAACATCACGTGCTGCTCGGTCATGATCGTCGGGGACCGCATCTGGACTTCGACCTCCAATGGCGTCGACTATGGTCACGTGGAGACGCCGGCGCCGAACGCGCCGAGCCTCATCATGCTCGACAAGAAGACCGGCAAGATCCTCGCCGAAGAGGCCTCGGGCTGCAGTCAGCGCATCTTCCACAGCAACTGGTCGTCGCCGGCCTACCTCAAGACCGAGAGCGTTGAGCTCGCGATCTTCGGCGGCCCTGACGGGTGCGTCTATGCCTTCAAGCCCACGCCGAAGGAGGACGAGGATGGCTTCAACGTCCTCGACGAGGCGTGGCGCTTCGATTGCAATCCCAAGGAGTACCGCGTCGACGAGCAAGGCAAGCCGCGCAAGTACGCGACGCGCAAGGGACCGAGTGAAGTGCTAGGCACGCCGATCGTGCACGCGGGCAAGGTCTACGCCGTCATCGGGCAAGACCCCGAGCACGGCGAAGGCATCGGGAACCTCACGTGCATCGACGCGGACGGCAAAGAGGTCTGGTCCTACCGCAAGATCAATCGTTCGATGTCGACGATGTCGGTCGTCAACGGCTTGCTCTTCGCCGCCGACTACTCGGGCTTCATCTACTGCCTCGACGCCCAGACCGGCAAAGAGCACTGGGTGCACGACACGAGCGGGCACATCTGGGGGTCGACCCTCGTCGCTGATGGCAAGCTCATGATCGGGAGCGAAGACGGCTTCCTGACCATCATTCCGGCCACGAAGGAGTACTCGGCTGACGACGTGAAGGAGATCGACATGACGTCGCCGATCTACTCGTCGCCGATCGTCGCGCAGGGCGTGCTCTACATCGCGACCCATACCCACCTCTTCGCGATCGAGCAGAGCAAGTGACGCAGCCGCCAGCGAAGGCGCGTCGCCAGCGCGCTGCGTTCCTCTACATGGTCATCTTCGCGCTCTGCGTCCTGCACCAGGACTTCTGGTGGTGGGAAGAAGCCGAGCCGCTCGTCTTCGGCTTCTTGCCGATCGGGCTCGCTTGGCAGCTCGGCATCTCGCTCGGCGCGACACTCGCGTGGCTGGCGATGGTCTGCTTCGCTTGGCCCGCACAGCTCGATGACTTCGATGCGAGTGAAGCGCGTGCCGCGCAGGGGCTCGGTGTTCACACGGACGGACAGCCATGACGTTCGGCATCATCCTGGCCTACGTTGCGCTCTTGCTCGGCATCGCGCTCTTCAGCACGCGGCGCTCCAAGAGCAGTTCGGGCGACTACTTCTTGGCGAATCGCGGCATCGGGTCCTTCATGCTCCTGATGTCGATCTTCGGCACGACGATGACGGCCTTTGCCCTCGTCGGCAGCACGGGGCGCGCCTTCGAGAAGGGCATCGGCGTCTACGGCTTGATGGCCTCGTGGTCGGGCATCATCCACTCGCTCTGCTTCTTCTTGATCGGCGCCAAGGTCTGGCGCCTCGGTAAGAAGTACGGCTACGTAACGCAGCTCGCCTTCTTCCGCGACCGCTACCGGTCCGAGGGCCTCGTGCTGCTCCTCTTCCCGCTCATGGTCGGCTTCGTGCTGATCTACATCCTCATGGGCGTCGTCGGCTCGGGGCGAGTCATCGAAGCGTTGACCCCCGAGACCTTCGCGGTCAGCGACGCGCGCACGTCTGTCGTCGTCGAAGCGCCGGTCACGCCGCGCATCCCCGAGGCTTTGCGCGATCGCGTCAGCTTCGACGAGGCGACGCGCACGCTGACTTGGTCGGGGTCCCTACATCCCAAGCGTCGGGGCGAGCTCATGGCCATGGTGAAGCCACCGACGCCGGCTTGGCAGAAGGCCGTGGCGACGGTCGTCGCGAAGGCGCCGCGCGGCGCCGTGCCTTATGCGTGGGGTATGGGCTTCATCAGCCTGGTCGTGCTGATCTATGTCTTCTTCGGCGGCATGCGCGCGACGGCTTGGGCCAACACGATGCAGACCATCGTCTTCATGGTCATGGGCGTCATTGCCTTCGTCGTGATCAAAGACGCGATGGGCGGCGCCGAGGCCGCGACCAAGGCCTTGCTCGCGTCGAAGTCCGCCGAGCGCGCGAGTCGCGCGGGCGACCAAGTCGGCAAGTTGCAGTTCTTGACCTACTGCTTCATTCCCTTGTCGGTCGGCATGTTCCCGCACCTCTTTCAGCACTGGCTGACGGCGCGGCGCGCGAGCAACTTCAAACTGACGGTCGTCGCCCATCCGCTCTTCATCGCCATCACTTGGGTGCCCTGCATCCTGCTCGGGATCTGGGCCGCGGCGGTGCTGCCGCCCACGACCGATCCGAACGCCGTCCTCGGCATGATGGTCTCGCGCTACTCGGGCGACGTACTCGCGGGCCTGATCGGCGCGGGCATCTTGGCAGCGATCATGTCGAGTATGGACTCGCAGTTCCTCTGCCTCGGCAGTCTGTTCACGAACGACATCGTGGCGCAGCACGGACATCGCTTCGGCATGGGGCAGCTCGATGACAAGTCCAAGGTGCGCATGGGGCGCGGCTTCGTCGTCCTCATGGTCCTGGTCGCCTTCGTGGTCGGCCTCACGAACCCCGGCGGCGTCTTCCCGATCGGCGTTTGGTGCTTCACTGGTTTCGCGAGCCTCTTCCCGGTCGTCTTCGCCGCCCTCTATTGGCGGCGCAGCAACAAGCAGGGTGCGATCGCGGCGACGCTGACGGTCGGCGTGCTCTGGCTCTGGTTCTTGGACGAAGCCTTGACCGGCGAGTTCTTGATCGCCGGCATGATGCCGGTCACCTTCGTGATCGCGGCATCGACGATCGTGCTCGTCGTCGTGACTCTCTTGACGCCAGCGCCGCCGCAGGACGTGCAGGACAAGTTCTTCGATGCCCTTGGCGTCCGCGAGTCCTGAGGCAGTCCCTGAGACCAACGACCAGGCCGCAAGCAACAGTTAGGCAAGCAGCGGAATCACACATGGCAGGGATGCAAGAAGCGATCGACGCCGCAGCGACTCGACTCGACGCCCACGTGCGCGAGATCGTGCAGTGGCACTTCTCCGAGTCGACGGGCACGCCCTTTTGGCTGGCGCGGCGCGAGGCTCTTGGCTTCGACCCGCTCCAGGATGTGCGTACGGTTGCTGACCTCGCGCGCTTCCCGCTCTTCGATGGTGAGGTCTTGCGCACGGAGCCGCACGAGAGCTTCGTGCCGCGTGCCTACCTCGGTCGGCCTTTCACGATCTTCGAGACCGGTGGCACGACCGGTATGCCCAAGCAGCGCATCGGTTGGGAGGACTACAAGCTCGACTACGAGCAGTTCTCCGAGACCTTGTCGGACGCGTCCTTCCCGCGCGGCGGCTACTGGCTCATGGTCGGGCCGACGGGGCCGCGGCGCCTGCGCCTCGCGATCGAGCACTTGGCGAACCACCGCGGTTCGTCGTGCTACTTCGTCGACCTCGATCCGCGCTGGGTCAAGAAGCTGATCGTTGCGCGCGACTTCGACCACGCCAAGGCCTACATGCGGCACGTCATCGACCAGGCCGCATGCATCCTCGAGAAGCGCCACGTCTCGGCCCTCTTCACGACGCCCAAGCTCCTCGAAGAGCTGAGCGAGCGCCTGTCGATTCCTGGCGCCGGCATTCGAGGTGTCTTCTGTGGCGGCACGACGATGACGCCGCAGACGACGCGCTTCTTGGTCGAAGAGGTGCTCGAGGGCGCGGTCGACTTCGTGCCGACTTACGGCAACACCTTAATGGGCCTCGCGGCCCACAAGAAGTCGCTGCGCGAGGACGGCTACTCGATCAGCTACTACGCGCCGCAGCCGCGCGCGCTCTTGCGCGTCGTGGACTTCGACGACGTCAACAAGACGGTCGACTACGATGCGTGGGGTCGGGTCGAGCTCACGACGCTCACGCGCGAGTTCTTCATGCCGCGCTTCCTCGAGCGGGACGAAGCCCTGCGCCGTCGTCCCTGCGCCGACTATCCCTGGGACGGCGTCGGTGAAGTGCGGCCCTACGGCGCCGAGGCGCAGAAGATCGTCGAAGGCGTCTACTGAAGGACCACCCTGCTCGCCGCGCGGGTAGGGGGCCACGAGCATCATGAGCGAAGCGATCCACATCCCCGTCTTGCGCGGCGGCGAAACCTACGCGAGTCTCGACCGTGTCGAGCTCGCGAGTCCACGAGACGGCCGCGTGCTCGCCACGATCAGCCAGGCCAACGCCGGTTTGATCCGTCGCGACCTCAAGCGCTTGCCCGAGCGCGCGGCCGCGCTGCGCGCCGTGCCGACACGCGAGTTGCTGGCGATGTTCAAGCGGGCGGGCGAGCTCTTCTTGAACGCGAGCTTGCCGATCGACGACGAAGGCCGGACGCAGAGTCCTGACGAGTATGTCGCCTTGCTCTCCGAGACGAGCGGCCTGCCGCACGTGCTCTGCCGGCGCAACATGCAGAAGATCTTCACGGTCTTCGACGAGGTCGACGCCATCTTACGAGGCCTCACGCGCGGCATGGACCTGTCGGTGATCGACACTGGCTTCGGCGAGCACTGTGGCGTGCCCGTCGCCTACTACCCGACGACGGAGGCGCTCGGCGTCGTGCTGCCGAGCAACTCGCCCGGCGTCAACTCGATCTGGATGCCCGCGATCGCGCTGCGCACGCCCGTCGTCCTCAAGCCGGGGCGCGAAGAACCTTGGACCCCGCTGCGCATCGTGCGGGCCTTCCTCGCGGCTGGCGTGCCGAAGGAGGCCTTTCACTTCTATCCGACCGACCACGAGGGGGCGGCGACCATCCTCGGCGCTTGCGGTCGGGCCCTGCTCTTCGGCGACGAGAAGACGACGGCGGCCTACGCCGGCAAGCCCGAGATCAACTTGCACGGCCCTGGGCGCAGCAAGATCGTGATCGGCGACGACGTGGTCGACGCTTGGCCCGACTTCCTCGAAGCCCTCGTCGCGTCGGTGGCCGACAACGGCGGCCGGTCGTGCATCAACGTGTCGACGATCTTCGTGTCGCGGCACGCCGACGCGATCGCGCGAGCGCTCGCCGAGGCCGTGAGTGCGATCGAGCCGACCGAAGCGACGGACCCGAGCGCCAGGCTGTCGGCGTTCGCGAACCCGCGCTTCGCCGAGTGGATCGATGAGAGCATCGACGCGGGCTTGGCCGCTGGTGGCGCGCGTGACGTGACAGCCGAGCTGCGTTCGAGCCCGCGGCGTGTCGAAGTCGCAGGCTCGATGTACTTGCGACCGACGATTCTGCGCTGTGATCGCGTCGACCATGCGCTCGCGCGGACGGAGTTTCTCTTTCCCTTCACGAGCGTCGTCGAGGTCCCGCAAAAGGACATGGTCGCAGCGCTCGGGCCGACGCTCGTGCTCACGGCGATCACGCGGGACAAGGCTTGGATCCGTGAGCTCGCGCAATGCCGCTCGGTCGACCGCCTCAACCTCGGCCCCTATCCGACATCGCGCGCCGAGTGGGACCAGCCGCACGAGGGCAACCTCTTCGAGTTCCTCTACCAGCGTCGCGCGATCCAGCGCGCGCCGGCCTGGGACTAGCCCGGCGCATGCTGACCGAGCTCTTCGAGGACGTGCCGCCGCGGCGCACGCGGGTCGTGAGCGGTCCGCTCGACGCGATCGCGACCGTGGTCAAGGGTCTGGCGGCCGAGCGCGCCTTCGTCGTGACCGACCCAGGCATCGTGGTTTCGGGGCACGCCGGGAGGCTCTTGGACTTGCTCTTCGAAGCGCGACTGAGCGCCTGCGGCTTCGACGCGGTGCGTGAAAACCCGACGGAGGTCGACGTCGCGCGCTGCAGCGCGGCCGTCGAGAGCGCGACCGTGGAGCGCTTCGGCGGACGAGAACCGGACATCTACGTGGCGATCGGCGGCGGGAGCAGCATCGACGTGGCCAAGGCCTGCATGCTCGTGCGCGGCGGTGGCGGCAGCATCGGCGACTACCGAAGTGCTGCGGATCGCGGGTTGCGTTTGCCAAAGCTCATCGCCGTGCCGACGACCGCGGGCACGGGCAGCGAAGTGCAGTCCTTCGCCCTCATCGGTAGCGAGGAGACCCACGAGAAGGTCGCTTGCGGTGATCCGGCGATCGCGCCGCACATCGCCTTCCTCGATGCTGGCTTGACGTTGACGATGCCGCCCTTCGTAACGGCGTGCACCGGCCTCGACACGCTCGGCCATGCGCTCGAGGCGCTCGTGACCAAGAAGGGCAACGAAGTCAGTCGCCGCTGCGCGCTGGCTTCCTTCGAGCTCGCCAACCACGCCTTCGAACGCGTCCTGAAGGACGGCAGTGACCTCGAGGCGCGCGAGGCCATGCTGCGTGCGGCGGCCCTCGGTGGCCTCGCGATCGAGAACTCCATGCTCGGCGCGGCACACTCGATTGCCAATGCTCTGACCGCGAGCCTCGGTCTCGCCCATGGCGAAGCCGTCGCGCTCGCGCTGCCGCACGTGCTGCGCTTCAACGCCGAGTTGCCGCCGGTCGCGGCGGTCTACGCCGAAGCCGCGCGCCGTTGCGGCCTGGCTTCAACGAGCGACGACGACCGCGTGGCGGCAGCGAAGGTCGCCGAGCGCGTCGAAGAACTCACCCGGCTCGCGGGCGTCGAAGTCCTAGCGCGCCGCCGCCTCGATGACAGTGCGAGTCGCGGTCTCGCGACGGTCGCCGCGCGGCAGTGGACGGCGAGCTTCAATCCGCGCCCGGTCGACGAACGCGACCTCGAAGGGCTCGTCGCTGCCGTCTTCGGACGACGCTGAGAAAGCGCCGAGGCCGTCAGCGGAAGCGAATCTCCGCCGGCAACAATGCCCAGATCTGCGGGCGACCTTCGTTGGTGATCGAGGCGAAGATCACGTTGAGGGCCGTGTCGAGGTTGCCGAGGCGCTGCCGCGCAAGCTGAAGGGCATCGTTCTCGAAGAGGGACTTCGCGAAGAGCTGTCCAACCAAGGCGTCGAGCGCGCTCTTGGCCTTGGGCGTGTGGATCGTCTCGTAGGCTTCGAGCTTGGCTTCGCTCGCGACGCGGGCGATGGCCTGGTCCAAGCCGCCGATCGCGTCGACGAGGCCGCGGTCGCGGGCCTGCTCGCCCGACCAGACTCGTCCACCCGCGAAGGGCTCGAGGTCCTTGACCTGGAGGTGGCGCGACTTCGACGCGATGTCGAGGAAGCGCGCATAGATGTCGCTGACATGCGTCTGCAGCCGCTCCTTCGATGCCTCGCTCCACGACGTCGAGATCGAATCGAGGTCGTAGGCGTCATCGAGGGCGATGACCTCTTCGTGCAGGCCGACGCGCCGCATGAGCGGGCCGAAGGTCGTCTTCATGCCGAAGACGCCGATCGAACCGGTGATCGTCGTCGCCTCCGCATAGATCGGCCGATCGATGCAAGTGATCCAGTAGCCGCCCGAGGCCGCGACGCTGCCCATCGAGAAGACGACCGGCTTCTTTTCGGCGAGCCGAACCAGGGCGCGGCGGATCATCTCGCTCGCGGTCGCCGAGCCACCTGGTGAATTGATGCGGACGACGACGCCGCGGACCTTCTCGTCGTCGCGCAGGCGGTCGATCTCCTCCACTGCCGGCACCGAGACGATGGAGCCGGCGGCGTCACGTTGGCCGTCGATGATCGTGCCGGCGAGGTGAAGCACGGCGATCGTGTCCTTGTCCTGCTTCTTTTCCTTCTTGGCGCGCGGCGAGAAGAGATTGTTGACCGCTGCCATCAGGTTGAAGTTCTTGCGCTGCGTGTCCTTCGTGAGTGCGAGTTCGGTCTCGAAGTCCGCGTTGCCGACGATGCGCTCGAGGGTCAGCTTCGCGCCGTCGTAGGGGACGATGCGGTCGATGAGTCCTGCCTCGAGGGCTTGCTTCGCCGTCAAGAGGCGCTGGGCCTGGAGCTCGCGGACCTTCGCGGGATCGAGGGCGCGGGCCTCGGCCAGACGGCGCACGACGTCGTCGTTCATGCGCTCGAGCATGGACTTGTAGTGGCGGCGCAGGTGATCACTCATCTTTGGCAGCACGTAGGGCTCGACCGCGCCCTTGAAGTCCCCGCAGCGCACGACGTCGACATCGACACCGAGCAGGTCGAAGGCGTCCTGCATAAAAGTGATGGACATCGACAAGGAGTGCAGGTCGATGCTGCCCATGTCGGCCATCAGGACTTGGTCGCAGAGGGCCGCGACCTGGTAGGCGATCGAAGTCGCGTTCTCGAGGTAGGCCACGGTCTTGCGGCCAGAAGCGCGCACGCGCTGCATGCTGCGCTCGAGTTCCCGGACTTGCACGCCATTGAGCGCGAAGGGGTGGGTCAGGTCGAGGAAGACCGGCTGCTCGTTCAACGCCTGGTCGGCCACCGCCTGGTCGGTGTCGCCGCCCTTCTTGGCGAGCGCCTCCAAGCGCTCCCGCATCTCGAAGAAGGAAGACTGCTTGCCACCGCCCTGTCCGAGCAGCAACGCCGCCACATCGATCGAGTCCGACGGGAGGTCGGCGTAGATCCCGTCGAAGCGCAGCACGCTGACTTTCGCCTTCTCGGCCTTCTTAGCCGGCGCGGCCTGCTTGCTCTTGTCTTGCGCGGTGCCGGGCTTGGCCGCGTCGTCTTGCGCCTGGGCCACGCGGCACGGGAGGGAGAACAAAAAGGCGGCCGCGAGCGCGAGGCTCGCGGGCCGCCGAAGAGGCATCGTCATTGGCGTCCTTGGCAGGGGATCTTCGAAATCGGCAAAGGCGTGCGTGCGGCCTTAGCGAAGATTTCGAAGAAGCCCTCAGCGCAGGTCGACGCGGGTCGCTGCCGAGGTCACGACGCCGAGCGTGTTGGCGCGGGCATCGATCAACGCCCACTGCGTGAAGAGTGTCGCCGTTGCCGCCGCCGGCAACGGAATCGTCAGGGCCATGTCACCGCTCGCCGTGACGAGGGTCGGCAAGAGTACGAGGGTGTCGGTGTAGAGGGAGTTGCCTGGCGCGACGCTCCCGAGGCTCAGGTTCAACTGCTGCGCCCCGAGGATGAGAACCGCGACTCGACTGGTAGGCACGGTCGTGCGACGGCCGAGGGTCAGCTCGCAGCGATACCAGTCCGCGAAAGCGCTACCGATCGTCCCCACCGACGGCGTGCCGCTCGCCCCATAGTCCGAAGTCGCGAGACTCGGGCAGAGGCGGTAGCGCCAGACCTCGAGGCTCCCGGTCGCGGGATCGATGTCCTGGTAGACGACGACGTGCCCATGGGGGTCGGCCTTCGGTCGACGCAGGCCACCGGCTCCGCCTGCGGTCACGGGCAAGTCTGCGTCCTTGCGGGTGATGTCGATGCGCACGACGCCGAGCTTGCGCTTCCAATCCTGAGCGAAGACGTAGCCGTCGCGCGTCGGCGTGCCGAGGCGCTCGCCGTTGGTCGCGAGCTGCGTCAAGGCGCGCGGCTGAGCCGTCGCCAAGTCGATGATGTAGGCCTCGCGGGTCTTGCCGGCGATCGTACGTTCGTAGACCACGGACTTGCCGTCCGCAGTCAGTTGACCATAGCGATTGCCGAGGCCGCTCTGGCTCGTGAGCTGCGTCTCCGTGTTGGTCCCGAGGTCGAAGACGAAGACCTCCTGGGCGCCCTGGGCCGGCTTCTGGTAGATCACGTAGCCGCCGAGCAAGTCGGGGAAGCGACGTCCCTCGCCGCTCTGGGTCGTGATCTGGATCGGCGCGTTCGCGCCCAGCTTGCGGTAGAAGACCTCGAAGCTGCCATTGACGATGGCTTGGTAGACGACGTTCTCGCCCTTGCCATCGATGCGCGGATAGGCGTGGCTGTTCGCGGTCGAGATCGTCGTCAGGGTCTGCGTCCCACGATCGAGTACTTGTACCCCCGACGTGTCCCAGAACGTGATCTTCTTGCCGCTCGCGTCCGCCGAGAAGGATGGCCACGAGTCGAAGGTCCCGTAGCCGAGTCTGACATCGCGCGCTTGCGTCAACTGAGTCGTGGTGCCGCCGTCGACCGGCACCACGAAGAGCTCCCGCGACGACCCTCGCATCGCTGCAAAGATCACCTCGCCTTCGTCGGTGACGATCGGCTGTCGCTCGCCGCCGCCGCTGTTCGAGCTGAGCATGAGGGCCTGGCTCTGCGCGAAGCTCGCCAGAGCACAAGTGAAGACCGCCGCGGAAAAGAGCGAGGGCCGAAGAATGCGTCGAATGCTGCTGTGTTGTTCCATGTGCGCCTCCGGCCTCACTCGAGGATCAAGCGTGCGATGCGGTTGGTCGATGTCCCGGTGAACCAGATCGATCCATCGGGAGCGACCGTGAGTCCATCCTTGAGGCCCGTGCTCGTCGGGATCTTGTAGTCGACGAAGCTGCGCGTCGTCGGATCGAAGACCACGATGTAGCCAGCACCCCGCGTGCCGACGACGGGGCGTCCGTCGGGCATGACCGACATCGGGCCGCCGTTCTCACCGGTCCGCATCGTGTATTCCGTGACGGCTTGCGTCTTGGCATCGACGACACCGAGTCGGTTCGCATACCACTCCGAGAACCATACCTTGCCGTCGTGGACGGCGAGGAAGGCCGGCCCGCCGCGGCTCGCGACCGGGACGTTGACGACCGCCTTCCCGGGTTCCTTGGCGACCATTACGTGCTGGAACGTGCCCGTGAACCAGGACGTACCCGTGGATGGCTCCAAGGCCCCTTCGACGACCCAGGTCTGGGTCAGCGGCAGGACGATCGACTGGACCCACTGCTTGGAGGCGGGGGCATACTCGGAGAAGGGATTGTTGGCGTGGCCGGTGACCCAGATCCTGCCGTCGATCGAAGGCGAAGGGATAGCCGGCGACGAAGGGCTGTAGGGCATCGAGATCGTCGTGAACACCTTGGTCGTGACGTCGAGGAAGCCGACCTGCTGCGAGTAGTAGAGGCCGGTCCAGACCCGGTCCTTGTCGTCGGTCCAGAGCCCGTCGGGGCCGCTGCCGCCGGTCGTCGGGTAGCTGCGGAAGGTCTTTGCCTCCGGATCGAAGACTGTCAGCTGGTTGTTCGGCGGCTGGCTGAACCAAATGCGCCCAGTCGAGTCGGCCCAGATCTGATCGGGGAAGCTGCCGCTCGGCACCTGGAACTCTTCGAAGCTCGCAGCTGTGAGGGGGCCCGCGAAGCTCTGCTTCTGCTCGAAGCGCTCGAGGACCATGGTGGGGCCTCGGTAGACGCGCAGGATGCTGTGCGTCGCGGTCTCTTCGACCCGTTGCTCGGCGAGGACGATGTCGTAGCGCATGTCGTCGCGTCGCGCGGCGAACCACACGCGGCCTTTGGCCTCGCTGGCCTCGAAGGCGGCGATGTCGGCGACGGGCTCGGGGAAGTGGTTGTGCACGCCAAGGACACCGCGCTCGTCGAGGTAGACGCTGACGAAGCTGTCCAGCAGAAGGATGCCGTTCTTGCGGAGCTCGAAGTCGAGGACGCGCAAGCCGTAGCGGTCTGTCGTCGTGCGCAGCGTCGGCTCGAAGCCGCGCAATCCGAGGTCATCTGCGACCCCGCGCATCCAGGTCTGAAGCGCTTGTGCATCGCCTTCGATCGCGGGGCGCGTCGCGCCGAACCAAGCGAGGCTCAGCGTCCCGCCGAGGGAAGCGATGGCGCGGACGTCGACGCTGCCGAGCTTACTGTCGACGTGGGGAAACTTGCGCCCGCCGAGGACGACCTCGTGCAGGGCGCGCGGCATCGCCGCTGGATCTGGAGCCGCTGTCGACTGCGCCGTGAGCGGGTGGGCCCACAGAGCCGTCGAGCTGGCGCATAGAAAGGCGAGTTTCGCCGCGAGAGTGATTCGTTGCATGTCGCGATCGCGCAGAGGATTGGGGCGCGGCCAGCATAGCCGACGATCCATCGTGCTGCTGCGATCCGGTACGC
>CALLZN010000268.1 GCA_937858895.1 uncultured bacterium | reverse complement strand
GATTCTTCGACGACGTCGGTCACGCTGCCGCCCGTGCGCCAGCGATTGTCGAAGTCCGGCGTCATGGCGAAGCGCTCGAGGCGGCGGTCGAGGATCCAGTCGCGCACGACGCGGCGGCCTTGGTTGGCGCAGATCATCGAGTCGAGCCACTCGGCCTCGGGCAAGACCGAGTCACGGTAGGTCTGCGCTTGCATCTGGAAGAGCTCGTAGCTGACGCAGCAGACGATCTTGACGTTGGGGCCGCTGGACGCGAACCACGGCAGCATGTCGACGATGTTTGCGACGACGCTCGTGCCTTGGCAGAGCACGACGCCCTCGTGCGGTCGCTCGTCGAAGGCGCGCAAGACGTAGGCGCCCTTGGCCGCGTCGAGGTGGCTCGCCATGCCGAGCTTCTTGCGATCGGGGATCGTCACCGCTGGCCGCGTCAAGTGCAGCGCAATGATCGGCACTTCGGTCGCAAAGGCCGCCGCGAGCGCCGGCGCGACTTCGTTGTGCTCCCACGGGTGCAGGTTGATCACGTGCCCGTCCGGGAAGAGCTGCGTGACACCCGGCGACAAGATGCCGAAGTGCGTGCGCGCGTCCTCGGCCGTCTCGGGCCCCGAGTGACCGGCGACCCAGAGGATGCGCCCCGTCTTGAGGTCGCAGTCTTGGGCGAGTTGGCTGAAGAGCCGCATCATCCCGTACTTGAGGTAGCTGAAGCTGCCGTAGGTCGCGCAGGCGCCGACGTAGCCCGCGAACTTGTGCTCGCGATCCGCAGCAAAATTGACGGTCCCGATCCCGGCGCAGATGCCGGCGTTCGTGAACTCGGTGATCTGCTGCGGCAGCAGCGCGCCGATCGTGTTCTCGTCGCGCTGGTACCAGCCCGTGCCCTCGCGATCCTCGAAGGGTTTCATGAAGCCCGCGATGTTCGTCGACTCAGCGAGGTCGGCGGCCATCGCGATCACGAGCGGGCGGCCGTACGTTTCGAGCGCGTAGCTGTTCCACCACGCGCCGAACTTCTCGAAGCCGGCGCGGTTGGGCTGGCTCGCGCCGGGCTCGGCGAAGAGCGAAGCCGGCAGCGTCGCGATGTCGGTGAAAGTCTTGTCATCGCGCAGGAGGTCGATCGAAGGATCGACGCGCTGGGCCGAAGCGCGCTCGGGCACCGCGTCTCCGATCGCGACCAGGCGGTCCGTCAGCCACTCGACGAAACCACGGTCGCCCGCCATCGCCTCGACGACCGTCGCCAAGTGTGAGCGCGCCTGCTCGGCCGCAGGCGCGCCCCCGGGATCCCCCTGGCCCTGGCCCTCGAAGCTCACGCCGTAGCGCGAGATGAACTCTTCACGGCACTTCCAGAAGTTCTCGTGGTTGCGCTTGTGCGCCGTGCCGTGGGACTTGTAGCCGGTGACGACGTAGCCTCGACCCTTGATGGTCTTGAACCACGCGCAGCGCGGCGCCTTCTGAGGGTTGTCGCCGTGCACGACCTCGAGCAAGGTCTGCGTGACGGCCGCCATGTCCGAACCCGACTCGGTGCCGACCACGCGGAAGCCGTAGGGCTCGAACCACTCGCGCGGCGTGCCGTGGACGACGCTGCTGTGGGCGTGGATGTCGATGCCGTTGTCGTTCCAGTCGAAGAGGTAGACGAGGTTCGAAAGCCCGAGACCATAGGCACTGTTCTTGGACTCGTGGTGGGCGCCAGCGCTGTGCCCGCCTTCACCTTCGACCGCGAAGACCTTGACGTCCTCGCAGCCCGCGGCCTTGAGCGCCACCGCTTGGCCGACGGCCGCCGGCGCCCCGTGCCCGGATGGACCCGTGTTGAACTTGACGAAGAGCGACTTGCCCTCGAACTCGGCGTGGCCCTGTAAGCCGCCGCGTCGCCGCAGGGTCAGCAGGTCCAACGGCATGAGGATGCGCTCTTCGCCCCCGAGCACACGGAAGCGCTCGTCCTTCGTCCACTCGTAGCGCAGCGCCATCGCCTGGTTGACGACCGCGAGCGCCGCGTAGACGACCGGGATCGTGTGGCCGGCGACGAGGACGAAGCGATCGGCGAGCGGCTTCGTCGGGTCGCGCACGTCCCAGCGCATCGCCCCACTCGCGAGCAAGGCGGCGATCATGTGCGCCTTGGAACGCGAACCGCCAGGGTGCCCCGACTGGCGGTGGTTCAACATGATGTCGATGAACTGGTCGATGAAGAGCCTGACGGTGTCGAGCCGCTCGTGTTCGAGCTGGCAAGCTGCAGGATCTTTGGAGTCGTAGCCGAGCAAGGCCTTTGGCGCGCCGTGAATCACTGTCATGCGCGGAGAGTGCCACAACCCGCGCAGCGCGGCCAGAGACCGCGAAAGGAAACCTCAGTCCTCGTCGTCCTCGTCGGCATCGTCGTCGTCGGTGCCGAGCTCCTCGAGGATGGTGTTGACGCGGCGCTGGTGGACGACGCCCTGGTCGATCTCGAAGCGAATGCGCGGGCGCTTCTTGAGCACGTCGTTGGCTTCGTCCTCGAGTTCCGAGCGTAGCTCCTCGAGGGCGGCCTCGACGGCATCTTCGTCCGCATCGGCCGGACCGCTCCAATAGAGCGCGATGCGGCGACGATCGCTGCTCATCTCGAAGTCGCTGAGCGTCACGCCTGCGAGGTCGTCGTCATCGGCCAGGTTTTCGAAGGCAGCCTGGAGAGCCTGGAAGAGACGTTCGTCGGTGTAGTCTTTTGCCATCGCTACAGTTCGGTTCGGTCAACGATTAGTCTGCCGCAAGCATGGATCCGCAGTCCACGGGTCGGCGGTTCGGCCTCGAAAAAGCCCGGCCGCGTGTCGACGCTCATGAAGCACGTTGAGATGTCACGTTGAGATATCACGGCTGAGCCGTCAAGGTTGAAACGTGCGACCGCCCCACGGCCCGCGCCGCAGGGTCGGCTGGTTGACGGCCTGGACGATCCACGCTCCGTCGTCGTAGCGATCGAGGGTCGTGATCCCGCCATAGCTCGTCATGAGGCGAAGACTGCCACGCCCCGGCATCCCTAGCAAGCGCGCGACTGCACAACGCATGACTTGGGCGTGGCAGACGATCAAGACTTCGCCCCCCTCGTGGCGCTGGGCGACGTCTTCGAGGGCCGGCACGACACGATCGGCCAGCTCGATGTGGGTCTCCCCGCCGAGAGCGGCATGCGCATCCGGGTCCTCGAGGTAGCGGTCGATGCCGCCCGGATGGCGCTCCGTGAGCTCGTCGTAGGTCAGGCCGGTCCAGGCGCCGCGGTGGATCTCCTTGAAGCGCGCGTCCTCGATGACCTCCAGGCCTTGCCGCGCGGCGATGAGCAGGGCCCCATCCTTGGCCCGCCGCAAGGGACTCGAGAAGATCGCCGAGAAGCGCTGCTCCGCAAGCTCGGCGGCCAGGCGCTCCAAGCGGGC
>CALLZN010000267.1 GCA_937858895.1 uncultured bacterium | reverse complement strand
GGCCAACCGGGCGGCCGCCGAGCAGGGGGCTCGTGCCCCCGATGCGCGGCCCGGCGGGGCCGCCCGCGTGCAACGCCGTGGGCAGACCGCAGCCCCCCGCCATGAAGCGTTCGGCGCTGAGCGATCCGAGCTTGATGACCTTGACGCCGGGCAAGAGCTCGATGTGGGTCGACCATCCACCGAGGATGCCATCCGCGACGCCATAGGTGATGCCGTAGACGCGACGCTCGGGACAGCGCGTCGAGGCCTTGGCCACGAGACAACTCCAACAAGCGTTGCAGGTCTTGTGCACGTCGAGGAAGGTGACCCAGTCGCCCTCTTCGATGGGCACGCCGTGCACGTCACGCATCGCGCCGCGGAGCTTCTCGATGCGTCCGCACGAGACGTGTCCGGGCACGATCGGATAGGGCACGCCGGCGAGACGCGAGTCGCGCAGGTGGACGTCGGTTCCGCAGACTTCGCTCGCGACCACGGCCAGCAAGGCGGAATCCTTCGCGAGCTGCGGCTCTTGGAACTCACGCAACTCGCAGGCCTTTCCGGCACCGGGCATGACGACGGCTCGAATCATGACAGCTTCCTCGCGACTTGCTCCGCGTCGCGCAGCGTGCGGAGGATGTTATGGCCTGCGACTTTTGCAAGTTCTTCGTCGGTCCAACCGCGGTCGAAGAGGAGGGCGAAGAGGTCGACGTACTTGGAGACGTCTTCGAGGCCCAGCGGCACCGACTCGATGCCGTCGAAGTCGCCGCCGATACCGATGTGGTCAACGCCTACGACCGCGCGCAGGTGCTCGAGGTGGAGGGCGACGTCGACGAGGGTCGCGCGCGGCAGCGGGTGCTCAGAGTCGTAGGCTTCGAGCGCGACCCTCGCGTCCTCGGACGACGCCGCCACCTCGCGACGCCGCGCCCAATGCTGGCGCACGGCCTCGTTCAGGAAGGACGGGACGAAGGTGACCATGATGGTCCCGCCGTTCTCACGAAGCTGTCGCAGCACGGCGTCGGGCACGTTGCGCACGTGGTCACAGAGGGCGCGGGCCGAAGAGTGCGTGAAGACGACCGGCGCACGCGAGACGCGCAGGGCGGCTTCCATCGTCGCGACCGACGTGTGCGAGAGATCGACGAGGATGCCGACGCGGTTCGCTTCCCGGACGACCTCTTCACCGAACGCGCTGAGCCCACCGTGGCGCGCGACATCGGTGGCAGAGTCGGCCCAGTCGTGGGTCTTGTTGTGGGTCAGCGTAAGGTAGCGAGTGCCGAGGCGGCGCAAGATGCGCAGGACGGCGAGCGACGAGCCGAGGGCGTGTCCGCCTTCGACGCCGATGAGGCAGGCGACCTTTCGCTTGGGTTGCTTGACACTGTGGATGGCCTCGACATCGTCCGCGCTGTCAGCAAAAGCAAAGCAGTCGCTCCAACGCTCGATGAAGCGATGAATGAGGTCGACCTGCAGGAGCGCGTGCTTGACAGCCGCATCGCCACTGACCTCACAGGGGACATAAGCGGCCCAGAACTGCGCTCCGATACCACCGCGCTGCAAACGCGGAATGTCGGTGTGCAGGCCTGTCTGAGGAGCAGACAGATCCATGCGCTCGAGGTCACGCTCAGCACGAAGCTCGAGCTGCCAGGGCAGGTCGTTGTGCCCATCCACGAGCGGAACTCGCTCCAAGAGAGCGAGGGCTCGCGAGGGTTCACTCATGAAGGATCTTCGAGCGAGGCGAGGGCGCGGTCGCAGATCGCGGCGATTTCCTCGGCCGCGCGCCGCAGCCGCTGATACTCCTCGACTGGTTGGCGCACCAAGGCAATCGTGTCCTGCACGATCGCATCAATGCGCGAGTTTCCCTTGGTCGGCAGCTCATCGGCGACGGTCTGCCGTGCTCGCTTGTAGTGACCTTCGGAGACCTCGAAGTTGCCGATCAGGGCAAGCTTACGGATCTCGAGGAACGTCGTCGACGGCTTGGCGCGGAGCTTGTCGACCACCCATTCATAAACATGGAAGGGGCTCTTGGGGCGATCGACGCGAGGCACGGACGGAAATGTCTCAGCAGCGCTCCCTGGTCGCGGCGCGGCCGCACTTTGTGATGCAGCGATCGTTGCGCCCTCCCCTGCTGAGGTGCCTCCAACAGACTCGCCGCTGCTTTGTTGTGAAGCTGGCACAGTAGCTTCATCGGCCCGCTGTGCAGCCTCAGCAGCGCTGTCCCGGTCCTTGCTGTCCCGGTCCTTATTGTCGTGCTGCTTGTCACCGCCCGACGGCTCGGCACTCGGCAACTTCTTGAAGAGAGCCTCAAAGGCAGCGAGCGCGTGCGGTGAAGGCTTGGGTCGTCCACCATCGCTACGATCTGACTTGGATGCAGCGGCACGCTCGGTGCCGAGCGAATATCTATCTGACATGTTTACTCACTACCTTGGCGCTTGCCTTCAGCATCGCCGTGGCTGTGTCATAGAACCGATTGACTGCGCGAATCTTCGATCTAGCCGAGGCTAGGGATTCGCAACCCGTGATGTTCAAAGAATCGACTTCCCGAGCCCCGATAGGAACAAGTCGACAGCGATCTCTGCAGTCTTGTTGCGATGATCGAGGATCGGATTGATTTCAGCAACTTCGAAACTCAGCGCTCGCCCATCATCGGCGACGAGCTCCATGAGCAAGTGTGCTTCGCGAAAACTGATGCCACCCCGCACCGGAGTGCCGACACCAGGAGCGATGTCGGGATCCAGTCCGTCGACATCGAGTGATACGTGGTAGCCCGCGGTGCCGTTTCCCAGGTACTCGAAGGCCTCTCTCATGATAACAGCAATTCCGCGCTCGTCGATATCCCGCATCGTGTAGGCGTGGACACCCGAGCGATGGACGATCTCCTTCTCGCGTCGGTCGAGGGCACGGATGCCGATCAGGACCACGTGTTGCGGATCGACCTTCGGACGGAAACCTCCGAGGCCTGTCAGCTCAGGCGCACCAAGACCAAGGCATGCGCTCAAGGGCATGCCATGGACGTTTCCCGACGGTGAACTCTCGGGCGTGTTCATGTCTGCGTGGGCATCGATCCACAACAAGCCGATGGGCTGGCCGTGTTTTTTGTGGTACTCGGCAACCCCGGCGACCGTGCCGGCGCCGATCGAATGGTCGCCGCCGACAACGATCGGCATCTCGCCCGCCTCGAGCGCTTGCAGGACGGCTGCGCGCAAGGCGTCACAGGCCTCGACGATCTCATCAAGGTACTTGGCGTTGCTACGACCGAACTGCCGCACTTCGGGCGTCGCGACTTCGATGTTGCCGAAGTCACGCACCTCGTAGCCGAGGCGACGCACGGCTGCCGAGAAACCGGCGCTCCGGAAGGCCGACGGCCCCATGTCGACACCGCGGCGATCGGCACCGAGGTCCATCGGCACGCCTATGAGGCGCAGCGGCAAGCGTTCGGCGGCGTCGCGAGCCTGTGTCATCGTTTCACTTCCAGCTCACGCGAACTTTCGTTCCCCGAGTCGCGTGCAGACGCTCGTCGGCGCGGCCATCGCGCTCGACGATCTGCAACATACCGGAGTAATTGAACATGGCCGCCGGCTTGCCTGGCTCGGCGTCGTGGATGCCGGGCACGATCGGGATCTCTTGACCATCGATCTCGACGACGAAGTCGAGGTCATGAGATGGAAGGTCGCTCGCGTTGATGCTCGCAAAGACATTGCCAAATCGATCTGCGCCGAGCACGACGCCTTCAGCCTGGCCATCGCTGAGCAAGAGATCGAGACTGCCGATGCGATAGGGTTCTTCATCGATGTCCCCGACGTCCTCGAAACCGAGCTTGCCACTCGCGAGCAGGGCCCCGACCGAAGCGACGACATCGCGCGTGTGGTAGGCCCGGCGAATCGGCGCCACAGGCACGCGATGAATGTCGAGGCTCCGCACGTGTGCGTCGCTGTCGCTCACGATCTTCGAGAGACAACCGTTATTGGGTGCCACGAAGAGGTGGCCTGCGCGCGAAACCACGAGCACGTTGGTCGCCGCGCCACGTCCCGGTCCGACGATCGCACAGTGGACCGTGCCCGGGGGAAAGTCGCGATAGCAGCCAGCCAAGGCATAGGTCGCCCACAACACGTCTTTTTGAGGCACGGAATGACAGATGTCGACGATGCGCACCTGCGCAAAGCGAGACATCATCGCACCCTTGAGAATGCCAACGGATGCGTCATCCAGACCGAGATCGGACAATAGAGTGACCACACCACTCGGAAGGAAAGCCATGCGTAGAACCTCGTCAGGTTGGGGCGCCGCTCTCGTCTGCACTTGGTGCGGCGGCTACTCGGCCGATCGACTCGGGGCCCTGAACTCCAGGAAACGCCTATCTCACGAATCGCGGCCGAGAGAGGCTAGCAGCAAAGTTCAAAAACTCCAATCGCGAAGCCGGGTCGTGCGAGGAGCAGTCGCGCATGGGCGCGCGGTCAGTGGCCGCCAGTCACCGGCGTCCCGAGCATGGACACGAGAACCGCGCGCTTCTCGGCCAAGAGAGCCTCGCTCTCTGCTTCCATGACCAGGCGGAGGAAGGGCTCGGTGTTCGAGGGGCGCACGTTCACCCACCAATCCGGGTACTGGACCATGATGCCGTCGAGTCGGTCGACCTCACCGTCTTGGAAGCGTTCGGCGATGCGCTGCAAAGCTCCGACCTTGTCCTCGACCTGGAAGTTGATCTCCCCCGACTGGAAGTAGACGCGCTTGGACGCTGCCGCGGCCTCGAGGTCCGTGCCCTGCCGCCCCAGCTCGGCAAGCACCATGAGGCCTGCCAAGAGGCCGTTGTCCGAGTTGTGGTATTCGGCAAAGTAGAAGTGACCCGACAGCTCGCCACCGCCGATGGCGCCTTCGCGCTTCATCGTTTCTTTCATGAAGCTGTGGCCCACACGCTCCCGCAAGGGTCGGCCACCATGGCTCGTGATGGTCTCGGGCACGATGCGTGAGCTTCGCAGGTCGTAGAGCACGCCAGCGCCGGGCTTCCGCCGCAGCAGCGCCGGGACGAGGATGGCGGTGACGATGTCGGCGCCGACCGTGCGCCCGTCGCGATCCACGAAGGCGCAGCGATCCGCGTCGCCGTCGAAGGCGAGGCCGAGCGAGGCCCCCTCGCTCCGCACGCGCTCGCGCAGCGCGTCGAGGTTGGACTCGACGAGCGGATTGGCTTCGTGGTTCGGGAAGGTCCCGTCGAGCTCGTCGAAGAGCGGCACCACTTCGAGGGCCGGGAAGCGCGCAAACGCAAGCGGCCCCTCGCAGATGCCGGCCCCATTCGCGTAGTCGACGACGATGCGCTGCGCCGGGATCGCGTCGGGCCCTCCGACCAAGGCGACGATCTCGTCGAGGTAGCTCCCGACCACGTCTACGGGTTCGCGCCGCCCCGGCTGAACACCAGCGCGCGGCGCCAAGTCCGCGGCTGGCCCTTCGGCGAGGCGCTCGATGTCTTTGATCCCGCTGTCGCCGCTGATCGGCGCCGGTCCTGAGCGACACATCTTGAAACCGATGTACTGCTTCGGGTTGTGCGAGGCCGTGACCATGACGCCGCCGTCGCAAGCGATGGTCCCGATGGCATGGTAGAGGACCGGCGTCGACACGACTCCGATGTCCACCACCTCACAACCCTGCTCCATGATGCCTGCGCAGAGCGCGTCCGTGATCGCTGGCGCCATGGTCCGCATGTCACGCCCGACGACGAGGCGGCGCGCGTCGAGGAAGCGCGCGAGCGCCGCGCCGATGCGCTTGGCCCGCGCCTCGTCGATGTGGTCGGGGTAGGTTCCGCGGATGTCGTATGCCTTGTAGACGCTCATGGCGCGCATCGAAGCACCGCCTCGCGCGCGGTGCCAGCCTCAGGCCGAGAATCCGCGGCGCCGCGAAGGGACGGTTCTCAGCCGTCAGCGAGCAAGACTCGGATCGAGATCGCGGCCCCACCGAAGAGCAGGAGGGCCGCAAAGATCATCACGACGAGGCCGACCGAGCTCAGCGCCGCGAAGCGGACGCTGACCGTGCGCGTGGCGAGCACCTGGTCGCCGGGACCGACGACGCTGATGGACGCGAGGCCAGCGTGCAGCGGCGTCCAGCTCACGCCAGCCGCGCTCGCCTCGACTTCCTCGTCGACGCTGGTCTTGCTGTTCGGCCGGTACTGGACGCGTAGCTTGATGGCCTGCACCGCGGCGCCGTCGACCTTGACCGTGAAGGTCGACCCGACGACCGGGAAAGCCACTGGCGCACCGCTCGCGTCTTCGAGCACGATGGCCTGAGCCACGAGGCGCGTCGACACGAAGGGCAGCCAGGCAATCACCAACAAACAGAATAGAAACTTCACGCTGTCACCTTCTTTCGTTGGAGTCCGGTCATGAGGCACGACAAACCAAAGGTGCCCACGATCCAAGCGATCAAGGCCAACATGTGGAGCTGGTCGAGCCACCAATGGGCCTTGCCGTCCGCGTTCTTTTCATAGTTCGCGGCATAGCTCGAGCCGAACATGCCCGGCTTGCCGTCGACCTCGATTCCCTTCACGCCAAAGACATCCGCGTCGAACTCGAGCCAAACGACATTCAAGAGCAACACCACGAGGATCAAGGCCGGGATCACGAAGCGGATCAAGAACACGAAGAGGCCGCCCAGTCGAAACCTACTACGTTCATTGAGATAGTCCTTCAGCCGGCGCGCTCCGAGGCCCCAGCCGATGACGAGACACTCGACCAAACCAACGAGGAGCAAGCCATAGGTGAAGGCCCAGTGATCGATGAGGTCGACGAGCGTCAAGCCGATCGTGCCATCGTCTTCGAGTCCTGGGTTGACGACGTGCGGCAGCGCGAAGAGCAAGGATCCGCTGGCGCCGACGACGCCGAAGCCCAGCAAAGTCACCATGCGCGAGACGCCGAACTTGTCATGCATGGCCGAAACCAAGGCTTCGACCAGCGAGATGCTCGACGTCAAGCCGGCGACGAGGAGCAAGCACCAAAAACCGATCGCGAAGCCTTGCGCAACTCCGCCCATCTCGGCGATGCCCGCCGGCGTGATGAAGAACATCATCGAGAGCGTCGACGCCCGCGGCATGATCGAGAAGGCAAAGAGCATCGAGAAGATCGCGATGCCCGCGATCCACTCGAAGCCGCAGTTGAGCAAGCTCGTCGTCACCGCGTTGTGCGTGTGGTCCGAGCGATCGGGCAAGTAGCTCGCATACGCCGTCATGACCCCGAAGCCCAAGCTCAAGGTGAAGAACATCTGCGCCATGGCCCCCTGCCAGACCTCGGGGTTCGACAGCACGGCCGTGTCCGGCGTGAACAGCGTCTGCACGCCATCGAAGCCGCCCGGCAGCAGGATCCCCTGCACCGCCAGCACGATCATCGCGACCCACATCAGCGGCACGAAGACCTTGACCGCAACCTCGATGGTCTTGGTCCCGCGCAGCACCAGCAAGAAGTTGAGCAACCACACAAAGAGGACCGCGAGCGCAGGCGTCCAACTCGACACGACGGAGAAGAAGGTCCCGGTCGGATTCGGCAGCTCGCCTCCGCTGCCGCCGAGCCAGGGCACGTACGTCTTGGAAGAAGACGCGAAGACCTCTCCGACCGGCTTCGTCACCGCCTCGATGCCCATGCCACAGACCCAGCCGAGGATCGTGATGTAGTACATCGTGATGAAGCCGGCGTTCAGGATGGCGAACCAACCAAAGAACTCGCCGAAGCGCCCGCCGAACTGCCGCATCGCGAGCGGGAAGCTCTTCTTCGTCATCCCGCCGAGCCCGAACTCGGCGATCATGACCGGCATGCCGACGAGCACGAGAGCCACCAAGTAGGGCAGGTAGAAGGCGCCGCCGCCGAACTTGAACGCGTTGGCAGGGAAGAAGACGATGCTACCAAGACCGATCGCGCTACCCGAGGCGGCGAGAATGAAGCCGAAGCGCGACTTCCACTGCGAGCGAGACGAACTCATCGCGCAGAGCCTAGCCCGGGCTCACAACGCCCACTACCCGCGCGCGACGAAACTCTGGATTCCGGCCT
>CALLZN010000266.1 GCA_937858895.1 uncultured bacterium | reverse complement strand
TCGCTTGGCCCTGGCAACGTCGGTGGTCGCGTTCGTGCCATTCTCATCCATCCGACGACACCGAACACCATGTGGCTCGGTTCCGCTGGCGGCGGTGTCTGGAAGACGACCAACGCCGGTACCTCGTGGTTCGCGCTCGACGGTATTGCTCCGTTCATGGCCATCACGTCGCTCGTCATGGATCCTGCGAATCCCGACAAGATCTTTGCGGGCACGGGGGAAGGCGGCTTCTTCGACACCTTGCAAGGATCCTCGAACCTTGCAGTGCCGATGGGGGCGGGCATCTTCGTCACGAGTGACGGCGGAACGACTTGGTCGCGCTTGGCGAGCACGGTCGGCAACGACTGGCTCGCTGTCAATCGCATCGCCGTCGATCCGAACGACGGTCGCAAGCTCCTCGCCGGCACCAACACTGGCATCCACCGGAGCACCGACGCCGGTCAAACCTGGACCAAGGTCTCATCGGCCGTCGCTCTCGACATCGACTTCCATCCGACCGATTCGATGCAGGCGGTCGCCGGCGCTCGCGACGGCTTCGCGCTCTACTCGACCAATGGTGGCCTCACATGGTCGCAAGCGAGCGGCATCCTCGCGAGCCAACGTGTCGAGATCGCCTACGCGCGCAGCGCGCCTTCGACCGTCTACGCCTCGGCGAGTGACTCATCGGAGCGCATCTCTGTCTACCGTTCGAGCGATGGTGGCAAGACCTACAGCTACCGCGCGCCGACTCAGATCGCCACGTATTCTCGCTACAACAATACGCTCTGGGTCGATCCCACGGATCCCAACCACTTCTTCGTCGGCGCTGTCAATCTCTACAAGAGCATGAACGGGGGCGCGACCATTACCTCCGCAGGCTCGAGCTCGCAGAACGTCGGCGCGGGCCTCTACTACGACATGCATGCCCTCGTCGAGCACCCGCAATACGACGGCGTGTCGAATCAAATCCTCTTCAACGGCGACGACGGTGGTATCCACCGAACGGCCAATGCCCGTGCGACGCGGCCTTCTTGGCAGGAACGCAACAACACGCTGTCGATCAATCAGTTTTACGGCGCGGCCATCTCACCAGACGGCACTCGCATCGTCGGCGGTCTTCAGGACCAAGGCTCTCTCCTCTATACCGGGAACAGCGAGGGTTGGGTCAAGGTGCTGAGCGGTGACGGCGCGCTCTGCGCGTGGGATCCGGTCGTGCCCAACGTGTGCTACGCGCAGATTTATTGGGTGCGTGTCTATCGCAGCACCAACAACGGTTCGAGCTTCTCGGCGATCGGCACGTCATCGAACATCCCCGACGCGGGCTCCAATTTTACGCCGTCCATCGTCCTCGATCCGAACGACTCGAATCGCATGTACTTCGCTGGTGCGAGTCTCTGGCGGGCGAACAACGTACGCACGGGTCCGACCTGGGTCGAAGTCAAGCCGCGCCTCAACTGTCCGCTCGAGGACTGGCGGAGTGCGCACTTCGCCGCTGACCCGCCGTGCAACGTGAGCACGATGGTCGTCGCCAAGGGCAAGTCGGACATCGTTTGGGTCGGCCACAACAACGGCCAAGTCTTCCGGACTACGAACGGGACTGCAGCCAATCCGACCTGGACTCGCATGGACACGCCTGCCATGCCCAAGCGTTGGGTTGCGCGCATCGCCATTGACGAGATGGATAGCAACCGTGTCTACCTCGCCTACATGGGCTACCAAGGTGACAACGTCTGGCGCAGTGAAGACGGCGGTGCATCTTGGATGAGCATCACTGGCTCGGGCACGACGGCGCTTCCGAGCGCTCCGGTCACGTCACTCGCCTTGCATCGCGACATCCCAGGCGTGATCTATGCCGGCACCGACGCCGGCGTTTTCTGGTCGACCGACGACGGACGGAGCTGGGATAGCAACGCAGCCGCCACTCGCGTGTCCGGCGTCGAAGAGCTCGTGTGGAAGGACAACGACACCTTGATGGTGGTCACGCACGGGCGTGGCATCTACCTCGCGGACACGGTCGCCGTCGCTGGTGTCCGACCCATCGGTACGTCGTGCGGCATCGCGGCGCCGCCGCGCCTTGCGGCTTCGTCGCCCTGCCTCGGACAGAACCAAGTTTACGCGGCGACCGGAGCAGCTCCGTCGAGTGCCGCCTTGCTCTTCTTGTCGCCCGGCAGTCCACAGCCCTTACCGCTCGGGTCGACCTGCGTCCTGCAGCCCGACTTCGCGTCGATGATCCTCGTGCCGGTTGGCGTGACTAGCGGGACGGGCGCATGGAACGCGTCCGTGCCCATCCCGAGCAGCGCCTCGCTCGCGGGCTCGCGCGCAACTTCACAGCTCTTCGTGCTGGCGAATGCAGGGCCCTTGCTCGGCATCGGCGAGCTCACGAACGGCCTCGAGATGCGCCTCGGCCTCTGAGGCGCGTGCGCTGCCCGGCGCCCTGCTGCGTCCATGTCGCACGCGAGCTGCGTTTTACTCGCGGCTGATTGTCGATAGCATCGGGCGCGACTTTGGACCTGGCCTCGATCATCGACCTCGAATGGCTGCTTCGTGACGAAGCGGCGCTGCACGCCGTCGACGCACGGCGTGGAAACGCTGCCGTCGCGCGCGTCGCCGCAGAGCGTGCGATCCCGGCCCACGAGCTTCGTTCTGCGATCGACACCGACGCTTCGCTGCGCCGTGACCTAGCGAAGGCCTGGCTCGACGAGGCGCGAGAGGGCGTCAGCGACCTGCCGGGGGATCGCGTCGCGCATGGCCTCGAGGTCGCTGGTTGGATCCTCGTCGCGCTTGGCCTCTTGCTGGGCGCGTCGACCGCCAAGGCCTTGCTCGCCTTCGACGGCAAGGTTCCGGTCAACGTGCTGTGGTTCATCTTCGTCCTTTGTGTCGGCCAGATCGCCCTGCTCCTGCTCATGGTCGCCTTCGTCGCGAGAGGTTCCAAGAAGCGCAGCAGCACGCGGACCTCGGTCTTGCATCGGCCGATCGCGGCCCTTGCATCGCGCTTCTTCGGCGACAAAGGGCGTGAGTTCCGTTCGCAGCTCGTAGCGCTGCGCGCGCGCCGCGGCCTGCTGGTCGACATCGAACGCTGGACCCTCTTCGCCGTCGCGCAGCGCTTCGGCCTCGCCTTCAACCTGGCAGCGCTCGTTGTTGCTTTCGCGACGATCGCCTTTTCCAGCCTAACCTTCTCCTGGTCGACGACCCTCGATGTCGATGCCAGCACGGTCCACGCAGCGGTGCGCGCGATCGCCTTGCCGTGGTTCTGGCTGCCGTCGGCGATCCCGAGCGCCGAGGTCGTCGCCGCGAGCCAATGGGTGCGCATGCCGGGTGCTTTCGTCGGCGCGAACGCCAACGTGTCGCGCCTCGCCGAACAGTGGTGGAGCTTCTTGATCGCGGGCGTGCTGGTGTGGGGCTTCCTGCCGCGCCTTGCAGCCCTCCTCTTCGGAGTCGTGCGGGCGCGGCTCGCGATCACGCGCCAAGGCTTCGATCACGTCGGTTACCAGCGGCTCTTCGATCGGCTCCTCCCTGTTGACGCGGCTTGGCACGGGCCGAAGCCCGGCGACGTCGTGGGACCTGCGCCGGGAGGGCGGGCCGTGACGGGCAGGCTCGCGGCCTCGGTTGGCGCGCCGACGTGGACCCTGCTCTGGGGCAGCATCGCGCGCCAGCGTGACGTCGTTCAGAAGGAGCTCGAAGCGCGCTTCGCGGCCGAGGTCCGCGGCCTCTACGCGGTCGGCGGCGCCGACCTCGCAGCCGATAGCCGAGCCTGCGCGGACCTGACGGCCGCCAAAGCGACTCGCGTCGTCCTCGTGGCGTCGGCGGGGCAGCAGCCGACGACCGACGTCCTCGACCTCGTTCGGTCGGTCCGCGCGGCGATCGGATTTGCCAAGCCCATCGTCGTCCTGTTGGTCGACGTGGCGCCGCAAGGCGGCGTCAGCGACGCTGAGGAAGAAGAGCGCCAGCAGTGGAGCCGCTCGCTCGGCGCCCTCGAAGATGCCCACGTCTACGTCGCGGCGCGGCGCGGAGGCGCATGATGTCGGACACGACGCCCCTCTTCGTGGTCGTTGGCAACGTCAACCAAGGCAAGTCGTCGATCGTGTCGGCCCTGTCCGAGAACGAGGCCATCCCGGTCGACACGTATCCGGGAACGACGCGGCGCGCGGCGACCTACGTCTTCCGCTCCGGTGAGCACGAGCTCTTCCGCATCGTCGACACGCCGGGCTTGCAGCGTCCACGCCAGGTGCTCGCTTGGCTACAAAAGCGCACGTCGTCCGCGGCCGAGCGTCCCGCTGCCGTCCGCGACTTCGTCGCGACCTTCGAGCATGGGCAGGAGTATCCGGACGAGGTCGAGCTCTTGCGGCCCATCCTCGATGGGGCGGGCATCCTCTACGTCATCGACGCCTCGAGTCGTCTCGAGCCGTCGAACGAGGCGGAGATGGAGATCCTGCGTTGGACCGGGCAGTCGGCGATGGCTCTCATCAATCGAGTTCGCGACCGCGACCACGCCGACGAGTGGCGCCCGACGCTACGGCAGTTCTTTCACATCGTCCGCGACTTCGATGCGCACCGTGCGTGCTTCCGCGACCGCGTTGCCCTGCTCCGTGGCTTCCGTGAGATCCGCTCCGAATGGAGCGCGGCCGTCGATCGTGCGGTCGCAGCCATGGAAGCTGAATGGCGCGGGCGCCGCCTGCGCAGCGCAGCCCTGATCGCCGACATGATGTTCGAAGCCCTGTCCCACGTCGAACATCGACCGCTGCCCGAGAACGGCAACGACGAAGCCGTGCGCATCGAAGTCGAGGAGGCCTACAAGGAGGCACAGCGCAAGCTCGAAGTGCGGACGCGCGACGAGATCGAGCGCGTCTACCGCCATCCGGGCCTCGAGCGCCAAGACCCCGGCGTCGATCTGCTGAGCGAAGACCTCTTCTCGGAGACCGTGTGGAAGGCCTTCGGCCTCACGCGCATGCAGCTGCTCAAGTACGGAGCCGGCTGGGGTGCCGCCATCGGAGCTGGCATCGACCTCGCTGTCGGCGGTCTGTCCTTCTTCGCGGGAACGGCGATTGGAGCAGGCATCGGCGCCGCCGCGGGCTGGTTCGGCGGGCATCAAGTCGCGCGTGCTTGGCCGTCGTCGAACAAGCTCGCCCAGACCTTGCTGCCCTTCGAGACCGGTCGCTTCTTCGCGGTTGGTCCGGTGACGAGCCCGCGCTACGCCTGGGTCCTCCTCGATCGCGCCCTCGTGCATTGCCAGGCCGTGCGTGAGCGCAGCCACGCGCGTCGCGACGCGCTCGAGGTCGATCACGTCACGGGCGTCGTCGCCAAGCTCGACAAGGCCGAGCGTGACCAAGTCGACGCCGCGATGCGTGGCATCTTGACGGCGATCGCCAAGCGTGAGTCGAGCGAGGTCGACCGCGCGCGTCTCGAAACCGCGATCGCGAAGCTCATCACGGACTGACTCGCGGGCGCGCAGCGCTATCGTGCGAAGCGTGACGGATCGACCTTCAGCGCCGAGGCGCGTCTTCGGCATCGCTGCGCACATCGACGCCGGCAAGACGACCTTGTCCGAGCGCATGCTCTTCGTCTCCGGTGTGCAGTATCGACCGGGCCTCGTCGACGAGGGCACGACCGTCCTCGACTTCGAGGACGAGGAGCGCGAGCGCGGCATCACGATCCACTCAGCGGCGATCGACTTGCCGTGGCAGAAGCAGCGCTTCACGCTCGTCGACACGCCAGGGCACGTCGACTTCACGGCCGAGGTCGAGCGCTGCATGCGCGTCCTCGATGGCTATGTGCTCGTCATCGACGCCAGCAAGGGCGTCGAGGCGCAGACCGAGACGGTATGGCGGCAGGCCTCGAAGCGTTCCCTCGTCGGCATCGCCTTCATCAACAAGCTCGACAAGGTCGGGGCTGATTGGGACCGCGCGATCGCGTCGATCGAGAAGCGCTTGCTCGTGCGCACAGTAGCGCTGCAGCTGCCCTGGCGTGAAGCCGACGGTCGCCTCGTCCTCGTCGACCTCGTCCACAAGTGCGTGCATCGCTACGACGATGATCGCGCCGCAGCGACGCATAGCGAAACCCCGTGGCCCGACCGCGTGCCCGACGACTGGACCCTGGCTCGCTACGGCCTCGTCGAGCAGCTCGCCGAGCACGACGAGCGGGTCCTCGACAGCTTCGCGCGCGATGTCGATCCCGACGCAGACGTGCTCTGCGCAGCCTTGCGCAAGGTCACGCTCGATCGCAGCCTGATGCCGGTCGTCGGTGGTGCGGCCTTGCGCGGCATCGGGGTCGAAGCCCTGATGGACAGCATCGCGCTCTTCTTGCCCGGTCCCTCGGACGTCGCCCTGCCGCTCACGATCTCCGAGTCTGGTGAGCGCGTCGCCCTTCGCCTCGACCCCGACCTCGCACTGGCAGCCCAGGTCTTCAAGGTCGTGGCGTCGCGCCACGGCGCCGTCGCCTGGGTGCGGATTTGGCAGGGCACCTTGACGAGCGGTGCGTCCCTGCGCAACACCAGGACGGGGCGCGTCTCGAGGGTGCAGGGTTTGTGCCGGATCGCTGGCTCGAGCGAAGAAGCTGTCGATACGGCCGTGGCAGGCGATATCGTCGCGGTCAAGGGCTTCAAGGACCTCGTGACGGGAGACGGGCTCTGCGACCCGGCGCTCGCCTTCACCCTGCCGCCCTGGACTTTCCCGTCGCCCGTCATTGGCATGGCGGTCGAAGCGCGGCGCAGCGACGATCGCGATCGCTTGCTCGAAGCGCTGCAGCAGATCGCACTCTGCGACCCGACGATGAACTGGGGTCACGACGAGGACACCGGCCAAGTCCTCGTGCGCGGCATGGGGGAGCTGCACCTCGAGATCCTCGCCCACGACTTGAAGCGCAATTTCGGCCTCGACGTCGTGCTCGGTAAACCGCGCGTCAGTTATCGCGAGTCGTTGCGAGCGCCGTGGCGCATGCAGCGCCTCGTCGACAAAGCCGTCGGGCCGCGCCACATCCATGTCTACATCGACCTCGAGATCGTGCCGGATGCCTCGGTCGCTGAGCCGCGCGTCGAGGACTGCGTGCCGCGCGAGCGCCTCGCTTCTCCAGCAGGCCGGGTCTTGCGTGAGCGCTTCGAAGCCTCGCTGCGAGGTGAGCTCGCGAGCGGCTTCGTGCACGGTTACCCGGTGACGCAAGTCGTCGTGCGCGTCCACGCTGTGAGTCGAGACACGAGCGACGCTGCCTCCGGGCTGGCCGCAGGCCAAGACACGCCATCCCTCGAGGACTTCGAGGCGGCGCTCTCGATCCTCCTGCGCGAAGGTATCACCGAGGACGACGTGGCGCTCCTCGAGCCATGGATGGCCCTCGAGATCCGCGTGCCCGAAGACAGCCTCGCGCCCGTGCTCGGCGACGTGCAGGCGGCAGGTGGTGAAGTCCACGACGTGCGCGTCGAAGTCGATGGGGCGACGGTGAGCGCGCAGGCGCCGCTTGCGCGCTTGCTCGACTTCGCGACGCGCGTGCGCTCCCTCACGCAAGGGCGAGGGTCGTGCAGCATGCAGGTCGATGGCTATCGGCCCGCGAACCCTTGACCGCGGGCTCGCAGACCTTGTTGCAGGGCAGGCCGGGCCGTGCTTGAATCACGCTCGGTGTGCGTGGGGAGGACGCGCGCCGTGGCAATAGCTTCGAAGACCGGGACCGCGCGGCGTGGGGAGGGACCATGGTCGAAGTGCGAACACATGGGCGTCGAAGCCCGGCCAGGCAGTTGCGTGCCTATGCAAGACCGAAGCTCACCGGCTTCGCCGGGCGGCGTTTTGCTGCCATTCTTGCGGGTCTGACTGTCGTCGCGGCGGGCGTGGTCAGCTTCTCGTTCGTCCCGGCTGGCGACTCGGTGGCGGATTTCGACGCGAGCTTCATCGAAGACGCGCGGACGGGGTCGCAGTCGAACGATGCTGTGATCTTGGTCACGGATTCCGTGCTCCAGCCTCTAGACCTGCGGGTGCTCGCGGAGCCGCCCGAGGTGGAGCCGGAGGACGTTGAGACTTATGATCCAGGGGAGGTCGAACGCCTCGTCAACGCGCTGATCCACGATGATGTGCGCCGCAACGCTGTCGAGGCCTACCGCCGCTTGCAGGGTCACCCAGAAGCCAAGCGCCGACTCGAGCGGGCGCTTCACTCGTATGACCGTCAGCAACGCCAGCTCGCGGCGATGTTGATCTGGCCCTTGGGGGAAGCGCCGACTGCGCCGCTGATCGAGGTTTCGGTCGAAGGGCTGCACGCCGACGGCCTGCCCTTCGACCGGGAGACGAACAGCTACAGCGATGGCATCGATAACGCCAAGAGCTTCTTCTTGCGCTTACGCGACTATCCGAGCGAAGCGCGGGCCGCGCTGCGGCGCGTGATCGATTCCAGAGACCCTCAGCAGCGCTTCTTGAGCGCGGTCCTCCTCGCTTGCCACGGCGATGCGCAATATGCCTGGCGAGCGACCTCGGTTCTGCTGCAGCACCTCGAGGACAACGAGATCCACGGCGATGGCATCCTCGCCGCCCACGCCCTCTACAAGTTCGGGGCGCCCGCGCGCGCCTTCCTCGAGCGAGCCCGGCACTCCGCCGACGCGCAGGCCCGTACGCTTCTCGATCGTGTCCTTGCTGGGCCCGACGCGACGACGCGGCGCCGGCAGGACGACCGATTGTTCTTCCGCAAGTTGGAGAACTACGACTTCGTGAACTTCGAGCGCCGGCAATACGCCGCGCCGCCACGCCGTTCCTGAAGGGCCTCGAGGTCCTCTCGACGAGGAGCGCGGACGACTTCCGCGGGATCTTGCGCATCACTTGGGTTCACGCTTGACCGTGCAGATGGTCGTACGTAGACTCCCTGCCCTTTCGACTCGTAGCCACTGCGGCTCACGGGTCGTAACTCAGTTCCCGTCAAGGGTTTACTACGACTTCGCGAGGCTATCGCGGGTTGAGGCACGAGGCCTCGACGCGAGCGCCGCCAGTGGAGAGATTTCGATGCAAGACAAGATCCAGATTCGGATGGAGGCGTACGACCACGAGACCCTCGACCAAGCTGTCGTGGACATCGTGGAGACGGCCAAGCGGACCGGCGCGCGCGTCAATGGTCCGATTCCCCTTCCGACACGCATCGAGCGCTACACGGTTCTCCGGTCTCCGCACGTCGACAAGAAGGCGCGGGACCAGTTCGAGATCCGCACGCACAAGCGCCTCATTTACATCTCGGAGCCGACGTCCAAGACCGTCGACGCCTTGAGCAAGCTCAACGTCCCGGCCGGTGTCGACATCCGCATTCGCGCCTGACCTCGTTGCTGGACCGATGTCCTGAGCGCAGCTTGCGTTTCGCAGCGCGCCGGCGTCGGGCCGTCAACCGCCCCTCTGCTTCAAAGTTAGATTCCTGAACCATGGCAACCGTCAAGACATACTCTGGCTCGGCCCACGGCAGCCTCGAGGTCGACGCGAAGGTCTTCGCGCCGAAAGTGCTAGGTCGCACGCTCAAGGAAGCCGTCGTCATGTACGAGGCCAACAAGCGTCAAGGCACGCACAGTGCGCGGGAGCGCAGCGAGGTCGCGGGCAGTCAGAAGAAGATGTACAAGCAGAAGCACACGGGTCGCGCCCGTGCCGGCGACATTCGCTCGCCGCTGCGTCGTGGTGGGGGAACCGTCCACGCGCCGAAGCCGCGCGACTACAGCTTCAAGATGCCCAAGAAGCAGCGTCGCGTCGCGCTGGCATCCGCGATCTTCGGCAAGCTGAGTGATGGTGAAGTCTTCGTCGTCGACGGTCTGCCGACCCAAGAAATCAAGACCAAGGCTGCCTACGCCGTTCTCGCGGCCGTGGGGGTCGAGAGCAGTTCGCTCGTCGTGACCGACGGTGTCGAGCCCAAGCTCGTTCGCTCTTTGCGCAACGTGCCTTCGGTGTCGGTTCTGCCCGTCGCCGACCTCAATGCTCACACCGTGCTCTTGCACAAGAATCTCGTTTTCACGCCGACGGCCTTCGACAAGTTGATGGCCCGTCCTTGGAGTCAGAAGTCACGCCGGGCCGTCTCGGGCGCCGAGGCTGGCTGAGGTTACTGTCATGTCCGACCACGCGATGCATTACCCCGTCCTCGTGCGCAGCCTCTTCACAGAGAAGGTGTCGCGCATGCAGAACGCCAACAACACCTGGGGTTTTCAGGTCAAGCGGGACGCCAACAAGGTTCAGATTCGCCAGGCGATCGAGGCCATCTTCGGTGTCAAGGTCCTGAGCGTGCGCACGCAGCGCATGAGCGGGAAGATCAAGCGAGTTGGTTTCGGCCACGGCCGCACGGCCGATTGGAAGAAGGCCTACGTCCAACTCGCCGAAGGCCAGTCCATCGGTCAAGTCTGACGCGCGCCGGAGAACAAAGTCATGGGGATCAAGGTTTACAATCCGACTTCTGCTGGCCGACGTAACTCGTCGGTCAACGACTTCGCCGAGGTCACAGCGGCGAAGCCCGAGAGGTCCCTGCTCCAGCGCATCCGTCGCACGGGCGGGCGCAACGCGCAAGGTCGCATCACGTCGCGCTTCCGCGGAGGTGGTGCTCGCAAGCTCTATCGCGTCGTCGACTTCCGGCGACAAATGGACGGCGTGCCTGCGACTGTCAAGGCGATCGAATACGATCCGAATCGGACGGCCAACATCGCGCTGCTCTACTACGCGAACGGGCACAAGGCCTACATCCTTGCTCCCAAGGGCCTCGAAGTCGGTGCTGTCGTCACCAATGGCAAGGGTTCCGAGCCGCGCGTCGGCAACTGCATGGAGCTCAAGGACATCCCGCTCGGCCTCGAGGTGCATGCCATCGAGCTGCAGCCCGGCCGCGGTGCCCAGCTTGCTCGGTCGGCCGGCGCGGTCTGTCAGCTCATGGCGCTCGAGGGTGACTATGCGACCGTGGTTCTCCGTTCCGGCGAAATGCGGCGTATCCCCGCGAGCTGTCGGGCGACGATCGGACAGGTCGGCAACCTCGACCACCAAAACGTGCGGTGGGGCAAGGCGGGTCGTTTGCGACACAAGGGTCGACGTCCTCACAACCGCGGAACTGCGATGAACCCGGTTGCCCACCCGATGGGTGGTGGTGAAGGTCGTACAGGTGGTGGTCGTCACCCCTGTTCGCCGACCGGCAAGCTCGCCAAGGGTGGAAAGACACGCAAGCCACGTCAGGCGAGCGACAAGCTCATCATTCGTCGTCGTAAGAAGGCCAGGGGTTGATCATGAGCCGTAGCACGAAAAAAGGACCGTACGTCGACGCCAAGTTGATCAAGAAGGTCGAGCGCCTCGGCGATGCAGGCAAGGGCAAGGGCATCAAGACCTGGTCACGAGCCTCGATGATTTCGCCCGACTTCGTCGGGCACAACTTCGAGGTCCACAACGGTCGTCACTTCGTCAAGGTCTATGTGACCGAAGACATGGTTGGCCACCGCCTCGGTGAGTTCGCGCCAACCCGTACCTTCCGCGGCCACAAGAAGAAGGACTGATCCGAGCATGGGCCAATCCAAGAAAAAGGCAGACAAGGCCGCGTCGATCGACGAAGCGTCGAAGATCTTCGTAGCCAAGCATCGCTACGCACGCATGACGGCCCGCAAGGGGCGCTACATCATGGACCTCGTCCGTGGGATGCCCGTCAACGAAGCTTTGAACGTCCTCGAGCACAACCCGCGTCGTGCGGCGGCCTTCATCCGTAAGGTCCTCGCTTCGGCAGTCGCCAACGCGAGCCACGACGAGGATACGAACGTCAACCGCCTGCGCATCCAGAAGGCCTTCGTGGATGACGGTCCGTTGCTCCAAAATCGACTTCGTTGGCGACCAGGCCCACAAGGGCGTGCGATGCCGATTCGCAAGCGGACCTGTCACATCACCGTGATGGTCGGCGAGGATTGAATCGGCAGCCGTCTCCGTAGCTGAAGGGCTGATAGGCTCGAGGGCTGATAGATCGCTGAGGACTGAGAGAGCAGCAGGCAAAAGGCAGCAAGCATGGGTCAAAAGTGTCATCCGACTGGCTTCCGTATCGGGATCACCGAGCAATGGCGCTCGCGTTGGTACGCGAACAAGCAGACCTTCTCGACCTTCCTCGTGGAAGATCAGAAGATCCGGAAGTACATCAAGAAGAACTGCTCCTACGCGGCGATCCCGAAGGTCGAAATCGAGCGCGCCGGTGGCACGATCACGGTCATCATCCATACCGCGCGGCCTGGCCGTCTCATCGGTAAGAAGGGTGCCGAGGTCGACCAGCTGCGCGAGAAGCTCGAGAAGCTCACGGGTCGCAAGGTTCGCCTCAAGATTCAAGAGATCCATCGGCCCGAGCTCGAGGCGACCTTGGTCGCTGAGTCGATCGCCGAGCAGCTCGAAAAGCGCGCTGCATTCCGACGCACTCTCAAGAAGGCCATCGAATCGTCGGTGACGGCTGGCGCGACCGGAATCAAGGTTCGCGTGTCTGGCCGATTGGGAGGAGCTGACATGGCGCGGACCGAAGTGCAAAAGCACGGTCGCGTACCCCTGCAAACGCTGCGGGCCCAGATCGACTACGGAACGGCGCTCGCGCGCACGACGTACGGCGTCATCGGCGTGCAAGTCTGGATCTTCCGTGGCGAGCTCGACCCGGGTGAGCGGAGCCTCGGTCTCAAGCCCGTGCGCCAGCTCATGCCGGTGACGACCGGTCGCTTCGGTGCCGGGGCGGGCGCAGGTCGCCGCCCTGGCGGCGGTGATCGTGGTGGAGACCGCGGCGGTCGTGGTGGTGGTGGTGGCGGCGGTGGTCGTGGTGGCCCAGGTCGCGGTGGCCCGGGCCGTGGCGGTGGCGGCGGTGCTCGTCGAGGACAAGACGAGGCGACTCCTAGCGTCGACAGCGGCGCTGAAACGACGGAGAGCTGAACTGCACGGGCATCGTCCAGCCAGCTCTTCACAACAACGAACAAGATTTTCATCAAGGATTAAGGCGCTCCCGAGCGGGGGCAACTGGAGGAACCGATGGCGTTGATGCCAAAGAGGGTGAAGCACAGGAAGGTGCACCGCGGTCGCATTCGCGGCTGCGCGACCCGCGGCAATTCGGTTGCGTTCGGCGAGTGGGGCCTACAGGCCCTCGAGCCGGCGTGGATCTCGGCGAAGACGATCGAAGCCGGCCGTATCGCCTGCACCCGCAACGCGCCGGGCGCAAAGGTCTACATCCGCATGTTTCCGCACAAGCCGATCACGTCGCGTCCTGCTGAGACGCGCATGGGTAAGGGCAAGGGTGAGCCTGAGTTTTGGGCCGCGGTGATCAAGCCGGGGACCATCCTCTTCGAGCTCGGCGGCTGCACCGAAGACGATGCGCGCAAGGCCTTCAACCGTGTGGCTCACAAGATGCCCGTGCGGACGCGCTTGGTTCAGCGTCGCCACGTATGAGCCCGACGATCCACAAGGTGACGGTCCACAAGGTGACGTGCAACGCGGTGACGTACAACAAGGTGCGGGCAAAGTAGAGGTTTCACCATCATGGCTGACAAGACACATCCGATCGACGAAGTGCGCGGAAAGGATTCCGACGAGCTGAAGATCGACCTGCGCGAGACACGGAAGGCGCTCTTCCACCGCCGCTTTCAACCAGAGGGCGAGGGGGCAGCGACGTCGAGTGTTCGCGACCTCAAGCGAACGGTCGCACGCATCCTCACTGTCCTGCGCGAAAGGCAAGCGCAGCAAGGCTGAACATGAGTAACCCCGAGAACAACGCCGCAAGCGTCGGCACCGAGAAAGCTGCTCATCGTCGCGTCGAGGAAGGCATCGTCTCCTCGGCCAAGATGAACAAGACCTTGGCTGTCGATGTCACGCGCCTGAAGAAGCACCCGAAGTACGGCAAGTACTATCGGGAGAAGACGCGCTTCTACGCCCACGACGAGAACAATAGCGCCCAGATCGGCGACCGCGTCCGCATCGAAGAGACGCGTCCCTTGTCCAAGACGAAGCGCTGGCGTCTCCTGGCCATCTTGAAGCACACGGAGGCATGAGATGATCCAGCTACATACTCTCATCGACATCGCCGACAACACTGGCGCCAAGTCCGCGATGTGCATCAAGGTCCTCGGCGGCAGCCGCCGCCGCTATGCCTCGGTCGGTGATATCGTCGTCGCGACGGTCAAGAAGGCGTTGCCGACCGGCGATGTCAAGGCCGGCACGGTCGTTCGCGGCGTCATCGTGCGCACGGCCAAAGAGGTCCGGCGTTCCGACGGCAGCTACGTGCGCTTCGACAAGAACGCGATGGTCCTGATCGACAAAGACAACAATCCCCGCGGCACGCGCATCTTCGGTGCGGTCGCTCGCGAGCTGCGCGACAAGAGCTTCATGAAGATCGTGTCGCTCGCGCAGGAGGTGGTCTGATGCGTAAACTGAATCGAGGCCCCAACAAGCGCGCGACGAGCATCCGGCTCAAGCGTGGCGACAAGGTGGCGATCATCTCCGGCGCGGACAAGGGCAAGGGCCCGGTCGAAGTCATCGAGGTCCTCGAGGCCATCGGTGCGGTTCGCGTGCGAGGCGTCAACGAACGCACGAAGCACCTCAAGCGGACCCAAGAGAGTCCGCAAGGTGGCGTCGAGAAGCGCGAGATGCCGATCGCCGTGAGCAACGTCGCTCTCTGGAGCCCCAAGCTCGAGCGCGGTGTCCGCGTGCGGAACGAAGTCCGCGATGGCAAGAAGGTTCGAGTCGGCGTTCCATGCGGAACGCTCTTCGAGTGAGGTCCGGGTTTAGATGAACCTCCTACATCAAAAGTACAAGTCAGAAGTCCGCACGAAGCTCAAGGCGCAGTTCGGCTACCAGAACGACCTCCAGATCCCGACCATTCAAAAGGTCACGATCAACATGGGGATCGGCAAGGCGGTCGAGAACAAGGCACGCATCGAGGCGGCTGTCGCCGACCTCGCGGCGATCGCTGGCCAAAAGCCGATCATCTGCAAGGCGCGCCGTTCCATCAGCCAGTTCCGCTTGCGCGAGGGCATGCCGATCGGAGCCAAGGTGACGTTGCGCGGCAAGATCATGTATGAGTTCCTCGAGCGCCTCTTCGTGGTCGTGATCCCGCGCTTGCGCGACTTCCGCGGTCTGCCGAAGAAACTCGACGGTCGTGGCAACTACAGCGTCGGTTTTGCCGAGCAGGTCGTCTTCCCCGAGATCAATCTCGACCGTGTCCAGTTCGTCCAGGGAATGGACGTGACCATCTCGACGACTGCGAAGTCCGACGAGGAGGGCTTTGCTCTTCTCACCGAACTCGGTCTGCCCTTCAAGCACTGATGGCTAGCGCTAAGGCATCGAGAAACGGCGCAGCACCGAGAGAGGAGCATCGATAATCATGGCTAGAAAGTGTTTGATCCGGAAGGCGAACGCGACTCCGAAGTTCTCGGCGCGTCGTCAGCACCGTTGTCAGCTCTGCGGACGCTCACGAGCTGTCTATCGCAAGTTTGGCATCTGTCGTTGCTGCTTCCGCAAGCTCGCGCTCCAGGGCGAAATCCCCGGCGTGCGCAAGGCTTCGTGGTAGGCGCGAGCGCAGTGGTAGCCAGCACCGCAGTCGTACGACGAGGATACGGAGACAGGAGAATCCAACGATGAGCATGACCGACCCAATCGCCGACATGTTGACGCGCATTCGCAATGCCGTGCGCAACAAGTCCGCGACCGTCACGATGCCGTCTTCACGCATGAAGGTGAACATCGCCCAGGTCCTCAAGGACGAGGGCTATGTCCGCGACTACAGCGTGCAAGAGCACGGACATTTCATCCACCTCGTCATCGACCTCAAGTTCGATGAGGACGGCCGCGAGGTGATCCGCGAGATCAAGCGCTTCAGCAAGCCCGGCTGCCGCAAGTACCGCGGCGTCGATGACTTGCCGCGCGTCCTCGGTGGGCTCGGCATCACGGTCCTCACGACCAATCGTGGCGTCATGTCGGACCGCAAGGCCCGCGAACTCAAAATCGGTGGAGAAGTGCTCTGCACGGTCTATTGATCGCGGTTCGCGCCGCGCTGCAGCAGCCAGAGTAGAGCATCACGAGTTTTCGAAAATCACAGACAACGATTCGTCAGTAGCGAGGCCCGGCGGAAACCACGCCGTGGCCGTTCAGTGAAAACAGGTCACTTCCATGTCACGTATCGGTAAGCAGCCCATTGATCTACCCTCCGGAGTCGACGTCCAAGTCGACGGCCGCAAGGTGTCGATGAAGGGCCCGAAAGGCACGCTCGAGCTCGAGCTCAACAAGGGCCTCCGGGCAGAAGTCGATGGCAAGCGCCTGCAGGTCCTGCCGCAGGAGGGCCGCGAGGTCGAGCTCTCGCCACTCCACGGTCTCAACCGCGCCTTGTTGCAGAACATGGTCGTCGGCGTCACGAAGGGCTACAGCAAGCAGCTCGAAATCCACGGCACGGGTTACCAGGCCAAGCTCTCGGGCAAGCAGGTCGAGCTCCAGATCGGCTTTGCACACCCGGTCTTCATCCCGATTCCGAGCAACCTCAGTGTCGAGGTTCCGACGCCCGAGAAGATCACGATCAGTGGCATCGACAAGCAGGCTGTAGGCGAACTTGCCGCCGTCATTCGCCGTGTGCGCAAGCCCGAGCCTTACAAGGGCAAGGGTATTCGCTACTCGGACGAGGTCGTGCGTCGCAAGGCCGGCAAGACGATGGGCGGCTGAGCCGGGAGCAAAACATCATGAAGACTCGCGAACAACTCAAGCGTCTCAGCACTCGTCGCCATCGCAAGCGTCTCCACGTGCGTCGGCGGCTGCGTGACAATATCGATCTTCCGCGTCTGACGGTCTTCCGCAGCGCAAAGAACATCTACGGCCAGATCATCGACGACCAAGGTGGCATCACCATCGTCGCGGCATCCTCGCGGGACAAGTCACTCCGCGATGGACTCGGCGGGAAAAAGAAGACCGACGTCGCTACCGAGGTCGGCAAGGTGCTCGCCGCACGCGCGAAGGAGAAGGGCATCGAACGCGTCCGCTTCGATCGTGGTTTCTACAAGTTTCATGGCCGCGTCAAGGCGCTGGCCGAAGCCGCCCGCGAGGGCGGCCTCAAGTTCTGAGGCAGGATCATGGCGAAGCGCAACTTCGAAGTCATTCCGCTGGCCGAGGCAGCCGATCTGAACCTCGTCGACGAAGTCGTAGCGATCAATCGCTCGGCGGCTGTCGTCAAGGGTGGCCGACGTTTCTCCTTCAGCGCGCTGTCGATCGTCGGCAACAAAGAAGGGATCGTCGGCATCGGCTATGGCAAGGCCAAGCAGGTGCCGAACGCAGTCGAGAAGTCGGTCAAGGATGGCCGCAAGAACTGCGTTCGCGTCGAGCTCGACGGATCGTCGATCCCGCACATGGTGGAGGGGCGATACTGCTCGAGCCACGTGCGCTTGATTCCGGCAGCGCCGGGCACAGGCATCATCGCTGGTGGTAGCGTCCGCAAGGTGCTCGAGCTGGCCGGGGTCAAGGACATCCTCAGCAAGTCCTTCGGGTCGAACAACCCGATCAATCTCGTCAAGGCCACCCTCGACGGTCTCTCGCAACTGCGTTCGCGTGAGGCCATCGCCAAGGCTCGAGGAGTCGATCTCTGATGGATCTTTCCGCAGCAAAAGCACTCGGGATCAAGCGCGACCGCCCCAAGCGTGTCGGTCGTGGTATCGGTAGTGGCAACGGCAAGACCGCAGGCCGCGGTCACAAGGGCCAGGCCTCTCGTTCGGGCTACAGCCGCCGGCTGTGGTTCGAAGGGGGCACGATGCCACTCTACCGGCGCATGCCGCGCCGTGGTTTTAGCAACGTCAACTTCGCGACTCGCTACACGATCGTCAACGTCCAGGACCTCGCGGCCTTCGATGAGGGCTCAGAGGTCGACCTTGGCAAGATCTTGGCGATCGGCTTGACCTCGCCCGAGACCAACCTGCTCAAGGTTCTTGGCAAGGGCGAGATCACGAAGAAACTCACGGTCACCGCCCACAAGTTCAGCGAGAGCGCCAAGCAGAAGATCGAGGCAGCCGGTGGAACGGTTGTCGAGGTTCCACTGCCCCCGGTCTCGGTGCGCAAGAAGCGTGGCGCTGACGCGACGAACCAAGCTTCGACGGTGAACTGAGCCCATGTCCTTCGGCGTTGCCAACATCTTCCGGGTCCCCGAGCTGCGCAAGAAGATCCTGCTCACGCTCGGGATCCTGCTCGTCTACCGCATCGGCTTCCACGTGCCGATTCCAGGCGTCAACGTCGAAGCCCTCGAGGACATTGCCAGCTCGGGTCCGCTCGGTCGGCTCTTCGGCCTCATGGGCTCGCTGACGGGCGGGCAGTTGCAGTCAGCAACGCTCTTCTCACTCGGCGTCATGCCTTACATCTCGGCAAGCATCATCTTTTCGCTCCTCGCGAAGACGATCCCGAGCCTTGAGAAGCTGCAGAAGGAAGGTCAGTCCGGGCAGCGCAAGATCAATCAGTACACGCGCCTCGCGACGATCCCGATCTGTCTCGTGCAGTCGTTCTTCGTGATCTTCGGCGTCTTGAACCAGTCGACTCCCAAGGGCATCCCCTTGGTCTACACTGAAGTGTGGGGCCTGCCCTACGTCGTCGGCGTCATGATTGCCTTGACGGCCGCTACGATGTTCATCATGTGGCTTGGCGAGCAAATCACCGAGCACGGCATCGGCAACGGCATGTCGATCATCATCATGGCCGGCATCGTCGCCGACATCCCGGCGGCCTTCATCGGCTACTTCGGGCAGCAGGGTTCGACCTTCGACGAGCGTGTGCAACGCATGCTGCTCTATGCCCTGGCTTGGGTCCTCGTCGTCTTCTGCATCGTCTACATCACGAAGGGACAGCGTCGCATCCCGATCCAGCAGGCGCGCCAAACACGCGGGCGCAAGGTCTATGGCGGGCAGCGTCACTTCTTGCCGATCAAGGTCAACCAGGCCGGCGTCATGCCGATCATCTTCGCTTCGGCTCTGATGATCGTGCCGATGATGCTGACGCAGATCCCCTTCCTCAAGAAGTACGGCGAGCCCTTCAACAGCAACACGAGTTTCAGCTACATCGTCGTCTTCAGTGTGATCATCATCTTCTTCGCCTTCTTCTGGGTGCAGATGATGTTCCAACCGAAGGAGATCGCGGACAACCTGCGTGAGCAAGGGTCCTTTGTGCCGGGCATTCGTCCGGGGCAGCAGACGGCTGATATGATCCAACGCGTGATGACACGCATCACGCTCGCGGGCGCGGTCTTCCTCTGTTTGATTGCGATCGTGCCGAACTTCATCACACAGCAGATCGGCGGGCTCAACCAGACCTGGGCCTACTTCCTCGGCGGCACATCGATCCTGATCGTTGTCGAGGTGGCCCTCGACCTTGTCGAGCAGATCAACGCCCACCTCGTCATGCGCAACTACGAGGGCTTCATGAAGACCGGCGATCACGAGAATCCAACAGGCTGGGGCCGCAAGTCGCAAACGTGACGGAGGCTGCGCCACACGCGGCGCCAAGGTGTCATTTGCTGGCACCACGGCGCGACAAGGTGTGACGTTGCGCTACAACAAGAGTCCTGCAAAGGCCGGGCAACCATGGGTGCGAACTCGAAGAAGGCAAGGCGCGTCGTGTTCCTCGGCCCGCCAGGAGCAGGAAAGGGAACCCACGCAACCTGGCTCGCGGGTCAGGGTGCGCTGCTGCATCTGTCGACCGGCGACATGCTACGGGCGGCCGTCCGCGAGGGCACAGAGCTCGGAGCTGCCGCCAAGCAGTTCATGGACAGCGGCCGCCTCGTGCCAGATTCGCTGATCATCGACATGCTCTTCGAGACGCTGGGTAAGCGCGGTGAAGAGGCTGCCGGCGGTTGGATCCTCGATGGCTTCCCGCGGACCGAACCTCAGGCGGCGGCGC
>CALLZN010000265.1 GCA_937858895.1 uncultured bacterium | reverse complement strand
TGCCGACGGTGCCGGTGCCGGTGACGCTGCAGACGCCCTTCGTCCTGCTGGCCGGCGCCCTGCTCGGCGCGCGCAAGGGTGCCGCGTCCCAGATCAGTTACCTCGCCGCCGGCACGGTCCTGCCGGTCTTCGCGAACGGGATGGGCGGCATCGCCTACCTCGCAGCGACGCCGACCATCGGCTACCTGGTCGGCTTTCCGGTCGCGGCCGCGATCACCGGCGCGCTGTCCAAGGGAGCGGGCTTCGTGCGCATGACCCTCGTCATGGCGCTGGCCATGGCGGCGCTCTTCGCCTGCGGCATGCTTGGCCTCGTGCTCCGCGGCTTCTCGTGGACCACGGCCTTCGAGCAAGGTTTCTTGGGCCTGCAGCTCTTCGACTTGGTCAAGGTCGTGACGACGGCCTTCCTCGCGACGACGCTCTTGCGCGCTTGCGCGCAGCGCGACGACGCCAGGGCATGAAGGAACTCTAGCGGCGGCAGCACGACTTGCCGCCGCCACGAGAGCCCCACGTCAGAACTCGGCGCGCATCGTGAAGATGACGTTGGTGCCGGGTTCGTTGAGCCCCGAGTCGAAGATGCGGTAGTCCTTGTTCGTGATGTTCTCGACCGCGAGGCCGAGACTCACGGCGTCCGACAGCCGGTAGTTTGCGCGGAAGTTGTAGGTGACCCAGCTCGGTGACCCATCCGGCGGCACGCGCTCGGTGTTGCGGATCTCGGACGCGTTGTAGTCGTCACGATCGACCGCCAAGGCACCGCGGAGGAAGAACTCCGCCGTCAAGCGTTCTTCGTTCGGCTCGCGCCAGCGCAGTCCGAGCTGCCCGCTCGCCGGCGGCAACTTCCGCGCTCGGATGCGCCGCGCATCGATCGGGTCGAGGCCGTCCTGGATGCCATGAACGAAGTCGCCGAAGGCGTAGACTTCGAAGGCGTCGAGCGGCACGCCGTTGATCCACAGCCAGTCGAGCGCCGTCGCGGCCTCGACTTCGAAGCCGACCCAGTAACCTTGGTTCGCATTGGCCTTCGTGACCTCAGTGTTGCCATCGACGATGCGACCGGTCGGGACCCGGTCGATCAGGTCCTTGCCGCGCCGATAGAAGCCCGTGACCGCGAGGCGCTGCAAACCATCGTCATACTTCGACCCCAACTCGAAGGTCAGGAAGCGCTCGGGGTCGACATCGGGTGTCGGGATCTCGAGGTCGCCCGACAAGGCCACATCGAGGCGCGTGAGGTCGGAGAGGTTCGGCGTGCGGAAGCCTTGATGCACGCCCGCGAAGTAGCGCAGGCTCTCGCTCGCGTCGTAGCGCAGTGAGACCGAGCCGACGAGCGACCGCCACGAACGATGCAGCGGCGACCAACCATTCGTCCCGTCGGTGTCGACCTCGTCGGCGTCGGCCTCCGTGTACTCGCCACGTCCACCGACGATCAAGTGCCAGTCGTCAGCGAGCGCCTGCTCGAGTTGGGCGTAGACGCCGACACGATGGTAGGACGCTTCGTCCGCGACCGCGCCGCGTCGCCGCGTCGAACGCAGCGAGCCATCGGGGTTGAACTCGCGGAAGGCGCTGTCGACGAACTCGAACCAGCCCTCGGTCCCGAAGCTCAAGGTTGCGTCCTCGGACAAGTCGAGGGCGAAGCGCGCCTGCACGCCGATCTGGTCGACCTCGGCGTCGGTGAGGCGGCGCCGCGAGTTACTCTGAACGCGGTTCTCGTTCTCCTCGAACTGCTGGCCGCTCACCGTGAACTCCGCGCGCAGGCCACCCCGCACTCCCCCTTCGCCCCGCACGGAGAGCAGGCCGCGCCGCTGGTCGAAGCCGCCCAAGAAGCCCCGGCCGACCGTCGCCCCCCGCCACGACTTGGCGAAGACCGTCGAGTGCGTGCGCGGCCCACCTTCGGGGTTCACGTGCTGGAAGCCCAAGGTCAGGCGCCAGTCATCGAGCTGGAAGCCGAGCTTGGCGTCGATGTCGAGGTCGTGGTAGCCGGTGTAGGGCAGCTCGCCGATGCCCGAGCCCGCGTCGAGACGCCCGAAGTCGCGGTAGGTCACGCCAGCGTGCCAGCCGAAGCGGCCAGCGCGCCCGCGCGTCTCCACGCGCTCGGAGAAGGAGTTCTCGGCCGACGCGGCACGGAAGACGAGGCCGCTACGCGTGCGCGTGTCGTCTTCGGACACGTAGTCGAGGGGTCCGCGCGCGAAGACCTGGCCCGGGCCGGTGATCGCATCACTGCCATAGAGCAAGGAGCCCGAGCCGCGCACGATCTCGAGCCGCTCGATCGACCACGGGTCGACCGTGTTCCAGTACTCGACGTTGCCGCTACGCCAGATCGAAGTGTTGACGCGAATGCCGTCGACGAGGAGCAGGGTGTAATAGCCCGTCAAGCCGCGGATCTTGGGCGAGCCTTGGGCGTGGCCCGTCTTCTGGACCGAGACGCCCGGCGCTTCGCGCAGCGTCTCGGGCAGGGTGCGGAACATGCGCAGCTCGCGGATGTCCTCGGCATCGAAGGTCGTGATGCCGCGCGGGACGTCGAGGGGATTGAGGCGCGAACGCGTGGCCGTGATGACCGTGCGGTCCTTGTCCTGTTTCTTTGGTGCTGGCTCGCTGCCCTGCGCTCTGAGGCTCGCGACGCCGGCGCTGCAACCAAGGACCGAGTAGAGCGCTGTAACAGCGAGAAGGCTGACTTTAGGCCGCGCGAGCGGGACGACGCGCGCAGCCGACGGTGCGAAAGCTTGCAATAGGAACATGAAGCGCGCGCGAACGGAGCTTGGTTGCGGCGGTTCACGCGCAAGACAAGGCTCTTCGACCTGCAGGGAAAATGCTCGCACGTACACAGGATCTCGCGCTGGGATCACGCTTCGGTGGAGCTTCGGAAATGAAGACTTCCCGCATTCCCCGGTGGATGTTCGCGCGATGCAAGGCAATTGCCTGTACTCTCAGCGAATCTGTCTGGCTCGCTGCTTCGCGAGCCTTCCCCCGCAGGGCTAGCACTCGAAGTACCTGCACTCTCCCTTGGAGCACATCCCTTTGCCTACCTACAAGTCCCTCATTGTCGCTCTCCCCTTGCTCACTGGCCTCGCGGCCGCACAGAGCGCACCTGGCATCAGCCGCGCCGAAGCGCCGGTCGCCGCCCTCGCCGCCATCACGGGTCCCGGCAACATCAACTTCGTCAAGCTCGCCGGGGATGGACCTGGCGTCTGGACCGCCTCGGCCACGAGCGGCTCGACGTTGCTGATCGGTAAATACGACCAGGGCAACGGCACCTGGACGGCGACGACCGAAGCCGCTGCACTCAACCCAAACACCGGCAACTTCGGCCTCATGCTCGACTCGACGGGCAAGTACTGCGTCTTCGACCGCGCTGATGGCGTCTACTTCTCTTCGCGCTCCGGACCCGGCGTCGCGTTTGCGGCACCGGTCAAGGTCACGATCACCCTCGCCGGCTTCTACGTCGACCCGGCGCTCGCCTACGAAGGCGGCAAGCTGCAGCTGGTCTGGACGACCGGCACGCAGGTCATGATGCAAGAGCTCGACATCACGACGCTCACGGCACCCGCGGTCACGGGCACGGCCCGCGCGATCGCAACACGCATCGGCGCGAGCGGTGCGATCCACTCGCCGTCGCCGGTTCACGGCCCGGACGGCGACATCGAAGGTCTCTTCTGCGCCGAGTCGCTCGGCACCGACCTCTACTTCAAGTCCAACCTCGATCCGGCTGAGAGCGCCATCCGCGTGCTCGACACCCCGGACTGGGCCAACAACGGTGGCATCGCGGGCGCGCACATCGTCTACGTGCGGGCATCGGCGATCCGCGACTTCGAAGCAGGCTGGCTCACGGGTGACGTCGAAGCCCCCGGCGGCACGGTCGATCTCGGCGCCGCGGCGCCGAGCAGCAAGGGCAACGCGATCACGCTGCTCTATCTGTCGGACAAGGTCGTCGCCCCGATCACGCTGCCGGCCCCCTTCAACGTCGGCGCGCTGGCGCTGAATGGCGCGGTCTTCATCTCGCTCGGCGCCATCGCCCACAAGGGTGCGGACCAGACTGGCAGCGTTTCGTTCAAGCTGCCCAACGACCCCGCGCTCAAGGGCTCGATCGCGATCCAGGGCATCTCTTTCGATGTCGACTCTGCCTTCCCGCACACGTGGGCCTGGACCAACACGGCGCACATCGTCGTGAAGTGAGTCCGCTGCGCGGTCAACCGCGCAGCGCTTCGAAGTAGCGCCGCAGCAAGCGCGCCGAGCGCTCGTAGAGGCGGTGCACGATCGCGTCGCCTTCACGTCGCGTGAGGAGGCCCGCCTCGCCTTCGGCGAAAAAGTGCAGGGTCTCCATGACGATCTCGCGCCCTTCACCCGTCGCGAGCAGCTCGATCTTGGCCAGCGGCTGGAGGCCGGCGAGGAAGCTCGTCGCTTCGCCCGACGCGACCTCCTTTGACTTGAGCTCGCGCAGCGAGTCGTAGACCGCCTCTTCGAAGTCCTGGTCGAGCTCGATCTTCTCGGCCTTCTTCTCGGCCTTGCGCCCCCAACCTTGGTCGCCGGGCGCGAAGACGATGCGCTTCCCGCCACTTTGAACGGCGATGCCCGAGAGCGGCCGCGTGTTCGAGCCGAAGCGGAAAGCCACGCGCTCGCCGTAGGACCACCAGGGCTGCGCGAGCTGCGCCAAGTCCGGACTATCGACGAGCCAGATCAGGCCCGCTCCTTGTCCATCACCGGGACCCTCGCCCTTGCGTTGAGCAAAGACACTGCCGTCCTCGGCGACGCCGAGCCGCACCTCGAAGGCGCCGAGCGCGGGCTTCGAGGTCGGCGGCTCGAGACGCACCTTGTAGCGCGGCACGGCGAGGGCCTTTGTCGCAACCTCGTCTCGCCCTTCGACCATCGACACGAGCTTGGTCCGCTCGAGCGCAACGATGAGGGCGTTGACAGCAGGCGGATGCGCGGGGCCGGCCTTGGGACTGACGAGGGTGAAGGCCTCGTCGCCGTTGCGGCCGAGGACGAGGGCAGGCGCAGCATCCGCGCCCGCGCTCTCGACGCGGATGCTCGAAGCCGCCGCTGGCCCGTACGTCCAGATCTGCGTCGAGATCAGGTCCTCGAGCGACTCGAGCACGAAGCGTTCGAAGTGCACGGCATCGACGATCATGCGCGAAGGGCGCTCTTCCTGGGTCTGGGGATAGCGCTTGATCGCGTCGACCGTGCCCTGGCTCGGACTGGTCAGCACGACCTCTTCGCGGCCATGGTCGCCGTCGACGACGATCGTCATCCACGGCTGGGGCGCCGGCGCAGCGATGCCGCCCTTCGGCAGGAAGCGCTGCACACGCGCCGAGAGCAGCGAAGCGAGCAGGCCACCGAGCCGTTCGGGGTCGGCCGGAAGCGGCGGGGTCGCCTGGCCCGGGCGCGCGATCGTGAAGGCATTGCTCGCGTTGCGTTCGATCACGATCGAGACCGGTTCGCCCGCCTCGTCCTGCCGCGTCATCGTCACGCGACGCAAACCTTGGCCCGAAGTCAAGAAGAGCAGCGAGTTGATCCACTCCTCGCGGTTCGCCTCGAGGGCCTCTTCGATGCCCGCTGGTATGCGACAGACTTCGCCATTGACGCGGGCGAAGCGGTAGCCGACCGGGAAGCACTCGGCGCCGAACTCGACCACGACCTCTCGATCCTTCGAAGCAATGACGAGCCGCCCGAGCGGGTCGTCGAGGCCGGCCTCACTGATCTGCCGCGGACTCGGCTTGCCGTCGGGCCAGCCGATCTTGCGCTCCGCGTGGAGGAGCTGGCCGAGCAGCATCTGCACGCGGCTCGCTTCCGCCTCGTCTTCTACCGGATCGGTGAGCATCCAACCGCGGTCACCGAGGCGCAGCGCGTAGGTCTTCGTGCCGTCGCGATTCGTCATGCGGAAGCTGTCGGGCTCCGCTCCGAGCACGGAGAGCAGCGTGCCGGGGCGAAAGCTGTCGCCGCCTTGCTCCTTGTCATCCGAGGCGAAGTAGGCGAGCCCGCCGAGGACGACGGCGAGCACGAAGAGGGCGATCAGCGTCGACTTGTTCACGCGCGTCGTCTCCAGAACAAGATGAAGATCGCGAAGATCAGGAAGGCGATCGGCAAGCGTCGCAGCAACCAGCTTTCGGCCCGGTCGAGCTGCGGCTCGGTGATGTCCATCGTGCTCGCGCGATACGCGGCTGGCGCGATGCTGAGCTTGTCGTCCTGCCGCACGAGCCAATCGGCGAGCAAGACCGCGAGCCGTTCATTGTGGGACATGAGGCTCTCGGCCGCGCCGAAGCGCGCGAGGAAGGCGTCGCCGCCATTGCGGAAGACGAGGCCGCCGAGAATAGCGAGGCGGCCATCGGCCTTCGAAGCAGCACCCTCGCTCGCCTTCGGAAACTCGACGACGAGCCCGCAGTGGCGCGTCGTGACTTCTTCCGGCCCCGGGACGGCGAGGCTCGGCATTGCGTCGCCGCGCGGCAGCTCGCGCTCGAAGGACTTGGGACTCGTCGACAGAAAGTACTGCGCCCGCACGTCGCTCGCGCCGCCCACGATCTCGAGCGCGCGCGCGCGATGCAGGACGACCGAGAGCCCGAGCTCGCGCAGACGCGCCGACACCGGGTGCTTCGCGCTCAGGCCCGTGCCTTGGATCACGACCCGCGCACACTCCGGCGTGCCGAAGCGGAACTTGGTCGCATCGGCCGGATCGGGCACGCCGTTCCAGAGCCACGCGTCGCTGATGCGCACGCCATAGGGCTCGAGCAGGTTGCGGTAGTTCGGCAGCGTCGAGGCGGGCAGGATCGTCG
>CALLZN010000264.1 GCA_937858895.1 uncultured bacterium | reverse complement strand
TGAAGACGCGCAGAACGAGGTCGAGCTTGCCAGCCCCTATGAGGCGGCGGGCGATCGAAGTGAAGGCGTCGCGCGTGAGGGCTTCGGAACCGAGCATGCGGAGCGCGTGCTCGACCGAAACCGCCACTTCGTCGACATCCGCCTGCTCCTCTAGCTGCGCCAAGCCGAGGTCGAGGACGCCTTCACTGCCATCGCCGCTGAGCGCTCGGTGCCAAGGGTCGCCGTTCATGGCCGCCTCGGCGTGCAGGGAGCGGAGCTCTTCCCTTGGCGTCGCCTGCAGGACCGAGAGTCGCCTCGAGGGCGAGCGCAGGCGATACGACCCATCGCGGTCGAGATCGACGCAGCCTCGCATGGCGGCGTCGACGAGCATCTCCTCGACGGATCGTGAAAGTGAAGCACCTTCGACCGCTGCCCCCCGCAGCGCGATCCACGACTCGGCAGGGTCGATGACGCGGTCATCCTTGGCCCCGGTGAGGTCGGCGCGTAGCGCTTCGGCTACACCTGCGCTCGCTCGATACACGCTCGCGGGGTCGACCTCGGCCGGGACCGCGAGCCAGCGTGTGAGATCGGCGACGGCCGCTTCGCTCAGCGCTGAGACTTCGATCGTGAGCACGGCCTCGTCACCGAGAATCGCCGCGAGGTGGCAGGGCACAGTCGGGTCGCTGGTCGTGAGAATCGTTCGCGGCTCGCCAACGACCTTCGCGAGGTCCTGGACGCTGAGCACCGCTTCGATGAGCACGGCACGGCGTGTGGTCGCGAGAAGGCGCTTGGCAGCAGCAGACGCGAGTGCCCGGCGACCCGAGCCAATGCCTCCGACGAGCACGACCGACCGTCGCGAGGAGGTCGCTGTATCGACACTTCGGAAGTGCTCGACGATCGCCGAGATCTCGGCGGTGCGCCCGACGAGCGGCCAGGTGCGCGCCGACCCCAGCGGGACTCGTGACACGCGCTCGAGGACCTGCAGCGCTTCTTGCGCCGACTGGAAGCGCGCCGCCTTCGATGTCTGTGTCAGGCCCAGCAGGAGCGGCCGCAGGTCGGCGTCCACAGCCTCGATGGCAGCGCGCAGCGCTCGGGCATCCACCGACCACATCGCATGCGGCGCCTGCCCGGTCGTCGCCGCGAGCAATGTCGTGCCAAGCGCAAAGAGATCGGCGCGGCGCGGATCGAAGGTCCCATCGAGGACCTCGGGCGCGACAGTTCCGAGCGTGCCGGAACGCGATGTGACATCGGAGTCGATGGGCGCGGCGAGACCAAAGTCGACGAGCACCGGCACGGAATCCGGACCGATGACGAGGTTGTCAGGCTTGATGTCGCGGTGCGCGATTCCCTGGTCGTGCAGGTAGCTAAGGGCTGCGAGAAGCTGGCGCGCGATAACGAGCACACGCTCTGTGCTGCATGCGGCGAAGTTCGGGAGGGGAAGGCCGTTCGCGACCTCCTCGACCAGCACGGCCTGGCCGCTCGCCTGCAACGCCTCATCCTCGGCGACATCGAGCACCGCCACGAGGCAGGGATGGCGGAGTTCGGCCCGCAACGAGAACTCTCGCCAAGCGTGCTCCACCTCCATCTTGCGAACAGCGACGGGGCAGCCGAGCACCGAGTCAAAGGCGCGATAGACGCGGCTTTGCCCGCCTGCGCCGAGCACGCTCAGGTCCTGGAAGCGCTGCGGGAAGTCCGCTGCCTCGATTGCTTTCCTCGTGCTCATGTTGCTGCTGGAATGCAAGTCCTGGACCCCCACACAAGATCTGGACTCAAGTCGTTTGACCACATTACCTTATGACCCGCTAGTGGTCGGACTCAGCGAAGGGCAGCGCCTGACCCCGGTCGCAGGCCTGGACACAGAGTCCGATTACTGGACTCGTGACGCGCGGGCAGGCCAAGCCTAGCTCAACATCTAAATCGCTGCGCGACAAGGGCTTAAATGAAAGCCAGGACGAGGGCACGCGCCTTGCCTTTGTCCAGCCAGGCCGATGAAGGCGCTGACCCGCTGCCATCGAAGCCTATTCCACCACAGCAAGCGACTTTACGACTCCAACAGAGACCACCATGAAGACCATCACTTCGATCCTTGGCGCCCTCCTCTTGGCCACGACCCTGAGCGCCCAGACGCAGCTCGTCCGCGGCGACATCGACTCCATCCAAAACACGAACCGCTGGCGCCTCGACTGCACGAACATCGAGCTCGTCAGCCAGACGGTCAACCTGCAAGCTCTGCACGACGCGAGCCGTCAACAGGACATCGAGTACGAACTCCAAGTGCGCGATGTCTCGACGAGCACCCAGACCATCCTCAACGTCATCTCGGCGACGACCATCCCCGAGCTCTTCGACATGGGGAACATCCGCCTGGGTCGCTCGGACCGCTGGCACGTCATGGGGCCTGTCGGTCACGCGGCGGCCGTCTACTTGACCGGCAACGCCAGCAACACCGCCTACTTGCCACTCGGCGCGATGGGCACTTGGTTGCTCACCAACTTCAACCTGCTGACCGTTGGCCAGATCAGCGCGCTTGGCCGCTACGAGTTCAACCTCACGCCGCCGAACAACTCGAGCCTCGTCGGCCTCGTCTTCACCGGGCAGGCGATCACGGTCGGCGCTGGCGCCATCTCGATCACGAACGCTCAGTGCAAGGAAGTGCGCTCCAACTGACGCGCGCCACTCACAGATCGCGGGTCTCGGCCACGGCCATCAGATCGACCCAGTTGTTGATCTTGGCGCCACGGTTCCCGAGCAAAGTGAAGTGCATGAGCACTTGACGCGCCGAAGCCGGGCCGATGACCTGCACTTCGAAGCCATTCGGCGCCGATCATCGCGAAGCGACTGATGCCCTTCGTCACACCGGCCTTGTTCTGCGCCACACCGAGCCCGACGGCCTGCAACATGCTGGGCATCGTCCTCTGCTTGCCGGCTGGCATCAGGAAGCCCGCGGGTGGCGTCGAGGTAGTTCCGTCGCTCTCGATGAGGCGCACCGCAGTAGGGAAGACATCGCCTTGCTTCCACAACAGCCTGGCTGACGGAAACGGGCGCTCGGGCTCATCTGGATTCGTCCCCTCGTAGAGGTGGACCAAGAGCCGTTGCAGCTCATCCGGCGCCAGCATTTCGCATTGCTTGTAGTCGACAATGGCAACCGAACGCCATCGGATCAAATCGAGATCCGAATCGTCTTTGACCATCGTCATCGCACGACGATGTAAGTAGTACAGATAAATGCGATAGATGTCGGTCCGGTGAAGCTTGGGAGCCGTGAAGGTGTCGCTGACATCAAAGATGTCAGTGCGTTCCTGCTTGACGAAGGCGATACAGTTTCCAGTATACTCGTTCCCCGCGCTGTCTTTGCCGAAGCCGCCGCTGGTCTTGATCTTTGGCAACCGCGTCGATGCGATCGGCGGGAACTTAGTCAAGTCACAACCGGCGAGATAACTCGCCCCCTCGGCGTCGTCGAAGAGCAGGCGCACTGAGCTCGCGACATCGTCGCGGATCTTCGAGACGATGGCCTGCGTCTTGTTCGTCGTCTTCGTGTTGCGCCGAACAAACTCCTGTGCCTCACTTCCGCGGTGTGCCATCGAGGTCACGACGCCTGCCATGATCACGAGCAGGGCCGTGACGACGACAAGCTCGATCAGGGTGAAGCCGGACTGCCGAGAGGCCGGGCGAGAGATCAACGATTGTTCCATGGCAATCACCTCTGCAAGTAGAAGCTGCTCTGATGGTAGGAGTAGTGCATGGCTTCACCTTGCCTGTAGGCTTCGACGCGCACGACGTAGGTGCCTTCGCCGAAACGGTCTGCAGGCACCGCCCAGGGATAGGCCTCATCGCCGACGCCAGCATCCGCGACAATGTAGGTGCCGCTGCTGGGACGCTGCCCAGCCACGGCGGGTGTATCGTCTTGAACGTAGAGCCACGTCTGCCCGCCATCGCGCGAATACATGATGACGTAATCAAGGCGGGACTCGTCCCCGGTATAGGTATCGGAGAACGACGTGGCATACTTCCGACCGTCCCAGCGTCGCCACTCGATACGGTAGTTGACGTTCAAGCTCGCGGTGCTCGCCGGCAGCTCTGAGATTTCGGTCGGGTATGTGATCTCGACCTTCGGAAGCGGTGTCGAAGCGTTCGTGAGCGCTGGGTTGCCTGACTCGAAGAACGAGTGCAGCAAGGAGAGCACCGCGTACTTCGCAATAAAGCCACTGCCGCTCTCGACGGTCTCGCTCAAGCCGTTGACGACGATGTGCCCAGTTTGCGTTCCAGCTGGGTTTGTCAACCCAACGAGCGCCGATCCTTGGAGCGTGCCTTTCGTGTAGTAGGTACGCTCAATAGATGCGGTGTAGTGCGGGAACTCTGCCGTGTACCAAAAGTCGTCGCCAACCCAACCATCGTAATTGAGGTTGATTCCGAACGGGCGGTTGATAGGCGTAGATGCCGGCATCGGGAAGTTGTAGTTGTTCGCCAGATCGAGCCCGGCTCCAGACAAGTTGCCATTCCCGCTCGAGAAAACATGGTGGAAGGTCGACGACCAAGTCCCGATGTTGAAGACCGAGACGCAGCCCTCGGCTCCGGTGTTTCGGTTGCTCCGGAAGATCCTCGTGCCCGACGGCATGCCACTTGTGCCCAGGTCGTAGGCCTGCATCCGGTGGAACTGACCGTTGCTGTTGCCTGAGGGCAAGTTTCCAGACCCGGCGATCCAGTCAGCGACGGCTTCGTCCGGATACAGCTCGCCGAGCCAGTAGCGACCCCACCAGTTGAGACTGCCGCCAGACGCCCGGATCACCTTTTGTGAGTTGCGCCCACTGCCGCCGAGGATGTTATTGACGTAGCCCCAGCTGGTCGAAGCATAGGGCATAAGGCTAACCGGGATCGATGACGGGTAACCGTTGGCACTGTCGTAGCCGATCTCGTTTCCGATCCCGATGTAGTAGTAGGAGAACCCTGTCAAGGTCGTGTAGATCGCCTCGGACCGTACGATCGCCGTACGCAGGAGTTCGGTATAGCGGCCCCAGTCGACCTCGACGCGACCGTTCCAACCATCCCGTAGACGATGGGGGTCGACGCCGGGCCATGACCAGCGGGCATCCGTACTGCCGTCGATCATGTTGTCGAAGAACCAGTTGTAGGCGTTGGGAAACGACGCGCCGTTGTTTTGCAAGTCGGCGTATGGCATGTGCCGCGGGTCTCCAGTGAACTGGGAGCGCTCAGTAAATGGCACCCGTTCGCGACTCGCCGTCCAATAGGCATAGGTGCGACTCTCGTTTTCCGGCTGGTTCGGAGCCGGATACATGACACCCGTGGTCAGGTCGTTGCCTATGCGCGTGCGGATCTCGACGATTTGATCTTGGAGAGCCCACTGCGTTCCCGTGAGTCCCAGCACACCACCCGGAACCGTGATACGCCAACGTGCGGTGTTCTTGGGTCCGACGACAGCCGAGGTCAGGTCGTTCGAGAAGTCGTTCGCGCTCTCGACAGTGCACGGGATGTACTCATAGCCATACAATCGATGCGCCGCATTGAGTCCTTGACCTCCGACGTCAGGGCAGACGGACGGCGTGTTGTAGAGCTCGATGAGCGTGTAGTTCTCGCCGCCGCTGCCGGTATCATCCACGTACCGCGCTTCGAAGTACATACCGCCGGTTGGCGAGGACGGAGCGAGCGCGAAGGGCTCGTACGGCACACCGAACGGACCACCATCGAGCATCGAGATGTTCAAGGTTGGCGCGCCGAGGCCGCCCCCATTGATGTTACCAGTCAGGTCGGCCCCCATGATTTGGATGGAGATCGGCTCGCTGTTGGTGAAGAAGTCAGCTCCGCTATCCGGATCCGTACGATATGCGTAGACACGCAACGACAAATCCTGCGACGCACCTGGCGTGTCGCTTCGCGGTGTCCAGAGTCGCTCCGGATGCGTCACGACTCGCAAACCCGGCCGACCTTGCGTGTCCTTGGCAGCGTCCGAGTAGTTCCGAATGGACGGCATCGGCAGCAGCTCGCCGTGTAGGTTGACGAGGATCGCGTTGTGGTAGAGCTCAGGCCGGCTCGCCATGTCCTCGAGCAGAAGGCGCCATGTCGGCTCGGCAGGGCTCTCGAGGCCACTCGCGACTCGAAGCGCAAAGTAGTTGGCTTCGTCCTCGTAACGCATGCCGGCGTTGAAACGATCTGCGAACGCATACGGCAGAGTGTTCTCCGTCGCGTCGTAACCATTGACGAGAACCCCATCACGTAGATAGCGAGCCGACATGGTCTCCGGCACGTAGTAGTAAGCACTCGCCGAACCAGATGGCATCTTCGCCGGGTAGAAGTAGACGTTCGGGATGTCTGCCTTCGAGTCGTTCGCAACGTTGACGTAAGGCGTGTAGGTCGGGTTGCGACCGTAGCTGGCCTTCGTGATCCAATGGGTGCGAATCTTCGCGCCCGGGTTGCGCGCCTCCAGATCGGTGATGCTTGCCTCGACGAAGGGACGGATGGCGTCCATGTGGACCCACCACCCAGGGATGTTCTCGAGCGCTAGCAGGTAGACGTCAAAGACCTGGGATGTCGGGTAGGACGAGCCGATCGAATTGACGACGCCCGAGAGATCCGCGAGCCGTTCCCAGTCGTTCGAGCCGCGCTTGCGCCGATAGACCTTGACCGTGACGTAACGCACGTTGCGGTTGTTGATGCCAGGGAAGGCGCGAACACTAACCCGTCGCGACCACGACCACTGACCGTTGGCAAGTTCGTTCTTCGACAACGGGTGGTCGGGCGCGATGGGCGTCCCGCCCTCCGTCATGATCGAGAGCACAGGATTGTAGCTGGTTCCGTCGTCGAAGGCGGTCAGGCTCGAGGCCGATGTCTTGTCGCTCACATTGACATGAGACTGGAGCTCAGCAAGGATGCTCGACGCGATCGCGTGGGCACGAACGCGATCATTGTGCTTCGTGTTCCGCTTGTAGACGCCAGAGACGTGCTGCACCAAGGTCAAGGCCACCGCGACCAAGATGAGCATCGAGAATGCCAGCTCGACGAAGGTGAAACCTCCGTCACGCGCTGAACCAACAGAGCGATTGTGTCGAGTGATGTTCATTGCTTGACGCTCCCTCGAAGTTGAGTCTTACGAACCGTCGACGACCGACGGTATTGACCGACCTCTTGCATCAATGAGTTGAGGACGCCGTCGTCGTACTCGAGTTCGGAGTAGTCACCGAGGCCCTGAAAGTTCACGCTCCCGTGGACGACCACCGAACCTCGCATGAGCGCCGGCGCGTTGACCGTCAAATTCCCCGTCACGACGAGCAGCCCGTTGAAGAACGAGTTCGAGCCCGACTGAATCGTCACGTTTCCGTCGACATAAACAATACCGAGCCCTCGCAACGGCCTCGTCGAATCGAAGACGAGGTCGGTCTCGGCATAGATGACTTGATTGACTGGAATCGGAAAGGGGAATGCCGCCGACGTCGTGATGCGATCGTCCGCCAGTGTGCGCAGCTCGGCGGCCGTGACGCCAAAAATGGCTTGGACGGTGTCCGCGTAAGCCGCGAGCCCAGTGTGGCTCTGTATTCCGGAGACTTGACCGGAGTTGGAAATCGAACCGGTGGATGACTTGTAGACAATCCCTACTGCGCTTCCACCACGGATACGACCGCGACTCCCGATCGTCACGCTATCGGCGCGGCGCGAGCAGAGGGCGGCTTGGCCGGGCGGCGCCAGCGTCATGCGACGGATCTCCGCGTCGACGACTTCCTGCCCGAGCACGTAGTTTGGTTGCACATTGAAGGCGACCGTTGGATCGGTGCGGCGGAAGACAAAACCACGACTGACGAGACGCCAGACCGTTCCGGCGCTCGCCGCGCCGCGGTCTGTCGAGATATCAGCGACCTCCGCGATCGCAGGCGACACGTTTGGCACGAAGCGCCGCAGCTCATAGCGCCCCCAGACACCGCCAGAGATCTCGAACTCGCGCACGACGCCGATACTCGGGTCCATCGTGTCGATGATCGGCGGCGTCACCGCCATATCGAGCCGCGGATCAAATGCCGTGACTGGCTGCGTCGTCTGCCGGCGGAACCAGGCGAGTCCGTCGATCAAGCCCGCGGTCGCGAACTGACGCGCTTGACTGCCGAGCCGATAGCCAACCGGCGCCTCCTTCTCGACACCGTTCATCGAGATCAAGCCGGACAGGATGAGGCCGGTTCCAAAGATCGTAATGAAGATGGCGATGATGAGCGCCACGCCGCGCTCGGACCGTCGCGCGAGTTCATGGCCGAGACCAGGCGGTTCGGCCACCAGCGCGTGCTGAGGAAGGCGGGCTTGCCCGGGCAGATGATGATCTCGGTATCGCATGGTGCTCCCTCGTCCCCGCCCTTATCGGCACCGGCCTTCTTGAAATCCGAGATAAGGCTGGCGAGCCGCCGACGCGCCCTTGGGGAAGCGCCGATGCGACGGTCGGAACCTCGCTCATCGGCCGTTTCGGGATTGGACTTCAGTTGCGCGTGCCGAGACTTCGTGCCGCGCGGAGACCCCAGGCCTCGAGCGTCGGATTCGACGGACCATCAGGCCGAAAGAAAACCCTGGGCAACTCGATAGAAGGACGCGAGTTGGCCGGCGAGCAGAGCGGCAGGCTACCGAAGTCGTTGACCGGACGGACCCAGGCATGGCCGGGTATCGCGCGCTTCGAAGAACGCGGATGGTGCGTCATGTGCCAGTAGCGCAGCGACGGAAACCACAAGGTGTAAGGCGACGACTGCAAGTAGATGCCATCGCCCTCGACATAGCCGTGCTGCCCCCATTCGAGCCCATTGCTCATGAGGCCGTCGAGCGCTGCGATGCGCACCGCGAAGTTGTAGCAACCGTGGTCGTCGTCGCGGCCCGCCAGGTCCTGCGGAATACACGTGGCCGGCCCCTCGAAGCCAGGATGCAGCGGCCGGAAGCCCAAGTTGCGGACCACGGCACCATCGGTCGGACGATGGTCAAAGGCTACGCCGTGGTTCCTGGGCGGGAGCGGCAATGGAGGAACGTGCTCGGCCATCTCGAGCAGGCGCCGAGCGAAGCCGAGGTAAGCGTCCGCGTGCACTTCGTCACCGTCGAGGAAGAGCACGTGCGTCGCCGCTGCGTCCTTCGCCTTCTCGAGGCAGGCGGCCCGATTCTCGTGCTCGCTCGCCCCGCCGAAGCCCTCGATGAGCTCGATCTTACCGCCGAGGTGGCGCATCGAGCGCACGATGTCGACCGTGCGATCTTCGCTGTGGTTGTCGAAGACCAAGATGCGCTCGACGAAGGGCGCAACCGCGGTCAAGGCATACCAACACCAGAACTCTTCGTTGCGGAGCATCGAAAGCGCGACGAGCTTCACGACTCACCTCGTTGGCGGCACAGCCCTCTCTCTCAATCAGCCGTTCGACCGAACGGGATTCTTGTTCTTCGACCCTCAGCCGGGCTGGAGCACAGGCAATCGCGCGCGTTCTTCTTCGCTGAACAAGGACGCTCCCCCGCCGACCGCGGCGAAGTGGCCTTCGAGGTCTTTCTGGACGAAGGCCATTCCCGAGTCCTTCACGACGGGCTTGCCTCCGTCGTCGCGCGCGACTTCGAACCAAGTCGGCACGTTGGTGATGCCGTAGGCATCGGCGCTCGTGTAGGGCGCCTCTTCACTCGCGATCACATCCGGGAGCAACCCATAGGCCTGGACGACCGACGCGATCGCCGTGCGATCATCCTGCATGACGACGAAGACGCGCTGCGGCGCGACCCGCGCGATGCGCGCGATGAAGGGCAAGGCGAGCCGACACGTCGGACACTCGGACTTGATCCAGTAGATGAAGATCGAAGCCCCACTCGACGAGAGGCGCTCGTCGAGCGAGTTCGTCTTCCTAGTCGCGTAGTCCTGGGCTGCGATAGAAGGCGCAGGCGATCCAGCCCGCAAGTAGAGAGTTGCGCTCATGAAGAAACCTCGAGGTCCCATTCTGGCCCGCGACACTGCGTCCGCCGCCGGGGCGTGACAGAATTCCCACCACGTCCACTTCGTTTCGCTCTTGAGACGCGGACGAATCATCCCAAACTGGCGCCCATTCCTTCGAGGCATGCACGAAATGGCAGGACTGCAAGAACTGAACGACAGCGACTTCCAAGAGACCGTCGAGAAATCCGCGACGCCGGTCCTGATCGACTTCTCGGCGACATGGTGCCAGCCCTGCAAGGCGCTAGCACCGGTCATCGAAGCCGTCGCCCAAGAGTACGAAGGCAAGCTCCTCGTGCGCAAGGTCGACATCGACCAGGCACGGCAGACCGCGATCCGCTTCGGGATCCAAGGAGTGCCGACCTGTATCTTCTTCAAGAACGGCGCGGAGGTCGATCGCTTCATGGGCTACCGCGACCTCAAAGAGATCAAGACGCTGACCGAAAAGGTCCTCGCCTGACCGCTGCACGTAGCGCGCGTTACCAGTCGTAGAAGCCGCGCCCGCTCTTCTTGCCGAGTCGACCTTCTTCGACCATGCGAACGAGCAGGGCCGGCGGGGCGAAGCGGCGATCGTCGAGCTTCCCCTCGAGATAGCGAGCGATCGCGAGGCGCACGTCGAGGCCGACCAAGTCCGTCAACTGCAGCGGCCCCATCGGATGCCGATAGCCGAGCGTCATCGCCTTGTCGATGTCCTCGGCGCTCGCGACGCCCTCTTCGACCATGCGGATCGCCTCGAGACCGAGGGCGATGCCGAGGCGCGACGAAGCAAAGCCCGGCGCATCCTTGACCACGATCGGCTCCTTGCCGAGCTCGACGGCAAAGGCGCGCGCGGTAGCGATCGTGGCCTCCGAACTCTGGTCCGCCCTGACGATCTCGAGCAGCTTCATGAGCGGCGGCGGATTGAAGAAGTGCAGCCCACAGAAGCGCTCGGGCGCCGCGACGACAGCGGCGATCTCACTGACGGCGAGCGACGAAGTGTTGGTCGCGAGCAAGCAGTCCTCGCCGACGAAGCTCGACACATCGCCGAAGATGCGCAGCTTGAGCTGCATCGACTCCGGCGCGGCCTCGATCACGACATCCGCCCCCTGGCACGCGTGCTCGAGGTCGGTCGTCACGGTGATGCGCGCGAGCGTCGCCGCGCGCTCCGCAGCCGAGACCTTGCCCTTCTGGACCCCGATGTCGAGGCTCGTCGTGATGTTGGCCATGCCGCGCTGCACGGCGGCCTCGTCGATGTCGTAGAGGACCGCGTCCTTGTTGCTAGCGGCGGCGACCTGGGCGATGCCGGCCCCCATCGTGCCGGCTCCGAGGACGACGACGCGCTGGATCTCGTGCTTCATGTTCGTGCTCCGGCTTCAGTTGTTCTTCTTGGCTGCCTGCGTCGCGAGGAAGGCCTGCATGCGCTCGTGCTTCTCGTCCGACTCGAAGAGCACCCCTTGGGCCGCACAGTCGAGGGCGAAGGCGAGATCCGGTCGTACCCGGAACAGGGCATTCATCGCGCGCTTCGCGAGCCCGACGGCGAGCCGCGGCATGCCTGCGATCGTCGTCGCCGCCGCGATGGCCTCCTCGAGCACGACGTCGTCCGCGACGACCCGACTCACGAGGCCGACGCGCAGCGCTTCGCTCGCGTCGATGATGCGACCCGTCAGCACGAGATCCTTGGCGACCCCGAGACCGACGAGGGCCGGCAGACGATGCAGGCCACCGGCCGCGGGCAGGATGCCGAGCTGGAGTTCGGGCTGGCCGAAGCGCGCGGACTCACCGGCGATGCGGATGTCGCAGGCCATCGCGATCTCCATGCCGCCGCCGAGCGCCCAGCCACGGATGGCGGCAACGACGGGAACATCGAGCTCTTCGATCGCGAGGAAGAGCGCAGCATTGAAACCACGGTGCGCATCGGCCGCGCCGCGCTGCTCGAGCTCGGCAATGTCGGCCCCCGCGACGAAGGCCTTGTCGCCGTGCCCGGTCAAGACGACGGCGCGAACCGACGCATCCTCGCGCACGCGCGTGAGCGCCGCCTCGAGCGCACGGACGACGGCGAGGTTGAGCGCATTGCGCTTGTCGGGGCGATGAATCGTGAGGACGCGGACATGGCCGCGATCGGCTTCGATTTCAGCGGCATTCCCTCCGAACGCCTGAGCATGATCGGCGGCGCGGACTCGCCGATCC
>CALLZN010000263.1 GCA_937858895.1 uncultured bacterium | reverse complement strand
TGGCTTGGTCACGAAGTCGTCGGCGCCGAGCTCGAGCGCACGCACCTTGTCCGTCGTCTCGTTGCGCGCGCTCAGGATTACGACCGGGACATCGCTGCTATCGCGGATGCGCTTGAGGACGTCGAGGCCGTAGGCACCAGGAAGCATCAGGTCGAGGATGATGAGCCCGAAAACTTGGGGATCTACTTGCATCGCGGCGCTGCCGTCGCGCAGCCAGAGCAGTTCGAAGTTTTCGCGATGCAGGGTGTCGACGATCTGCTTACCGAGTTCGACGTCGTCCTCTACGAGTAGGATCTTGGCGGTCATTTGTTCCGGTTGAGCGGAAGTCGCGGGGGGCTGGCCCCACGAAACGAAGTCGGCTCCGCACGTGCCAGAACCGATATAGCTCAGCTTCAGAAAAGTCCGAGGCCATTCTTGTGCTCGCTTTGCTCTCATTGTTCGCATTGGGCACATGCCATGAGTCCCCGTTCCCGTGCTCACGACAAGGAGTCGACATGATCCCGAACGCCCTGCTTCGCCTTGCAACGAGCGTTGTGCTGCTCGTGCCTTGCCACTCACTGCTGCGTGCTCAAGGTCCTGCCCCCGCGCCCACAGCCGAGTCGCGCGTGCCGGATCGACCGACCTTCACCGAGCACGTCGCTCCGATCCTCTACGAGCACTGCGCTTCTTGTCATCGACCGGGGGAGATCGGTCCCTTCGCCCTCCTGAGCTACGAGGATGCGAAGAAGCGCGCGCATACGATCGAACGAGTGACGAAGAGCCGCTACATGCCGCCCTGGCATCCTGAAGAGGGCTGGGGTGACTTTCATGATGCGAGGCGACTCAGTGACCGTGAGATCGCGGTCATCGAGAAGTGGGTCGCGAGCGGCATGACCGAAGGTTCGAAGGCCGCGCTGCCTGGCTTGCCTCGCTTCGTCGATGGCTGGCAACTCGGCGAGCCCGACCTCGTCCTCGAGATGGCCGAGTCCTTCGTCGTGCCGGCCTCTGGTCCCGACATCTACCGCAACTTCGTCTTGCCGCTCGAACTCGATGAAGACAAGTGGATCGAGGCGATCGAAGTGCGACCGAGTTCACGGTCGGTCTTGCACCACACGCTGATCTTCGAGGACAAGACAGGCGAAGCGGAGCGCCTCGAAGCGCAGGACCGAAGCGGGCAGCCGGGCTTCAAGAAGATGAACTTTCGCGGCAGCAGCCAGGTAGGGGCGTGGGCCGTCGGCGGCACGCCGCGACGCTTGCCCGACGGGCTGGCTCGTCCGCTTTCGCGCAGCGCGGTCATCGTGCTCTCTTCACACTTCCACCCATCGGGCAAGGAAGAGGCCGAGAAGACCAAGATCGGCATCTTCTTCGCCAAGAAGGCTCCGGCGCGGACCTTGATCGACTTCCAGGTCCCGCCGCAGTACGGCGCGCTCTGGGGGATCGAGATCCCGGCCGGGCGCAGCGACTATGTCGTCGAGGACCGCTTCGTCGTCCCGTGTGACATCGAGTTGGTCGGTGCTTGGGGTCACGCGCATTATCTTTGTACTTCGATGAAGGCTTCGGCGAAGCTGCCGAATGGCGAAGTCGTCAAGCTGATCTCGATTCCGAAGTGGGACTTCGATTGGCAGAACGCCTACTTCTACAAGCAACCCGTTGCCTTGCCCAAGGGCAGCGTCATCGAGGCGACGCTGCACTACGACAACAGCGCGTCCAATGCTTCGAACCCCTTCGACCCACCGCGGGATGTGCGCTGGGGTCTGCAGTCGACCGACGAGATGGGCTCGCTCATTTTCACTTGCGTGACCGCTAAGGAAAAAGACGTAGCTCTGTTCCAGAGCGGCGAGCGCGAGGAGATGCGGGCGAGCGCCGTGCGGGGCGCGCGCCGTCGTGTCGTCGCGCGCTATGACCAGAACGCCGATGGGATCGTGAAGCGCGAGGAGGTACCGGCTCGCCTGTGGGTGATGGTGTCGCGCTTTGACGCGAACGGCAATGGGACCTTCGAGGACAGTGAGGTCGATGAACTCGTCAAAGCGCTCGGCGGGCGCAACGGGCGACGTCGGCGATGAGACGCAGCGCGCTCTCTCTCGCTTGCCTCTTGGTCGGCGCGTGCACTGTGGCGAGCGATCCGGCCGGCGAGCGCGCAATGTCGATCGTGGACCTGAGCGGGGAACGGCGGCAACCGCTCGAGCCGAAGCGCGAAGCGCGCGCGAACGTGCTCTTCTTCATCACGACGGACTGTCCGATCGCCAATGCCTATGCGCCAGAGCTTCGCGCCATCATCGATGCGTATGCGAGCAAGGGCTTCGACTTCTACATCGTGCACGTCGATCCCGACCTCACTGTGGAAGCGGCGCGCGAGCACGCACGCCTTTACGGCATAGATGCTGCCCCGATCCTGATCGATGCCAAGCATGCCTTCGTGCGCGCCTTGGGTATCACGATCACGCCCGAAGTCGCTGTTGTGCTTCGCGGAGCCGAGCTCGCCTATCGAGGGCGCATCGACGATCAATGGGCCGAACTCGGACAAAAGCGACGAGCTGCACGGACGCATGATCTCCGTGCAGCTCTCGATGCAGTCTCGAGCGGGCAGACGATTCCGCGTGCCCGCACTGCGGCCGTTGGTTGCTCTGTGCCTGTGATCGATTGATCAGCTTCAATCAGCGGCGGCGCTTGCGGTTCTTCATGCTCGCCGCGAGTTCGTCCTTGGTCACGCCGCCGTCTTCGTTCGTGTCGGCCTTGCTGAGGCGTGCCCAGCGCTCGCCGGCTTCTTCGCTCGTGATCTTGCCGTCCTTGTTCGTGTCGAGGCGCTCGAAGATCTTGTCGATCGCCTTGTCACCGCCGCGCTGGGCCGTTGCCGTCGTTGCGAGGGTCGTGAAAGTAAAGGCGGTGAGGGCGGTCGTTAGCATCAGTCGGATCATCTCTCTCTTCCTGTCTCTGGCGTTTGGAACATCTGTGGGACAGATGCATGGCATGTATTGCCGTGTGAACCTGCACCGTCGCAGGCAAGAAGAGATACGAGTCACGACCCTACGCATCACCTAACGCCCTGTCGCACGACTGCCACCTTGAGAAGACAAGGCGTGGTCCAGAAATGACGAAGCCCGGCGCACGGCGAACCGTGTTGAACCGGGCTTCTTGCTTGGTGGGCCGTACTGGACTCGAACCAGTGACTTCGACCTTGTGATAGTCGCACTCTACCAACTGAGTTAACGGCCCCTGGTGTGAACTGCCCCAGGGCGGCTGGGCGCTCCGGACCCTCGTGAGAGTCCTCGGCGGGCGAGCAGGTTAGCCGCGCTGAGGCCGTCGGGTCAAGAGCAGAGGTCCTCACGTTGCACGGCGACGGTCGCTAGGTACGTCGAGGAGGTAGGAAGGAGCCCATGCCCGAATCGAAGGCCCGCCGTGGCGCTCGAGCGACCTGGATGCAGTCAGGCCTCGGCGCCGACGACCTCGAGCGCGGGTTCGTGCTCGAGCGCGACCCAACGCTCGGTCCTTGCGTCACCGCTCAAGTCGAAGCGTGTGCGGTCGAGGACGTCGAGCTCGTTGCCTTCGCGATCCTTGGTCAAGAGCACGATCGGTCGATGTAGGTCGTCGGTCTGCTTCACGACCTCAGCGAACTCGCCGGTGTTGAGCCGCACCTCGGTGCCAACCGGGTGTATGCCATTGGTCTCGATGAAGCGACGTAGGAGCGGCAGGTCGAAGTGGTTGCGCATCGAGAGCATGATGCGATAGGCGCGAACCGGTGACATCGCAGGCTTGTACGGACGCACGGCGGTCAGTGCTTCGTAGACATCGCAGATCTTGACGATCTTGGTCATCGGGCTGCGCGGTGCCCAGAAACCCGTCTTCGGATAGCCACGATCGTCCATCGTCTTGTGATGGGAGAACGCCGTCGCGACCGCGACAGGGTCGGCGTCGCCGACGTCGAGCAGCGTGCGCGCGCCGTGCACCGTGTGGAGCTGCATCTCGAGCTTCTCTTCTTCGCTGAGGCGGCCGGGCGCGTGCACGATCTCGAAGGGGACCTTCGCCTTGCCGATGTCGTGCAGGAGGCCGGCGAGTCCGACGCGTTCTTGCAAGCGCAGGTCGGGTGTTAGCGCCTTCGCGAAGATGACGGCGAGGAAGCACACGCGGACCGAATGGCCGAACGTGAAGGCGTCGTACTGTTCGTAACGAGCGACCTCGAGCATCGATGCCGGGTCGACTTCGATGCGCTTCATGATGCGCTCGATCTCGCCGCGCACGGTGTCGAGCTTGAAGCTCTTGCCGCGGCAGACAGCGATACTCACGCTCTGTAGAAGATTGATGACTCCCTGGTAGATCTCGAGCGGCAGCTCCAGCTCGGTCTCGACGCGCTGTGAGTCACCGAAGCCCTCGGTGCGCTTCGCGCAGCTCGCGAGGCTCAGCGGTGGCAGCAAGCGTATGCGTCGACAGCCACTCTTCTCCAGGATCGTGTTGGCCTCGGACCAGTCCTTGCCCTGCTCCTGCGGCCGCGCGTTGAGAAGGCGGACGATCGCGACGAAGTCTTCGAAGCTCGCGCCGCGGTCGAAGATCAGCCCACCACTGCCTGCGCGCGTGATCGGGTCGATGAGCCGTTGGGCGGACAAAGTCGCCGACATCAACGGCCTTCCGTCGTGGATGAGGTAGCCGTCAACGACGCCGACTTCGATCGAGGAGCCTGCAGCTGACGCAGCGTGTTGCTCGAGGCGCTTGACGAGACCGCTCAGCGTGTCGCGAAGGCGTGGGTGCGTCTCCGAGTAAACCCGGCCATTGACGAGCGCAACGATGAGTTCGTCGAGGAAGCCATCGACACCGCCGAGAGCTTCCTGGTCATAGCCGACATCACACACGGCGACCTCCTGGCGACAACGCCGCCTCGATCGATTTGAGCGAGATCTCCGCCGCTTCGCGAACGACCGGATCTTCCTTCTTCATGCCGAAGAGCTTCTTGCGACTCAGGATGCGATGAAGGGCCTTCGTGGAGCTCGAGCAGGGCAGGCGACCCAGCAGCTGAATCCCCCAGAGCCGCGCGTCGACCATCGCAGGATCGAAGGCCGTCGTGTCGAGGTAGTCGGCTACGAGTTCTGCCGTCCTGGCCCGCAAAGTCGTCCGCGCGCTCGAGTCCACGACCGCTCGCAGATAGAGCGCCGTCCAATCGGGGGGCAGCTCGTCCGGCGTTAGCAAGCGGAAGACATCCGCCTCGGAAAGCTGCGTCGGGAGCTCCGAGATGAACTTGGCAGCCATGGGCATCCACCGCTCACGGTCCTGTGTGAGCAGCATCTGGAGGAAGGGCATGATGCGCGGTCGAGCCACGGCCAAGATCTTCTCGGCGCGGTCTTTCTTCTGGAGCCCATCGCGCAGGTCCTTTTCGGCGGCGGTGATGCGGTCCGGGTCGAGGAGCTCGAGCAACTGGTAGAGCTTCTCGGCGTCCCGCGGATTGCGACGAGGATCCGTCGCGTCGACGAAGGCGAAGAAGGTGCGCGGGAAGCGCTGGACCAGGCTGCCGAGTTCGAGTTGGCCGAGTTCGGTCAGCAGCTCCGGGCAACCGGCTTCTTCGACGAGGTCGACGAAGCGATCGAAGGCCGTCCAATCACCATGCTCTTCGGCTTGTGACTCGCACCACGTCAAGTAGTTGGCGGCGACGGCGGGGAAGATCGCCTCTTCGCGCGACAGCAGGCCGCGCAAGAGGCGGCGAATCCGCGTGAGCGCGTGCGGCTCGTCGACGTGAACGAGGAAGGTGAGGTAGACCGCGTAGATCTCACCGAGCTGTTCCTCGCTCTCTTCGCCCAGCTCGATGCCCTCCCAGGGTGGCAGGGTCGCGAGTTCATCGAAGAGCAGCGAAGTGTCGTCCGTGATGCGCTCGTCGCCGGCATGACCGAGTTCTCGTTTCGCTTCTTTCTCGTGCTTCTTCGGCTTCGTGTTGGGCGCATTCGGATCACCTTTCAACGCGAAGAAGCGCTGGCTGATCGAGCCCAAGAGCTTGCCGAGCTCGAGTGTGCCGGTCTCGAGCGCGCTGTTGGCGATGCTCTCTTCCAGCTTCGTGAGCACCTCGTCGACGATCTTGACGATCGTCGGCCCGTCGCCGAGCACCTCGAGGGGCAGGGTCTTGAGGACTTGCTCGAGGACATCGACCTCGACTCCTTCGTAGCTCGTGCCGGACTTCTCGCGCTCGTCCGCGAGTTGTCGAAGGCGGCCTTCGATGCTCTCGATGCGGTTGGCGATGCGCGAGCTGCGTCGCAGCATCTCGGTCAAGAGCTTGCTGCTGTCGGAACCTTGGAGCAGCCACTCCGCTATGTCTGCACGGTTCGAGTCTGCGTCGCCGGAGAACTGACCGTCGTAGCGACGTTCGAGCGGCGCGATTCCGAAGATCGACTCTTCCCAGTAGTCGTCGAACTGAGGGTTCTTGGGTCGCTCGCGCACGATGTCGAAGAAGCGCTGAGCGAAGACGGCCAAAGCATCGACTTCGGTGTCCGGCGAGAAGGCCAGGCCCGCGAGCGCGCAGCGGTCGAAGCGTTCGCGCAACCACTCGAGACGCGGATCGCTTTGGCACGAGATGCGGATTTCGCCGGTGACATACTCATCGCCTTGAAAGACGAAGCGATGGTCCGGCAGCGCGGGATCAGCGGCGACGGCTTGCCGGATCTGGTCGACGACGCGCTGGCAGTTCGTCGCGACGCGATGATTACCCGCTGGGTACAGCGCGTAGGCCTTGAGGTAGTCGACGAGCGTGAGCGCAACGGCGAGCGCGGCTTCGGTCTGGTCCGAAGTCGTCGCGGCGCTCAGGTCGACTTGCGTGCTTGCTGGGTGGTGCTCGGACATGCTTCGGGGCGGCGCGAGGCCAGGCCCTCTAGGGTCATGTCCCTGATCGGCATCCTGAGCTTCGATCTCAAGCGCCTCCCGAGCCCGGCTGTCCTTCCGCTGCCTTGGGACGTAGCCGGGCAGAGTGCCCGACTCACGCGTCGGCGTAGATGTCCATGATCTGGTGGAGCAGCGTGATCGCGTCCTTCATCGGGCGCTGGAAGGCGTTGCGGCCCATGATCGAACCGAAGCTTCCGCCGGCGGCGAGCGCCCGGACTTCTTCGAGGACCTCGTCCGTGCCCTTCGCGGGCCCGCCCGAGAAGATCACGATGCGCTTGCCGTCGAAGGCTGACTGAACGACGTGGCGGATACGCTCGGCGAGCGTGCCGACCGCGATCTTCTCGCTCTCGTAGACCTTCTTGGCCTCAGCCTGCTCGAGGTCAGCGGTCGGTGGCTTCACCTTGATGATGTGGGCACCGAGCTGGGCCGAGATCTGCGCTGCGTAAGCCACGACGTCGGTCGCGGTCTCCCCGACTTTGGTCAGGGCTGTTCCACGCGGATAAGCCCAGAGCACGGTCGGCAAGCCGACTTCCTTTGCTTCCTGGATGAGGATGCGCAAGTTCTCGTACATGAGGTTGCGCTCGATGCTGCCCGGATAAATCGTGTAACCGATGGCCGAGCAACCGAGGCGCAAGGCGTCCTCGATCGAAGCCGTCACGGCCGGACAAGGGTCCTTCGTCGAGACGAGGCTGTCCGAGTTGTTGAGCTTCAGGATGGTCGGGATGCGGCCAGCAAAGGTGCGAGCGCCCTGCTCGAGGAAGCCGAGTGGCGCCGCGTAGGCGTTGCAGCCGGACTCGATCGCGAGCTTGAAGTGGTAGTGCGGGTCGTAGCCCGCGGGGTTCTTCGCGAACGAGCGCGCCGGTCCGTGCTCGAAACCTTGGTCGACGGGCAGGATGACCATCTTGCCGCTGCCGCCGAGGCGGCCATGCATGAGCATCGTGCGCAGCTTGGCGAGCACGCCTGGTGAGTCGGATTCGTACCAAGAGAGAATTTGGTCGACGCGTTCGGTCATGGCTGTCTCGGAAGTGGGGGGTCTGTCGTTTCGTTCGTTGCTATCGGCGCGTTGCTGCACGCCGCATCACTTCATCTCGGGAATGTCGAGGTCACCACTCATGTAGCGGCGGAGCTTGCGAGCGCAGAAAAGGAAGAAGTCATCGGTGATCTTGTCCCAATCTTCGTCACTCTTGATGTCGTAGGCCTCGGCGAGCCGGTCGCGGTTGTAGCGATAGCGCAGCTCGAGGCCGAGCACGTCTTCGAAGGCCTTGGTCCACTTGCCCGGCTCACCGAGGGACGCCTTCGAAGGGCCGACGTGCGAGTAGAAGATCCATGCCCAGCCGAGCGCGTAGACTGTGCTCACGATCAGTTGGTCTTCGGGCGTTGCCTTTTCGTTTTCGATCGCGTTCTTGGCGCGCGCAAAGCGGATCTGGTCGATGCCTAGGAACTCTTTTGGCGTGAGGAAGGTCTTCGCATTCTTCGCGTTTGCATCCCCGTCCTCGGCTCCCTTGCCTTCTTTTTGTTGCGCCTTCCAGGCGAAGTAGGCATCCGTCGCGCTCGAGATCGTGCCTTGCCGACCTTTGAGAGCACGGCGGAACTTGTAGCCCGAGTACTGATTGCCCTCGTAGGCGCCCCAGAACTCGGCAATGCCCTCCTGGAGCCACGGTGTCGGAGGCATGCGCGGCAACTGCGCCGCGTTGTGCATGATCTGGTGCGTCGCCTCGTGGAAGAGCTCGTGGTAGAACTGCGACTCGCTCGCGCCCTGCCACACGTAAAGCGTGCCGCGGCAGAAGTCGGCGATCCCTTCGTCGACACTCGAAGTGTAGAAGGCCGCTGCGAGGCCGGTCGACGGGAAGAACTTGTGCCCGTGGTCGCGGTAGTTCTCGTAGCTCTTCTGGTCCTTGAAGACCATGACCGGCACGACGAACTCGGCGTCGTCCCAGCTCGGCAGCGTTTCGTCGGCGTAGGCGGCGCGGAATTGTTTGCGCAGGGCACTGAGGCCTGGGCCGATGAGCTCGGCTGTCGCCGTCGGGTCGGGTGACTGCGCTTCCTCGACCATCAGCAAGTAGGGGTGCGGAATCTTCTCGGTCGCGAAGTAGAAGCGCAGGTCGAGTCCCGGCACATCCTTGACGTCGTTGCGGTAGTAGTCGGCGACGCGCTTGGCCTTCTTGCCGAAGGGCGTCTCCCAGCGCGCGGCGTCGGCCGCCGCCGCTTCCTTGAGTTCGCGCTCGCGCTCGAGTTTCTGCCACTCGGTCGTGATGCGCGTGTAGTCGGCGTCCGTGACCCACTTGCCCGCGTAGTCCGGGTGCTTGCCGCCGTAGAGCTTGTAGCCGAGCGCGAGGCGTGATTCTTTGTTGTCCGGGTCGGCGGCGACGATGAGCTCGTGGATCTTCTCGGGGCTCGACGCGCCGTCGCCGAGCGATGCGCTCTCGGCCAAGGCGAGGGCATCGCGCAAGTGTTCGACCTTGGTCGCGCTGTCACCGCTCGCTTCGGCGGCGCGCAGCGCTTCGTCGAAGCGTTCTCGTGGCGTCTTCGTCTTTTCGGCCGGCTTGTCGCCAGACGTCTGCTTGGACGCGTCGGTGACGGTTGAGCTTTGTTCGCCAGTGGATGTCGAGTTGGTCGGCTTCGAGTTCCCGCTCGTAAAGAACCAGATGCCGCCGGCGATCAGGGCCATCGCGCCGAGGCTCGCGAAGAGCATGACCGGTGCCTTCTTGTCGCGTTCGCTCTGGCCTGGACGCGCGGCGTTGCCGCTGCGCGCAGTCCTGCCACCGCGGCCGGCCTTGCCACCGCGTGCTCGCGCCGCGCTCGAACGAGCGGCGGGTGCCGCTTCGCCCGCGGCTTCGGCGTGGGTCTCGAGGACCTCTTCGAGGGCCTCGAACTCGTCAGGCGGCACGGTGATCGTCGTACCACAGTTCCGGCACTTGACGCGGGCGCCTTGCGCGAGGGAGCCGCGTCGGAACTTCGTGCCGCAGCTCGAGCAGGAGAAGGTGTCGGTCTCGCTCATGGCCGCATGTTACGCCGGCCTTCGAAGAAGTCCCACAAGGCAGCGGACAGTCGTCGCAGCAGGTCGAAGCCGGCGTTCTCGCGCTTCCAGCTCCGGTCGACCTGGTCCTTCGTGATGATGCAGGCCACGTAGTCGCCGTGCGGCGCGTGAACGAGGAAGACTTCCGAGCGCGAGGCGTCGACTGCGCCTTGCTTGGAGCCGACCTCGACGCCGTTTGGTAGCGGCTCCAGAGCCGTGTCGTCCCAGGCCGTGCGACAAAGCGCGCGGTAGGCTTGGCGCGCGAGTTCCGGCGGCAGGTCGACGCCATCGCGCAGGCGACGCAGGAGCTGGGCCATCTCACGCGGCGAGGTCTGGCCCCAGCCGTAAGTCTTCCAGGCGTCTTCGCGCCCGGGAGTCCGGGAGTTCATGCGCGTCGCGTCGAAGCCGCGCGCCGCCAGCCAGTTGTTGATCGCCGTACCCGTGCCCGCGAGTTCTTGCAACCAGAGGCTCGCCGTGTTGTCCGACAGGGACAGCATCAGCAGGACCAGGTCGCGCAGCTTGATCTTGGCTCCGTCCTCGAGCTTGGCGCAGAGGTCTTCGCCCGGGTAGACGCGAGCCTTCGACCACACGAGGGATTGCTGCGGGTCGATGCGCCCCTCGGCGATGCCGTCGTAGAGGGCGCAGAGGATCGGGACCTTGATGAGGCTCGCCGTGGGAAAGACCTCGTCGGCATGCACCTCGGCGCGCACGCCGCTCGCATGTTCGACATAGACGCCGACCCGCCCCTCGAAGCCGCGGATCGTCGCTTCGACGAGGTCCTGGAGCCGCGATGCGCTGCGGTCGCTCGGGTCTCCGCTGGGGGCGACGCTCCTGACACGAGCGTTGTGGCAAGCACTCAGCAGGCAGGTAAAGACTGCGATGCAGGAGGCGCGGTGAGCCGGGGGATGATTATCTTTTGCTCCTGGGAGGCCCGGGGCGTGGTACGAGCCGCTAAGCTCGCGACAATGTCGATGCCAGAAGGTTTGCGGTCCAGCGCGCTTTCGAGCGGACGGCTGGGTTCGTGCTTCGCAGCCGCCGTCACGGCCGTGTTCGCAATGTCGTTGCTGACGAGCTGCGGTGAGTCGGAGCCCGAGGGCATGAAGCTGCGCGACGCCAAGCTCGTCGGCGCCTTCCTCGCCCATGCGGATCGGCGCAACGCCGACATGCGCGGCGCCGATCTGAGCTTCGCCATCCTCGACGGTGCTGACTTGCGCGGTGCCGATTTGACTGGCGCCAAGCTTGTCTGCACGAGCCTCAACGGGACCCGCCTCGAAGGCGTGAAGGGACTCGACGCGAGGAGCCTCGAGCTTGCCTGCTTCGAGCGAGGCCGCGAACCGCGCATCGACGCGGCGGAGGCTGACTACAAGGCGGCGCTGCAACGCGCAGCCTTCGATGGTGATCCGATCACTGCTGTCGGCGACGAGGCCTTCGCGGGCTTGAAGCGGTACCTTGCCCAGGCCGGCACCAAGCTCGGAATAGAGTACCGAGGGCGCGCGCTCACCTGGCCGCAGAGCAACGACGCAGCCGAAGCGGACGAAGGCCTCAGTCGGCGCTCCTTCGTGCGCCTGCAGGCCCGCATCCGTGCGGCGACGCGGACCGCGCTTCATAAGCTCGCGGCTGCGGCTTCTTCTAGCGTCGTCGAGAGTTTCGAGGGTGATGAAAAAGACGTCGTGATCCTGCGTGCCGGAGACAAGGAGCGTCGCCTCGACCCGCTGCAGGACTTCGGGTACGTCGAGTTCGCAGCGTCAGGTGCACGGCCGGAGCCGATCCTGCGCGCATGGCGAGCGCCTGAGGTCTTGGACCTCCGAACGCGCGTGTTGCTACGCTCGTACCGCGTGGCCCTCCTGGCAGACGCTGAGCGCTATGCCAAGCTGCGGCGCGAACTCGAGCGCCGCGGCCACGAGGTTGTGGGGGACTTGGCTGGCGTTGTCGACGCCGTCGTCGTGCTGGCACCGCGCAGCGCGATCGACATCGAGCGCGTGCGTGCGCTCATGGCCCAAGGTGTCGAGCTCTTCTTGACTCTGCCTCACGACAGCGATGCGGCGATCGCTGCACCATGGCGCGACTTGGCCGCGAGCATGGGTTTGCGTTTCGAAGCCAAGGCTCTGCGCAGCGGTTCGCGGGACCCGATGTCTGGCGAGACGACCTTCGGTGCTCGCACGGACCGCATCGATGTGCTCGGTGAGGGCTTCGGGACGGCCACGTCGGTGACGAAGAGCCGGCGCGTCGGCGAAGCCATCGTCGAGCTCGACGCGGCGAGCGCGCTCATCGCTGACAAGCCCGAGCCTCTAGTCCTGCTCGCTTCGCCGCCCTTCGCCTGGCTCGGCGCGCCAGAGGACAAGCCGCAAGACGCCACCGCCCTGCGTTCCTATCCGGTCGCCTGCCTCGTGCCCGAGGGTCCTCTCTCCAAGGCCACGTGCATCGTGCTGGCCGCGCGTGCCTTCGAGGACAAGAGTCTCCACGTCGGCAATACAAACCTCGAACTCGGCGCCGACCTCATCGAGTGGCTCATGACGCGCTGACGTCGAGCTGCGCAATCCCTCAGCGTTCGAATGCGACTGCCATGCCTTGACCGCCGCTGATGCAGAGGGTCGCGAGTCCGAGCTTGCCGTCGCGACGCTGGAGCTCGTGCAAGAGCGTGGCGACGATGCGGGCGCCGGTGCAGCCGATGGGGTGGCCCAAGGCGATCGCTCCGCCGTTGACGTTGAGCCGGTCGCCAGGCAATCGGAGTTCGCGGTCGCAGGCGATGACCTGGGCAGCGAAGGCCTCATTGAGTTCGATCAAGTCGAAGTCGTCGACCGTGAGCCCTTCCTGGTCGCAGAGCGCGCGAACGGCTGGCACGGGCCCGCGACCCATGAGGCGCGGTGACACGCCGGCGTGCTTCCAGCTGCGAACCTGCGCGAGGACTTCTAGCCCATGCTGATCGGCGTAGTCGCGACTCGTCACGAGGAGGGCAGCAGCACCATCCGTGATTCCGGACGAGTTGCCGGCATGGACGCTGCCGCCCTCGGCGAGCGTTCGGAAGACCGGCGGCAGTTTGGCGAGGGCCTCGAGGGTCATGCCGCGGCGCCCGTGCTCGTCGCTTGCTAGTTGCTGCGGGCGGCCCTTCTTGTCCTGCCATTCGAGGACGAGGCGCTCGGCGTCGAAGCGCCCGGCGGCTTCGGCCGCCTCCCAGCGCTCGAAGGAGCGCAGGGCGTAGGCGTCTTGTTCTTCACGCGTGATGCTATGTTCGTCGGCCAAGTACTCGGCGGTCTTGCCCATCGGCTCGCCAACGATGCGGCACTGGAAGCCGTCGGTATAGGTCCCGTCCTCGACTCGCGCGTGTCCGAGGCGGTAACCGCGGCGCATGTCCGGCAGCAAGAAGGGCATGTTGGTCATCGATTCCATGCCGCCGGCGATGACGCAGTCGGCCTCGCCGCTGCGGATCATGCGCGCCGCTTGAACCACAGCCTCGAGGCCGCTTCCACAAGCGCGGTTCAGGGTCTGGGCGGGACAGGTCTCCGGAAGCCCCGCTGCGATCGAGACTTGTCGCGCCGGATTCGGCCCCGAACCCAGTTGCCGGGCGTGGCCGAAGAGGACCTCGTCGACATCCTCGAGCGGAATGCCGGCACGGTCGAGGAGGCCGCGAACCGCGAAGGTGCCGAGCTCGACCGCCGAGAGGTCGGATAGACCGCCGAGGAACTTGCCGATCGGCGTGCGAATTGCGTTCGTGATGACTGCTTCAGGCATCGGGGCTGTGGTCGTTGCTCGTGACGTTGTCTTTGCTGGCTGTCGCACCGCGGCCTTGCCGCGAGTGCCTACTTGGCACAAGTAGAGCAGATCCCTGGCTCCGGCGCGCTCATGGAGCACGCCTTCCTGGAGTCACGCTCGGATGAGCGAAACTGCTACGAAAACGAACACGAGAAGCCACGGGCGGTGGCGAGAATGCACGACATGGAGCTCAGAAGCGTCTTCCCGATCTTCCCGCTCAACCAAGTCGTGCTGATCCCCGGTGCTTTGCTCCCCCTTCACATCTTCGAGCCGCGCTATCGGCAGATGGTGCAGGACGCACTCGACGGCGCGCGCTTGATCGGCATGGCTTCGAGCACGGTGCGCAGCAAGTTCGGGTGTCCCGCTGTGGATCCGGTGCTCGGGCTCGGCCGCATCCTGCACCGCCAGCTCTACCCCGATGGCCGCTCGGACATCATCATCGAAGGCCTCGCGCGCATGGAGATCGAAGAGGAGCTGACGACCGACAAGCCCTATCGCATCGTCCGCGCCTCACCGATGGTCGAGATCGAGCCGGCAAGCGACCTGCGCGACCGCGCGAAGGCCTTGCTCGACAAGCTGCCAAGCTTCGATGAAGAAGAGCGAGCAGTCTTCGCCAAGCTGCCGCTGAGTCGTCTCCTCGACTCCTTGCTGCTGCGCATCACGACGACGATGACGGTCAAGCACGAGATCTTCGCGATGCCGCGGCTCGCCGAGCGGCTCGAAGCCCTCGAGCACGCCGCCGCCGACATCGACGGACCGCCGTCCTACTGCTCGTTCACGAGCGGTGACCCGCGGCTCAACTGATCCGCTACTCAACTGGCCCGCGGCCGCAGGCGCGCCATGACCTCTTCGCGCGCGAGGTCTTCTTTGTCGCCGGTCTTGCGGATCGAATACTCGACGATTCCCTCGTCGGCGCGGCGGCCGACGACGACGCGGACCGGGAAGCCCAAGAGGTCGAGGTCCTTGAACTTGGCACCCGGGGACATCTTGCGATCATCGAAGCAGACGTCGACGCCGGCGGCGCGAAGCTCGCCGTAGATGGCTTCGGCAAGGTCGACCTGGTCTTGGCGCTTGGCGTCGAGGAGGGCGACGACGACCTCGAAGGGCGCGATTGGCCGCGGCCAGACGATGCCGCTCTCGTCGTGGTTCTGTTCGACCGCTGCCGCCGCCGTTCGCGAGACGCCAATGCCGTAGCAGCCCATGACGAAGGGCTCGGGCTTGCCGTTCTCGGCGATGAAGGTCGCGTCCATCGCCTTCGAATACTTGGTGCCGAGCTTGAAGATGTGACCAACCTCGATGCCGCGCGTTTCGACGAGCGCGCCGCGATCGTCAGGGGAGCGTTCGCCAGCCCTCGCGAGTCGCAGGTCGTGGAAGGTCGGCATGCGGCAGTCGCGGCCCAAGTTGACGTTGAGGCAGTGGTAGCCGCTCTCGCAGCAGCCCGTGAGCAAGTTCGTCGCGCCTTCGAGCGTCAGGTCGGCGAGGAGGCGGCAGTCCGCGTCGAGGCCGACAGGGCCGGCGAAGCCGACTTCGGCGCCAGTGACGCGCAGAATCGTCGCTTCGTCCGCGAGGCCGACGGCGAGCGCGTCGAGGATGCCGCAGAGCTTGACCTCGTTGATCTCCAAGTCGCCGCGCATCATGACGGCGACGGCTTCGACGCGGTCGGCATAGGTCGCGTTGTAGATGACCGTCTTGGCCATGCGCGCAGCGTCCATCTTGAAGAAGGCGACGAGCTGGTCGACGGTCTTGACGCCAGGGGTTGCGTGCTTCTCGAGCGGCTTCGCTTCACCGCCGTCGGGAGTCGGACTGATGATCGAGGTCGCCTTCTCGACGTTGGCTGCGTAGCCCGATTCTTCGCAGTAGAGGATCGCGTCCTCGCCCGTCTCGGCCAGGACCATGAACTCCTGCGAACCGCTGCCGCCGATGGCCCCCGAGTCGGCCTCCACCGCGCGGAAGGCGAGGCCGCAACGTTCGAAGATGCGCCGATACGCACGGTCCATGGCGAGGTAGCTGGCGTCGAGGCCGGCCTCGTCGATGTCGAAGCTGTAGGCGTCCTTCATCACGAACTCGCGCCCGCGCATGAGCCCGAAGCGCGGCCGGATCTCGTCCCGGAACTTGTCCTGGATCTGGTAGACGTTGACCGGCAGTTGCTTGTAGGACTTGACGATGCGCTTGATGTAGGTCGTGACGACTTCTTCGTGCGTCGGGCCGAGGCAGAGTTCGCTGCCGCGCTTGTCGACCATGTGGAACATCAAGCCCTCGGCCAAGTAGCGCGCCCAGCGACCGCTCTGCTCCCAGATCTCCTTCGGTTGGAGGATCGGCATGAGGATCTCGTTTGCGCCTTCGCGCTCGAGCTCCTCGCGCACGATGTTCGAGACCTTGCGCAGCGTGCGCCACATGAGGGGAGAGTAGACATAGATGCCGGCGGCGATCTTTTGGATGTAACCGGCGCGGGCGAGCAAGCGATGGCTCGGGACCTCGGCGTCGGCCGGGTCGTCTCGGAGCGTCGCGAGCGGGATCATGGACAGTCGCATGGGGCGCGAGAATAGCAGCTCCCCCTCGTGACCCCACTGCTGCAAAGGCGAGCCGTCGTTACTTGCGGTCTGTTGCTACTTGCGGTCTGTTGCTACTTGCGGTCTGTCTGGTAGCGCGCGCCCGCAAGCATCGCGGATCGCAGGCGGCGATCGGGTGGGTGCTCGCCGAGGTAGAGGCGGACGAAGGCCGCGGCGAGCGCTGTGTCCTCGATGAAGCCGACGCTCTTGCCGCGCATCGTCACTTCGACGCTGCCCGGACGCACGATGAAGCGCGTGAGCTCGCCCTCTTCGACGGGCTCCATGAGGGCGTTCAGGCGATCGAGGGCTGCCTTGTAGCGCGGCAGGTCGTCGCCGAAGTTCGCTGAGAAGGCGCCGTTCCACGCCGAGGTCAACTGGTTCTTGGAGAGGTTGCGGCACCAGCGCTTCTCGATGCAGGCGAGGCCGCCTTCGCGGATCGCCGTCTCGACGTCGCTGGTCGGCTTCTCCAAGTAGAGGGCTGCGTAGTAGACGTCGATCCCGAAGATGCCGTATTCGCAGAGCCCGGAGCCATTGAGAAAGAGCCGCGTCTGCGCGCTGCTATTGGCGTCGGTGGGCACGGACAGCGTGGACGCGAAGCCATGGACGTCGCTTCGGACGGCGTCCGCGACGATTTCCGATGCTCCGGGCGTCGACCCAGGCGACGCGTTCGACTTCGTTGGCGCTGCTGCCGGCCGCGCTTGTTGGGTCGACGAGCATCCGCAGGCCGAAGGGATGGCCCCCGGAACGCTGAGCAACAGGAGCCACAGGCGGGGGGTTATTCGCATGCGCCACCTAGCTCGCGAGCGTCGACGTGTCCCGTCTTGCCAGCGAAGAGGGTCACGGTGTTGCTGTTGTCGGCGCTGACGTAGTGTTCTTCGAAAGCGAGCAAGCGCCCGTCACGAAGGCTTGCAGATGCGTAGTGGCGCACGGTGGCTCCTTCACTCGTTCTGTGGATGCGAGGCACACGCGCGACGTTGACGTAAACGGTGCGATCGGTCACGACGCAGCGTTTGCGATACGCGCCACGCGGGTAGGAGAGCACGTGGTGCATGTGGCCCGCGACCACAAGGGGGACGCGGAAGCCGCGCTTTTCGAGCTCGCGCAGGGCGAGCTGGAGGTCGAGGTCGCCCCAGTCGCCGCCGGGCCGGCCGAAGTCCTTGCCGAAGATGTCCGAGGACTGCTTGCCGAGGCCGTAGGGGCCGTTGTGGGCGACGACGACGATGCTCTTGAAGCGGGCACGCTCGGCGGCCTCGACGATGCGAGCGGCCGACGCCTCGTGGTCGCCGACACCGTAGAGCTCGGTGTAGAGCTCGGGGCTGCGCAGGCTCGGTCCACCCCATGAGAAGGGGCGCGCGCCGACGAGCGAAACGCCGGCGCTCTCGATGTCGTGGCAGTCGTAGGCCATGTGCTTGTCGCCGAGGATGGCGAGCGACTCGAGCAAGGCCGGGGTCGCTGCCTTCTGGCGGAAGCTGAGCCAGGCGTCGTGGTTGCCGAGGATGCAGCGGGTCGGGACCTGGAGGGCGGCAACGCGCTGTGCCATGCGCGGATTCTCGTCGCCGAGATCGCCGACGAAGACCACGAGGGTGGGATCCCTGTCGCCGAGGAAGTTCGCGTCTGTTTCATCGAAGTGCCCGTGAAGGTCCCCGATGAACCACAGTTTGCGCGAGGAATCGCAGGGTCGAAGCTCAGGGTGGCCAGGCTCGCGCATCGTCGTCAGGCTACAGTATGTGCCTCAGTTGCAAAGCAGCGTTGGGGGGAAAGCCCCCGGAAGCCGCACTGCAGGCGCCCAGTCTTGCCTCGCTGCGCCACGCGGCGCCTCGCGGCGATGGCAGCCGCCGCTTGCATAAGGTCCGCCGAGGCGGTCTTCTTGCGCGCTTCATGCAGCTCTTCTTGGCACGGCATGGCAACACCTTCGGGCCGACGGACCGCGTCGTCTGGATCGGACGCGAGCAAGACCTGCCGCTCGTCGAAGCAGGGCGTAGGCAGGCCGAAGCGTTGGCCGAAGCCTTCGCTCGCGCGCACGTCGCTCCGTCCCTGGTGCTCTGTGGCCCGCTGACGCGCACGCGCGAGTTCGCCGACATCGTCACGGGCGCGCTCGGCCTCCCCACCGCTCGCATAGAGCCGCGCCTCGACGAGATCGACTACGGGGCGTGGAGCGGCCTCACGCGCGACGAGATCGTTGCGCGCTTCGGCGCCGACGAAGTCGATGCGTGGGTCGAGCACGCGCGCTGGCCCGACAAGGCCGGCTTCGGCAACGATGAGGCCACGTTGCGCGATGAGGCGCGTTCGCTCGTGGCCGACTTGCAGCACGAGCTTGGGGACGAAGTGGACGACACGGCCGTGCTCCTCGTGAGTTCCAACGGTCGACTGCGTTACTTCCTCGAACTGATCGATGGCGAATTCGAGCGGCGCCGCGCGACCAAGGCCTTCGCCGTCGGGACCGGGCGCCTCGGTCGTATCGACGTGGCTCGTGACGAACGGGCGGTCGACGCTCCTCCGACGGCGGTCCTGCGGTATTGGAATGTTGAGCCGCGCACTTCGAGTCACCTCTAATCCGTACACGCAGCAGGCGAGCGCATGCAGAACGTCGTCGTCATTCCGTCCCGCTTTGCGTCGAGCCGCTTGCCGGGTAAGCCCTTGGTCTTGGTTCATGGCGTGTCGCTGGTCCAGCGGGTGCAGCGCATCGCGGCCTCGGCGGTCGGCGTCGACCGTGTCGTCGTCGCCACGGACGACTCGCGCATCGCGGATCATGTCCGCGCCTTCGGAGGCGAGGTCGTCCTGACTTCGGAGTCGTGTCGTAACGGCAGCGAGCGTGTCCTCGAGGCCGTCGACAAGCTCGGGCTCGCACCGGACGTCGTCGTCAATCTGCAGGGTGACGCCGTCTTGACGCCTCCGTGGGTGATCGAGGCCCTCCTCGAGGCGATGCGCGACGACGCCGCCGTCGAAGTTGCGACTCCGTGCGTGCGCATGACCTGGGACGAAGTCGACGCGCGGCGAGAATCGAGGGCGCGCGGCGTCGTCGGCGGCACGACCGTGGTGCGGGCGCGCAGCGGCGACGCTCTCTATTTTTCGAAGGAGACGCTGCCGCTCGTGCGCGAAGAAGTGCGCACTGCGCCTTGTCCGGTCTTCCGCCACATCGGCCTCTACGCCTATCGCCTCGCTGCCTTGCGCCGCTACGTCGAACTCGAGCCGACCGAACTCGAGCGCTGCGAAGGCCTCGAACAACTGCGCTACCTGGAGCACGGCATGCAGGTTCGCTGTGTCGAGGTCTCCTACCGCGGGCGCAGCCACGCTTCGATCGACAACCCGAGCGATGTCGCCAAGGTCGAGCGCATACTCGACACAGAAGGCGAACTCATCGAAGCTTGACGAGCGCGCGCAGCGCCTTCCGCACGATCGTCGTCGTCGGGATCGAAGCATCGCTTTCGCTCACATAGCGCAAGTCGTGGTCCGCGAGCAGCGAGTCGGAGCGCGGCGCTTGCAGCGCTTCGCGCACGTGGACCTCCATGCGCCACTTCGTGATCGCATGGCGGAAGCTCGCGCGTCGAGGCCCGATGGCCGCGTCGAGCGACAAGGTCGCGCGCAAGTGCTCGCCGAGCTCGGTCGCGAGCGGGCGCGGAATGCCGAGGGAAGGCAGGCAATACTGTCCCGCGTTGACCGTGCCTGCTGGGCGGCGATGGACGAGGACTCGGTCTTCGTCCCGCGCAACGAGGACTTCGGTCTCGACGGCGATGCCAGCCTCGCGCGGCTTGGTCTGCGGCAGGTCGTCGATCTTGCCTTCGCGCTTCGCCATGCAGGCGTCGTGCCAAGGGCAGAGCTCGCAGCGCGGTGCGCGCGGTAAGCACGTGGTCGCCCCGAGCTCCATGAGGGCTTGGTTGACGTCGCCGGGCGCACCCGCCTCGTGCAGTTCCGCGATGGCCGCGCGCATCGTCGCGCGCGCAGGCTGCGACTTGATCGCTGCCTCGATGCCGAGCACACGCGCGAGCACACGTTCGACGTTGCCATCGATGGCGGGGGCCGCGATGTCGAAGGCGATCGAGGCGATCGCGCCGACCGTGTAGGCACCGATGCCCGGAAGCCGCTCGAGCGCATCGAGGTCGCGTGGCACTTCGCCGTCGTGGTCGTCGACGACAATGCGCGCTGCTTCGTGAAGGGCGCGCGCGCGGCGGTAGTAGCCGAGGCCACGCCACGCGCTCAAGACTTCGTCGTCGCTCGCAAGCGCGAAAGCGCGTGGCTCGCCATAGCGAGCAAGGAAGGCGTCGAAGCGCTCGCGCACGGCTTCGACGCGCGTCTGCTGCAGCATGATCTCGCTGACCCAGATCGCCCAGGCGTCCTTCGTGCGACGCCAGGGCAAGTCGCGACGCACTTGCGCATACCACGCGAGGAGGGTCGCTGCGCTTGGCTTCACGTTCGGCGCGTCATTCGCTCGCCTTCGAGGCATCGATGTCGGTCTTGGGCGAGCCTTCGCTCACGGGGCTCTTGGCCTCGGTGTCGATGATGTTCTCGTCGGCGCTCTCGTCGGCGCTCTCGCGGGCGGCGTCGTTCTTGGTCGCTCCACCCTTCTTGGCGTCGCGCGCGTTTGTAGAATTGAGGCTGTCGTCGAAGCCGACTTCGTTCCAGGGCGATCGATCCGACTCGGGCCATGGGTGGGTCGGCGCGGTTCGTGACGCTTCGTCGAGGTCGCGGCGGATGCTCTGGATTTCTTTATCGAGGCCGACTTCATCCTTGAGGCCACGGAGGCCTTTTCGGAACTCGACGAGGCTTCGACCGAGGGAACGACCCACTTCGGGTAGGCGGCCGCCGAAGAGCAGGAGGCCGACGAGGAGGATCACGAGCACTTCCGGACCGCCCGGGAGGCCGAAGATCGCAAGCAGGAAGGGGGCGCAACTCATGCCTCGATCTTCGATCGCATCGGAACGCCTGTCAATGCGAGCATCTGGTCGCGCCTCTTGGCCGCGCGGATCAATTCTCATGAAGACGGCCCGCGATGCTCTCGCTCTGCGTAGTGGGCTCGTCGCGTGAGAACTCGCTCGAGACGTGCGAGCTACCAGATCCAGCGCGACATTCGCAAGGAGGAACGATGTTCCGAACACCAATGCCAATGCGTGCCCTAGTGGCGGTTTCCATATTCGCAGCGACCAATGTGTCGCTGCTTTCCCAAGTAAAGCAAAGCAACCCCGCGCCGCGGCCGGCCTTGCCAGTCCCCGAAGGAGAAGGCGGTCAGGCTGCCAAGGCCTTCGTCGATGCGACTGTGCTCCTCGGAGTACGTGTCGTGCAAGACGTGAAGAACCCCGCCGACGCATACGGTCGTGTGCTCGACATCGTCTTCGCGAACAAGACCGGAAGCGTTACGCACTATGTGATCGGCTCGACCGGGGGCCGCACGTCCGCGGTCGAAGCAGCCGCGTTCGAATGGCACGACGTCGAGAAGGTCTTCACAGCGAAGATCTCGAAGGAAGAACTCGACGCGCTGCCGATCTTCGACTCGACCAAGCTCGACGATCTTGTCCCAGCAAACTTGCGTCCCAAGCAGAAGAGTGTCACGGAGATCGACGCCGCCGACGCCAGCGACACGAAGAGCAAGGACGGCGACAAGGACGGCGACAAGGACAGCAAGGTCGCAAGCGCCGAAGCGAAGGCTCAACCGAAGCCTCTGCCCATCCTCGCGACGCTCAGCTCCGTCATGGCCTACGAGATCGTGAGCAAGGATGAAACGGCCATGGGCCGCGCCCGCGTGCTCATCCTCGACGTCCCTCAGCAGCGCATCGCCTACCTCGGACTACGTAGCGGCCAAACGCTGCACTACGTCCCCTACGGCAATGCGAGCCCGGCGTGGTCTTCTGCCAAGCGCGTCGAGCTCCACCTCGATGTCGACAAGGAAGCGGTCGCGGCCATGCCCCAGCCCTCGGAAGAGAACGGCTATGGCATCGATGACCCGACCTACCGCAAGTGCCTCGCGAAGTACTTCGCCGAAGCCAAGGGCGACACGAAGAAGAAGTGACGCGCGCGGGTGACCCAAGAGGGTCGCCGAGCAGGAAGCGGCTGCCAGGCGGGCGGAGGTCCTGCAACCTTGGGGGAAACTGTTTTCGGAGCTACGCTCGCGCATGGACTGCGAGCGAAGTCCGAGGACACCCAGAGGGAAGCAGATCGTCGATGGCAAGAGCCCAACAGTTGGCGCGCGCAGCGCTCGTTCGCAGCTTCGGCTCGATTCCCGTTGTCGGCCTCTTGGCCCTTGGTGGGGTGCTGGGGTTCGCGAGCTGCGGCGGAGGCGGGGGAGGGGCGGCGACCTATGTGTTGGCAGGCCGTTTGCGGCTCGAGGCGGAGTCCGCTTCACCTTCCGCGCTGCCCGCCCTGCGCGGCTTGGCGACGACGCTGCAGGAGCGCGCCGGGCGCGACTTCGAGCCCAACGACCACCTCTTCTCGGCCATCGACCTCGGTGAAGTCGACGCGAAGGTCTTCGGTCGGCGCGTGGCCCAGGGTCGGGTTGGCGCTGCGCTCGATCCTCGCGACGTACTGCGCATCGGTCGCGTGGTCGCGGCGGAGCCCGAGCATTATCTCGACTTCGAGCTGCGCGGAGTCTCGGTGCGGGCGAGCGTCCACGTCGAAGCTGGCAGCAGTCAGCCTGCGTTCGAGGTCCTACCTGGCGAGCGTGGCGCGCTGCGGCTCGAAGTCGGTCAAGACGTCGTCATCATCATCGAGTCACAGGACGGCGCTGCGCACGACTGGGAGCTCGAGGTCGCGGTCGCCGAGGCTGCTGTTTCGTCGTTCGCCGTCATGAACCATGTTCCGTCCGCGAAGGCCCAAGCCCAGCGCGAAGCCGTGCACGGCGGGGTGGACTTTCGCTTCTTGGCCGGAGAAGTCATCGTCGATTGCGCCGCCGCCGAGGCGCGCCTTGCAGCCATGGGCTTCCGCCGCCTTGCCGGCAAGACATCGGTCGGGCGCTACGTGCGGGATGGCTTCGTCCTGCCGGCGGATCGGCTCGAAGCGCAACGCGCCCAGTCGGACCTGCTCCGAGAGGTGCGCCGCGCCCTGCCCGATGCAGCCTGGGTGAGCCCCAACATCATCACGCCGCTCGAGGACGCCCTCGCCGGTGCGTCGGCCGCCACGCTCGCGTCAGCGGCCGCGGCCTTGCAGACGACTGAGCCCAACGACGAACGCTGGAAGACGAGTGAGCAGTTCAACCTGCGCCTGACTGGTTTTCCGGATGCTTGGCAGACGACGACGGGCAGCGATGCGGTGCACATCGCGATCGTCGACACCGGCATGATGACGGCCCATCCGGACCTCGCGCCGCGCGTCTCGGCCTTTGGCTACGACTTCATCAGCGACAAGGACAGCGCGGGCGACGGCGACGGCATCGACGATGACCCGAGCGAGCCGCAGGAGTTCGACAAGTACTTCTTCCACGGAACCTACGTCGGTGGCGTCGCGGCGGCGGTCACGAACAACACGATCGGCGTCGCCGGCGGGACCTGGAAGGGCAAGGTGCTGCCGATCCGAGTCTTCGGTGAGTTGGGTGGCGCGAGCTACGACCGGGTCCAGGCGTATCGCTATCTGTCGGGGCAGCCCAACGACAGCGGCCGCATCCTGCCCGAGGCCGAGCGGCCGAGGGTCGTCAACTTGAGCTTCGCGATCTCGGTGCCGACGATGGCGGAGCACGTCGAGATCCAGCGCCTCTACGAGCAAAAGGTGCACATGGTCGCGGCTATCGACAACCAGGGCCTCGACCCCGCGCCGCTGCTCTACCCGGCCGCCTGGCCCGAGGTGCTTTGCTGCTCGGCGGTCGACGAGAACCTCGTGCGGACGACGTATTCGAACGCGGCTGACTACGTCGACGTCTGTGCCCTTGGCGGGACCGAGATCCTCGGGCCCAAGGGGGTCCTGACGACCTGGGCTTACCGGATCGAAGGGAAGCTCACGTATCTCTATGCGACCTTCCTCGGAACCTCGGTCGCGACACCGTCGGTCACGGCGGCCTTGGCGCTCATGGAGGCGGTGCATCCGAAGCTCGAGCCCGAACTCGCGCGACGCATCCTCGCTGAGACCGCCAAGGACCTTGGTCCTGTCGGCAAGGATCGCTTCTACGGACACGGTCTCCTCCAGGCCGACCTCGCGGTTCGTCGCGCCCTCGAGCTCGACAAGGCGCCGGTCCTCGCGCTGACGCCTTCAGCGTTGCGAATCGAGGATGAGCAGACGGCAGGCAAGCTGCGCATCGAGAACCTCGGTGGTCGCTTGCTTGGCGACTTCTTGCTCCAGTCCATCGGTTCCGCCTCGGGTGCGCTGAGCTTCGACGTGCCGTTGCACGCACCGGGCGACATCGTCGTGAGCGTGGATCGCGACAAGTCCCTGGTCGGCAATCGGCTCGAGAGTTACCGCCTGACTTCGAACGGTGGGTCGGCGAGCTTCGACATCTCGTGGCGCCGTCCGATTCCGGAGCCGCCGTCGGTCTTCGAGGTCTGGCTGAGCTTCGATGGTCGCTTCATCGCGAAGACGCGCAGCGCTGCCGATGGATCGTTCGCCTTCTCAGGTCTGCAAGCCGGCACTTACTTTCTCGAGGCCGGCGTCGATCGCGACCAGAACGGCATGCTCGGCGATCCACAAGAGTGGTTCTTGTCGCGAAAGGTCGTCGTGGACGGCGCGACGACCGGAGAGCTCGGCGGCGTCATTCCGTGGCGGAACTGAGGCCTTCGACCTCGCCGCAGGCAAAGCTGCGCCCGTCCGCCAAGCGGACCTGGTCGATGGACACGCTGGCGAGAACGCCACTGTGGGTGTGGTGGTGGGTGCGGACGAAGACGGGTTTGCCGACGAGGCCGAGGCTGGCTTCGTAGAGCGCGACGACGGCTGTCGATGACCTTGTCGCTTGATCCAGGATCTTTCCGAGCCACTGGATGACGCGGCAGAGGACCGAGCTGCGATCGAAGCTCAACAGCATCTGACGCGTGAGGCTCGTCGCGGTCGCCTCGACGTCACTCGGGAAGTCGACGCGCCCGACGTTGATGCCAATACCGACGATCCATGAGCCGCGGTCTGCGCTTTCGATGAGGATGCCGGCGAGCTTGCGGCCGTCGAGGAGTAGGTCGTTGGGCCACTTGGCGCGTAGTCGATCGGCGTCGAAGTCCGCGTTGGCCTCGCGCAGTTCTTCGATCAGCGCGTGCCGCAACGCGACCGGGATGGCCATCGGCAGGAGGCGAGGGTCGAAGCGCGGCGCGACCAAGAAGCTGAAGCCCAGGTCTTTCGACCCGTCGTGATGCCAGAGTCGACCGCGAGTGCCGCGCGCTCGCGTTTGGGTCGAAGCGACGACGAGGATCGGGGCGCTCTCGCCGCGCGCGATGGCCTCCTTGACGCAGTCCTGGGTCGACGCGCATTGCTCGAGGACGTAACACGTGGCCGCTTGCCCCGAGCCCGGAGCCGACGCCGCCGCGTTCTCCCACGCCGCGCGGATGCGGTCCCCGTCGTCAGAGCTGAATCCGATGCTGCATCCGGGGCTGCTTCCCATGGCGCAAGAATAGCGCTGCGCCGCTGCATCCAAGCTTCCGTCGGCAAGGGGTTCAGGTCGACAGGCCGCGCAGCCGAAAGGTAACTCGGCTCCCCTGTGGGGCCGTTTACCCCCTCCCCGAACCGAGCAGTTCTGAGTTCCGAAGGTGCAGCAAGAGTCGTCCGCTGCCGACAGGCGCCGAGCCTTTACCCGGCGCATCGATGATCCGAGCGAGTGGCTCGCCGACCGCGCGCGTGTTCTCACGTGGCAGCCGGGCGCCGCCATCGCCGCGGCAGACGGCGTCTTGGTCGAGCGCATCGTCGAAGGCGACGCAGCCGTCGAGGACATCCTTGCGCGCCTCGGGGCGGAACTCAAGGTCGGAAGCGTGCTAGCACTCTCGTTCGCGAACCGCTTTGCTCCGTCGCTTCTTCGCGAGCTGCTCGAGGGCGTGCCGAGCCCCTGCGCGCCGCGTCCGTCGCTCCGGTTGCGTGAGCAATCCTTGTCGCTCGGGCGCGTCTTGCGCGCGCTGGCAGCACGCGGTTTCGTCATCGAAGACGTGCAGGAGCGCCACGGCGTCGTGCACTGTGACATGACGGCCGAGACCCGCGCTGCCCTCGCCCGCGATGGCATCGTCGTCGCACCGGCGGCGCTCGGTAGCCGGCCCGAACGTTTCTTCGTTCGTGCCGTCGCCTCGGCTTCGAAGAGCGGCAGCGTGCTGATCGCGCGCGGCCCTGGAGATGATCGAAGCAGCGTCGAAGCGACGATCACGCATCTCCGCAGCTTCCTGCCAGATGCTTGGGACATCGTCGTCGGCGATGCCGAAGACCACGAGTCGGCGTCCTGGAACTCGGTCGTTGCGGCGTCACGCGGAGCCTGCATCTGGTTGCTGCGGACCGGCGATCGACCGACAGCTGAGCTCTTCACGACGATGTCGCGACGTGCCGTCTCGACGTTCCTGGACAACAAGGGCCTGGACAACAAGGGCCTGGACCAGAAGGGCGGCGCGCACGGGCTCGCTGGATCCATGCTCGAGAGGACCTTGGTCTTCGAGGTCGGACCCTTCGTCGATCACATCCGCTGTCCTGCGGTGGCAGGTGAAGAGTGGCGACTCCGAGCGGTCAGCGCCGAAACGGTGAGCGCGACCATCGAAGTCGAAGGTGACCAAGGCCTCAGCTCCTCGCCTCGAACGATCGACCGCGACGAAGCCCTCGCACTCGTGCAGCGCTGGCAGGCTCCTGCGACCTCGACGACCATCGACGAGGCCGCGGCCGCTTGCGAAGTCACGCCGTGGCGCCGCGAAGGGCGGTCACCGACGATCAGTCTCTGCATGATCGTGCGCGACGAAGAAGCGCGCTTGGGATCCTGCCTCGGACGCGTCGCCGACGTCGTCGACGAGATCGTGGTCGTCGATACCGGCTCGCGTGATCGGACGGTCGCGATCGCGCGCTCCTTCGGCGCCAAGGTCATCGACGTCCCGTGGGAAGACGACTTCGCGAAGGCGCGCAACGCGTCGCTCGCGGCTGCGACCGGCGATTGGGTCTTGGTGCTCGACGCTGACGAGGTCGTTGACGAGAAATCGCTTTCGGGTCTGAGGCAGCTCGCGGCGAGCGAACGAGCAGCTGGCTTCTTGCTCCACTTCGTGAACACGGACGCCGGCAAGGAGAGTCGCGGCCTGCTCATGCCGCGCTTCTTCCGGCGCTTCGACGAGCTTCGCTACATCGGCGCCATCCACGAACAGGTGATCGAGTCGTTGCAGCTCGCTGCCACGGCGCGTGGGCTCGGGATCTGGCCCTGCGACCTGCGGGTCGTGCACGCGGGCTATGACCAGCAGGTCGTCGTCGAGCGCGGGAAGAAGGAGCGCAACGCGCGCATCTTCGAGAAGGAAGTCGCCGCGCGGCCCGATGATCCCTACTGCCTCTACAAGTATGGCGACTTCTTGCGTTCGATCGACGCCGATCCGAGGCAGGTCGTCGATGTCTTGCGCCGGGCCTTTGATGTTCTAACGCGCGGCCATAGCGACTTCGCGCGGCAGGCGCCGTTCGCGGGTGAGGTCGCTGCTCTGCTCGCGCTCGAGCTTTCGAAGCTCGAGCGCCACGACGAAGCGCGCAGCGTCATCGAAACAGCGCTTGCGCGCTTCGTGCCGACTCCGAACGCGACCTACGTCGCCGCGGCCATCGCACAGCGCTTCGACCGCCACCTCGACGCCCTCGAGCTCTTCGAGCGGCTCCTGGCCTTTGGCGACAAGGTCATCATCGTCGGCGTGCAAGAGGGCGCAACCGATTGGATCGCGCGGGCGGGCATGGCGATGAGCTACTGCGCTCTCGGCCGCGTCGACCGCGCCGAGGACATTCTCGCGGCACTTCGCATCGAGCATCCCGACTGGGAGCCGGTCTGGATGCACTCGGCTTCGGTCGCGCTCTCGGCGCGAGACCCAGGCCGCGCGATCGCGATCCTCGGCGAGGGCGCGCGCTGGCACCCGACTTCGACTTCCATTCCGCGGCTCGGCGACTCGATTCTCGAGCGCTCGGGTCTCGCGCATCGCGCGGCTGATTGGCGACGGCACTGCGAGAGTGAAGCCGCAAAGAGCCGCTGCAAGCGAACTGACACCTTCCATTCCTCGAACCAGCAGAGTCTTCCGGTCCTCGTAGGAGCCGGCGTTCCCGAAGGAGCAAGACCATGAGTGTGACTACCTATCCCCAATCCCCGTCCAACCTCGGATCGAACTTCGCGAGTCCATCGAGCGCGACGTTCGTATCGAACTCCTTCGCGAAGGTGCCGACGCGCATTGCTTCGCCGGGCGCCACGCTTACGGCGCAGGAGATCCCGGCAGTCCTCGATCGGCTCGCTGAGCTCGAGGTCCAGGCGGCGCAGTTCCACCGCATCGTCGCTGAGGCCTACTGCACGCAGGGCCGACTCGAGAGCGCGCTGGTCCACCAGGAGAGCGCCGTGCGCATGCTGCCCACTTCGCTCGAGTACCAGAACCAGCTCGGCTACCTGCGCTACTTGACCGGGGATGACTCGGCGACGAGCGTCTTCGAGGACATCCTCCGAGTCGATCCGCGGAACGGCGAGGCTTGGTACAACCTCGCGATGGTGCGCTTCGGTCAGAACCAGTTCGGTGAGGCAGAGCGTGCCTTCGCGCGCGCTGCGGAGCTCATGCCGAGCGACGCCGAAACCTGGAACAACCTCGGCGTGGCGCGCTTCCACAACGGCCGCATCGCCGAAGCCAAGGCGTGTTTCGAACGCGCGCTCGCGCTCGACCCGACGAACGACGACGCGCGACAGAACCTCGGTGACTGCCTGCGCTGAAACGCGGCGCGGCCAGCTCTGCGCGCGACTGATATAGTCGCGCGCGCATGAGCACGACTGAAACGAATCCGAGTGAAGCGGTGGCCTCAGGCCGTCGGCAGCGAGTCTTCCTCGAGCCGAAATGGCTCATCTCGAAGCCAGTCGACCTGCTCTTCCTCTTTGGCGGAGTCTTCGTCAGCCTCGCGATGTTTGCGGCGTGGCGCCTCGGCTGGCTGGCCGCGGATGTCATCGTGCTCGTGTGGATCTTCGGGTTTCACGGCCCGCATTTCTGGGGGCAGATCAGCCGGACATATCTCGACAAGTCCGAGCTCGCGAAGCGCGGACCTGAACTCTGGCGTAGCTTGCTCCTCTTCGTCGTGGGGCCGGTCTTCGTCGTTGTCGGCCTCGGGCTCGAATCATTGACAGGACGCCAGGACTTCTGGCAGCTCTTCTTCTTTCTCGCGAGCATTTGGGCCTACCACCATGTGATCAAACAACATTTTGGTTTCATGGCCTTGTACCGCGCGAAGCACCGCGAGTTTGATCGCGCTGAGCTGATGCTACATCGGCGCTACTTGATCCTGTCCCTTTGGGCGCCGATCGTGATCCTCTATTTGACGACGGCGCTGCCATGGATGCCCTTCGCCTATTGGGTATCGGACTATACGGGGGTGAAGGGCATACTGACGTTCTCGTCGTGGGTCGCGCGTCTCGGACCATGGATCTTCGCTGCGCTCCAAGTCTTCTACTTGATGCATCTCGTGCGACGTGTGGCGGCTGGGCGAGGTATCAACCTGCCCGAGACCATGATCATCGCCGCGAGTGTGAGCTTACATTGGGTGATTGTTTACCACTTCGTCTCGAGGCCCGGAGAGCACTTCATCGAAGGTGCAGGGGTCTTGACGGCTCTGTTGACGACCTACCACAACCTGCAGTACCACGCCCTCCTTTGGTTCTACAACAGGTCCAAGTACCGGGTCGACGGAGCGCGTGAACGCTATGGGCTGGCAGCCGCGGCCAACCAGAACATGTTCGTCTACTTTGCTCTGGGCCTCGCCTACACGGTCGTGACGATCGGCTTCCAGTACTACGACATCAGCCTCTTGAAGCCCCAAAACACGGCTTCCTTCGTCGCGCGGGCGTTTGGCTTGGGCCTCGCGGCTGCGCTGTGGGGCTGGTCGTTCTTGCACTACTGGGTCGATGCCAAGATCTGGCACGTGCGCGAAGACGAAGAGTTGCGCAAGGTGCTCGGCTTCCCGGACCCGCCGGCACCGAAGCTCGAGCCTTGATCGAGGACGGTCGTAACGATCGAAATCGAGGAAGCGCGAGCTTGGCAAGGGAGCTGCTATAGACTAGTTCGCCGCATTGATGTCCCCGGGAGCCAACTGTGACCACTGACGAAATCCGTATCCAAGCTCAGCCCGACACCGTTCCGAATCGTTTTCGCTTCCTCGTGGACCGCGAGATCTGGCCCGAGAGCGTGCTCTTCGTGGATGCGGAGGCAGCGCGAGACGGCTCGCCGCTCGCGGCCAAGCTCTTCGAGATCGAAGGCATTACGCGCGTGGAGTTCGACGGCCGCTTCGTCAAGGTCGCCCAAGGCGGCGGCCTCGAGTGGATGCCCATCGCCAAGCAAGTGGGAGCGACGATCCGAGCCCATCTTCAGAGCGGCGAAGCCGTCGTGCGTGCTGGCTACGAACCCCAACTGCCCGCGGAGGAGGTCCTGCGAGCCAAGGCCGAGCGCATCCTCGACGCGGAGATCAACCCACAAATTGCCGCACACGGTGGCTACGTGACGGTCGTCGACGTGCAAGGCAAGGACATCTACGTCCGCATGGGTGGCGGTTGCCAGGGCTGCGGTTCGGCGGCAGCGACGATGAGCCAAGGCGTCGAGCGCATGATTCGTGACGCTCTCCCCGAGGTCGAGCGCATCATCGATGCCACGGACCACCAAGCGGGCACGAGTCCGTATTACGCGCCCGCCAACTGACGCGTCCGTGTCGTCGACGGCGGAAGGGTCTCGTCCACGTAGTACGCGATCCTCAGGTCTCGAGCCGTCATGAGCATGTCGATGCTCGAGCCGTCGAGGCTCGAGCGCACGTCGCGTTCGATGGCTTCGATCTCAGCCTGCGACGCGGAAAAGCTCGCGTCGAGGCAGCCGAGTCGCATGTAGCAGTCGTCGTCGATGGCATCGGGGCTAGCGTGGTAGCGGTGCAAGAAGCCGAAGCGTTCCGCGCCGCGTCGGATCGCGTCTAAGCGTCCCTTCGTGTCGGTCCATCCGATCAAGACGACCTTGTCGCCTTGGATCGAGAAACGGCGATCGGCCCGCGGTCGACCGCGGCTCGTCCACGCGCTGTCTTCGATCACGCCTCCGAAGCGCACGCGCAGCACGTCGTCTCGCAGCTGCTCGGCGAGCCATGCTTCGAAGCCGTTGAGCTCGCATGCCACATCGCGTCCGTGCAGTTCGCGGAACATCGCACCACTGCCGTCTTCTTGGCTTACGTCGACCAAAGTCGCGTGGAGCTGCGCCAGATCATAGGGCCGAAATGCGCTTCCGAGCTCTGCTTCGAGTCGTGTTTGCAGGGCTGCAAGCCAGCTTGCGAAGGCCGCTGTCTTGTCGCCATACCAAGCAACGATGCTCGCCTTCATGCGTGCCATCTCGCTCCAAAGCGCCTCGCGACCGCTGAGAGAGCTTTGGTCCCTCGTCTCGAAATCGGGAGCATTTTCGCCCACTTGTCGTAGCAAGCGCCTTCGTTGGCAGGAGGCTGCAAGAACGGCGTGCCTCGAGTCGCAACGATCATAAGGAGAGAGACTATGACTTCGATCAAATCTTGGATCTCGCTGACCGCGGGTCTCGGCCTCTTCGGTGTTGGCATGACCATCGTTCCCTCCATCGCCAAGTCGGTCGGCAAATCTCTCGAAGAGGGTCGCATCGAAGCCGCGCGCGAAGTGCTCGCAAACACACCGCGCGGCGCATTCGAAACGCGGATCCGCGATGTCGCTCGCATCATGAGGCCGTCGGTCGTGCAGGTCACTCCGAAGCGCTTCGTCCGCACCTGGAACGACTCGGGTGGTGTCATGCAAGCGGCTGGTGTTGGCTCGGGCGTGATCGTCTCGAACAAGGGCTACATCCTCACCAACAACCACGTCCTGCGTGCAGCGTCCGCCGTCGAGGTCAAGCTCGCCGACGGTCGCGTCTTCGAGGCGAAGGTGCTCGGGACGGATCGCGCCACAGACTTGGCGGTTCTCGCCATCGACGGCGAGGGGCTCCTGCCCGCGAAGGTCCGGGAATCCACCCCCCCCCAAAGCGGGGAGTG
>CALLZN010000262.1 GCA_937858895.1 uncultured bacterium | reverse complement strand
CGACGCGGCGCTTCCTCGACATGCTGAGTCGCCACTCGGTGCGGGCGACCTTCTTCTGCCTGGGCTGGATTGCGGAGCGGGCACCCGACCTCATGCGCGAGATCGTCGAGCGTGGTCATGAGCTGGCCTCGCACGGCTACGACCACCAACTTCTGCCCGACCTCGGCGCCGCGGGCTTCCGTGAGGACTGTCGCAAGGCCAAACGCATCCTCGAAGAGATTGCTAGCGTCGAAGTGCTGTCCTTCAGGGCCTGCACGTGGTCGATCACGGCCAAGACTCCATGGGCCTTGCCGATCCTGGTCGAAGAGGGCTACACCCGCGACTCGTCGATCCATCCCGTGCGGCACCCCGACTACGGCGTGCCGGATGCGCCGCTCGGTCCCCACATCCTCCGGCCATCTGGTGAGCGTGAACTCTTCGAGCTACCGCCGCTCGTCGTCGACGCGCTCGGTAAGCGCCTGCCGCTAGGCGGCGGCGGCTATCTGCGACTCTTTCCCATACGACTCATCAGCCGTGCTCTGAAGGGGCGGGAGCGGAGGGGCGAGCCGAGTTGCATCTACTTGCATCCCTGGGAGCTCGATCCCGGACAGCCGCGCTTCGGGGTCGGCGGTCTGCGAGGCTTCCGTCACTACGTCGGGCTCGAGAAGACGAGCGACAAGCTGGAGTGGTTGCTGCAGAAGCATCGCTTCACGACGCTCGCCGATGTCGAGCGCACGTGGCGCGCGCGCGCCGTGAGCTGAGCGACTTCGTAGCTGGACGATCAGCGTTTCGACGTCGCTTCGACCAGGTCACCGCCCTGCCAGACGAGGCGTCGGATTTCGAGGCCACGTCGCTGCATTTCGGTCGCCCAGATGGCTTCGACTGGGCCGAGATCACGCGCTTGCCCCGCTTCGCTCCAGCTCAAGAAGACGCGGGGGAACGAGGGCGGGCCGGACGCCGTGCTGTCGTCTGCCAGTTCGGGCCGGCCGACGGTCCAGAGTTCGGCCATCAAGACGAAGAGCGGCACCGGACCGTGTTCCTTCGGCAAGTCGGCGACGCGCAGAGCGCGCCCCGCATCGGAAAGCTCGCCTTCGATGGTCGCCTCGACACGCGTCATGAGCCTCCCAGCTTCCCGATAGGGTGCGAGGTTCTGGTCCAGGAGGAAGGCGCCGACGACGATGCCCGCGACGAGCACGACCCGTGTCGCGTGCATCGCGATGGCGGCGCAGAGGAAGGCGCTTGGTAGATACCAGAGGCGCGAACCCGCGAGGTCGCCGCGCGCCGGCACGCCGAAGCTCACCGTGATCGTGAGGAAGAAGCCGACGATGCAAAGGGCGTAGAGCGGAGTCTGTGCGCTCATGCGGCGCAGCAGGCGCCGCTTCTGATGCCGTGTCGTCGTCGCGAGGACGGCGAAAGGCGTGGCGATTGCGACGACCATGAGGCCGAACCACAGCGCTGACGCGACCTGGCCGGCGGGAGCTGCCGTCGAGCGCGGATCGACGAGGAGGGCGTGCAAATAAGAGAACCAACCCGCGACGTGCATGCGCAGCGGAATGGTCGCGAGGGCAAGTCCCCACGAACCCGCGAAGGCGCTGCCGAGGAGGAGCAACTTGAGGCCGAGGACGGAGCCGAGGGCGAGGCAAGCTACGACCGCGTCCCGCAGCGCGCGCCTCGCGCCGAGTCCACGCAGCAGGGGCACGAGCGGCGCGACGGCCACGACGGGGTAGGCGGCTTCTTTCGAACCGAAGGCGGCAGCGAAGGCGAAGTATGCGAGCACCAGTCGCAAGGGGCCCGCAACGCCAGCGAGGAGGGCGAGGCCCGCGAAGGACGCCGCCATGGCCATCGTGTCGATGCGCGCCGAAGCCCAGCCCCAGACTTCGACTTGAGCCGGGTGCAGGACGAAGAGCAGGGCCGCGAGGCAGGCGCGCGAACTCGTGACTCCGATTGCGCGCAGAAAGGCAACCAGGGCCGTGCCGCCGAGGCCGATCCAGGCGAGGCCGATGGCGTGGCTCACCGCGAAACTCTGCGTCAAGCGGCGTTCGACGAAGAGCCATAGGTAGCTGAAAGGCCGGAAGCGCAGCCCGTCTTCGGGTCGTCCGTTCTTCGTCAGGGCGCCGCCGCCGTCCGAGTCGAGCAACGCGAGGTCGTCGAACTCATGGAAGTAGATCCAATCATCGCCGAGCCGCGCTGGCCACTGCTGCAACGACTGTAGGACGGCGAAAGCTGCGCAGCACAAGAGCGGAAGCGCCATGGCGAGCCAAGGCGACAGCCGCAACAGGCGTCCTCGGCGCGACGTGCCCATCGGCGCTGCGATCGCTGGCTGCACGCGGCTGTGGCTCAGCGACCGCCGCGGCGCGCTGCGCGTTCGGCCTCACGGCGCAGACGTTCGGCCTCGCGACGTCGACGCACTTCTTCCTCGGGGGCGCTGCGCGAGTTGCGCAAGACGGCGCGCTCGGCCTCGACGGCGCTCGTTTCGAGTTCACGTGCGCGGTCCTCGACCAAGAGGTCGAGCTGGATGGACATGTCTTCGGCGAAGCTCGCGTAGCGACCGCTGTCGGTCTTCGAGCGACGCAAGAACGATGTTTGGACATCTGCAAAGTCACCGCCCGGTCCACCGGCATAGATGCGCGTCAGGTCAGCCAAGACGGCTTCGGGAGCGCCGAGTTGATCGGCGGCCTTGTCGAAGGCGGCCGCGGCCGCGGTCGCGTTGCCGAGGCGCGAGAGCAAGATCGCGCGCGCCCACTGGCCCTGGTTGTCGTCGGGCACGGCGGCGAGCAAGCCTTCATAAACGCTCGGCTCCGACACCGGGTAGCGACCGCAGAGGCGGACGATGCGTTCGAGGATGGGCCGGTACGTGGGCAGGATCTCGGCGATCCACGCCACCGACTGCCGCGCCTTTGGCACGTTGCGATACTCTTCTTCGAAGTGGCTCTGCAGGAGCGAGATTTCGAAGAGCGACGGGTCCCTGACGAGGATGTCGGCGATCAGCGCCCGCATCGCGGTCGGTGGCTTGCGAAGCGCAAGTTCGCGGAGGACGAGACTCAGGCCCTCGACATCTCGGTGAGGCGCCACACGTCCTTCGAGGATCGCGCGCAGGCTCGCCTCGAGGAGGGTGATCGCTGTAGCTTTGCGCTCGGCGTCGGTTGCCAGACGGTCGATCTCGTCGATGCGCACTTGGATCACGGCTGCGAAGCCGAGGGGGTCGGCTTTGCGTTGGGCGACGCGGTCTCGGTGAAGGCGCGCCGCGTCGGCGGCCTTTCGTACGAGGCGCCCAAGCGCAGTCTCGATCGAGCGGCCTTCATCGGTCTCGAGAGCGGTCAACGCGAGCGCAAGCGTCAGTGCCAGCTCGTTGTGGTGCGAACGGCCCGTCACCTTGTCGAGGACATCGAACTGGCGTTCGAGGGCCGTGACGAAGTCACCGCTTTCTTTGGCGAGCTTCGCGAGCGCGCGCCACGGCTCGGGATCGTTGACCTGGAACTCGAGAGCGAAGAGCTTCGCCTTCTCGTAGAAGTCGGCCGCGACCTTGGGGTCATCACTCTGGAGCCCCTTGCCGATCAGCGCGAGTAGGGGGAAGCGCGATTCCTTGAGCACGCCGCTCGGCAGCATGGTCGTGAGCTTCTCGTAGCGCGCGAGCATGTCCGCGGTCATGAGCATCTCAGGACGGTCGTCCTCGACCAAGCGGAAGAGCTCGTCATAGGCCGGGAAGAACTCCGCTTGGCGGTTGACGAGATTCGCGAGTCGGTCGGCGGCCGCGCGTTCGCGCTTCGCGAGGAGATCTTGGTAAGCGCGAAGCGTCTCGAGCGCCGCCTTGGAGACAGCGTCACCGCCCTCGAAGGATGACGTGAGACCCTTCATCGCCTCCGCGGCCAGGCTTTCGAAGGCGATGCCTCGCGACAGAGCGAGTGCCTCGAAGCACAGATCTGGTTTGGCCTTGGCGATGTCGGTGAAGCACGGGTAGGGCGTCGACTCGGGCTCGCCCTCGGTCTTGCTGGCAAAGTGCAAGGACTGCCGCAGGATCTTCGGCAGCAGCGCGCTCTTCTCGGTCGTGAAGTCACGCAAGTAGCGCATGGCGTCGTCGCCACGGCCGAGGCGGTGGTAGAGGTAGGCGAGGGTAAGGGGGTCACCGACTGGCTGCGGCGTGTAGCCGAGCGTCGTACGAGCCTCGTCGATGCGCCCTTCGAGGACGAAAGACAGTGCGAGCAAGGGCACAGCCTCGCTGCCGTCAGCAAAGCTGATGGCCCGGTCCCAATTCTGTTGCGCTTCTTGGATCTGGCCTTGGGCGTAGTCGAGGCGGCCGATGAGCACGAAGAGCTTGCCGTCGCGCCCGTCGACGAGATCAGGATTGCGATCCGAGATCTCGAGCAGAAGTTCTAGAGCATCGGCGTAGCGCCGCTGACTGGCGAGCGCCTCCGCCGTGCGCTCTAGCGTATCGGCGTCGGGCTGAGCCTTGAGCAAGAGGCGCCTGAGGCCCGGCAGCTTGTCGAAGTGACCCAAGCGCGCGGCTGTCTCCATCGCGAGCGCGAGACCCTGGATGCGGTTCTCGGCTTCGATCGGCAAGCTCTGCAGCTCGGTGATCGCATCGGCATCCCGGTCGAGGCCGAGCATCGCGCGACCGCGGATCCAACCGAGCGCGCGCTTGCCGGCCTCGTCGAGCTTCGCACAGTTGCCGAGTTCGAGTGCGAGGTCGTAGGCGCCGCGCTCGAGCAGCTTTTCGCCGAGGCGCGTCGCAGCCTCGAGGTTGGTAGGGTTCGTTCTGATCAGATCGAACCATGCCTTCTCGATGCGACTGGGCGGCGCCTTGGCCTTCTCGAGGGCCTCGATCTGGAGCAAGTGGGCGTCGAGTGAGTCGGGCTCGATCGCCAAGACCTGTTCGATGTCGTAGAGGGGGTCTTCGTCGCGGAGCATGGCGTCACGCGCCTGTAAGAGGCGAAGTGTCGACGACCATTGCAAGGATTCTGCCGCCGCGCGGATCTGCCGCCGCGCGATGCGCGTGAGCCCGTTGCGGAGCGCCAGCTCGGCGACACCCAGGTGCAAGACCGGGTCTGGGATGATGAGGGTCGCCGTCTCGTCGAGGATGAGGGCCTTGAGGATGCTCTCGGAGTCGCGACCGTCCTTCGCGAACTCGCGGTTGCGCGCGTCGAGCCGGATGCGCAGTGCGCTCTCACGCTCACGCGCCGTCGCGTCGTTGGATGCGATGATGACGTTGGCGTCATGGACTGCGAGCACGTACTCCCCGCGTTCGAGCATGCGCCGCGCGCGCAAGAATCGGGCGGAGAGGTCCTTCGGGCGCGCCTTGATCCACTCTTCGAGTACGAGGTCACCGCGCTCATCGTTCTTGCGCGACTGCGCAGCGCGGTAGCGGAGTTCGATCGCCTCTCGATACCAATCGACCTCGCCCCCAGGTCCGGCCTCACGCCAGGTGTAAGTCTTGCAGAACTGGCTGAGGCTGTTCTCGACGCCGTTCGCGTCCTTGTAGAGATCGCGCAGCAAGCCGAAGCACCAGTGCAGGTCAGGCCAGAGGATGGTCTCGTACTCAGCCTTGCCGTACTTCAGCAGTTGATTGACGAGGGTGTCGATCGCTACGTCGTCTTTTTGGCGATGCAAGGCGCGGACGTAGAGAAGGTAGGCGTCGAGGGTCGTGAAGTTGAACCACTTCTTCTCGACGACGCTCTCGACCGGATTCTTCTCGAGCCAGTAGGCGCCGACCTTGCAAGCCTGGTTGATGTTGCCGATGGCGACGAAGGCCTCGAGGGCGCGACTGACCGCGATGACGCTGCCGTAGCGACGGGGAAAGCGCAGCAAGTAGAGCCAAGCGACGGCGCCAGCTTCTTCGGCGCGATCCGAGCGCAGCAGTTGACCGCTGTAGCCCTGCAGCGCGTTCCACGCCGGGGCTTCGCCGCGCAGCGCGAAGCGATAGTGGTCGCTCGTCTCGAGGACTCGATCTCGGATCGAAGCGATGCGTCCGAGATACTGTTCGACGAGCCGGCGGTCGCGGATTTGTTCGTCGAGGACGCCTTGGAGAATGCTGCGCTGCCGCTCGCCCTCCGGGTCCTTCGCCTCTCGGTAGATGTAGTGTTCGATCGCGGTCGTCGCCACTTCGAGCGGCTCGCTCGGCAGCAGCGGCGGCAGCTCCTCGGAGATGATCTTCTGCAGGTCGGCCTCGTACATGGCCTGCAAGACCTGGCCGACGATCTCGCGCAGTTCGTGGTCCTTGTTGTTCTCGGCGAGCAGGGCCCGACCTTCGTCGAGGGCGCGGTCCCATTCGTCGCTGTCCTTGCGTCCGAGCGCGAGGCGGAGGCGCACGCGGGCGAGCTCGTAGCTGCGCTTGTCGTCCGCGCTCGGTTCGCCGAACGATCGCTGCAGGGTGTTGAGATCGCTCAGCGCGTTCTTCTGGTTGCCGACGCGGTCGTGGGCTTGGTAGCGCAGGTCGAAGACCTGCCGACGCAGGTCCGGGTCACCCTTGGAGCCGAGGGTCCGTTCGGTGTGGTTGAGCAGACGCAAGGCATCCTGGGCTCGGTCCTGGTCCAAGAGGCGCGCCGCTTCTGCGAGCGCCTCTGGCGCGGCCTCACGGTTCCAGGCTGCGTAGCCGAGGATCATCGTGAGCGCGAGTAGGAAGAGCAGAACGAAGACAGTCAGGGAATGCCGGAGCATGGTAACCGGGGCTCGAAGGTATCGAGGATCAGTGGTGGCGAGGACGCACCGGTCGCGCCGCTTCGAGAAGGCCGTACTTCTTCATCTTGTGGAACAGCGTCGTCCGATTGACTTCGAGCATGTCCGCGGTGCGCTGGCGATTCCAGTCATTGAGTTCCAGAGCTCGCTCGATGATACGCCGTTCCGGTTCCTCGAGCGCCTGCCGTAACGGCAAGATCGTCGTCGGGGCAACCTCGAAGCGCGACTCTTCGCCACGAGGGGCTCGGCGTTGCAGGGCGGGAGGCAGGTCCTCGATGCGGATGAGCGGTCCGCGCGCGAGGACGACTGCGCGCTCGGTCGCGTTCTCGAGCTCGCGGATGTTGCCCGGCCAACTGTGGGCCAGAATGGCGTCGAGGGCGCCGGCGTCGACGCCTTCGAGGCGCTTGCCGTGCATGTCGCAGAAGAGCGTCATGAAGTGGTCGAAGAGGTAGGGCACGTCCTCGTGGCGATCACGCAGGGGCGGCAGCTCGACGTTGACGACGTTGATGCGGTAGTAGAGGTCTTCGCGGAACTCGCCCTTCTGGGTCAGCTCGAGCAAGTCGCTGTTGGTCGCGAGGACGATGCGGGTGTCGACCGAGCGCGTGCGGGTCTCGCCGACGCGCTCGAAGATCCGGTCCTGGATGACGCGGAGCAGCTTGATCTGCAGGGCGGCCGAGGCCGTGGCGATCTCGTCTAGAAAGATCGTGCCGCCGTCTGCGTCCTCGAACTTACCCGCCTTGTCGCGCAAGGCGCCCGTGAAGGCGCCCTTGGCGTGACCGAAGAGCTCGGACTCGAGCAGCGAGTCCGGCAGAGCCCCGCAGTTGACTTCGATGAAGGGTCCTTCGTGGCGCGGTGACAGCTCGTGGACGGCGCGCGCGAGGCGGGTCTTACCCGTGCCGGACTCTCCCGTGATCAAGACCGTGGCGCGCGTGGGCGCGACCGCTTCGACGACTTCGAAGATGCGGTTCATGCGCTCGCTGGTGCCGACGATGTTCTCGAGCTTGCGGTGGCGGTCGAGAGCTCGTCGCAAGTTGCGGTTCTCGGCCAGGAGACTGCGTTGGGCGAGGGCGCGATCGATCGAGAGCAAGAGCTCGTCGCGTACGAGCGGTCGGCCCAGGTAGTCGAAGGCGCCGACCCGCAAAGCTTCGACCGCCGACTCGATGGTGCCGTAGCCGCTGACCAGGAGCACGGGCACCTCGGCCTTGGTCTCGCGGCAGCGCTCGCCGAAGGCAGGGTCCCAGTCGGCGAGATCCGAGTCGCAGACACAGACGTCGGCCCCGCGGTGCACGAAGTCTTCCCACGCGTCCTCGAAGCTGCGCGCTCGCAGGACGCTGTGTCCGCCGCCTTCGAGCATGGAGCCGATGTCGCTGCCGTCGCTCTCGATGACGAGGATCTCGCTAGGCATGCGTCCCCCGGCGGCCGGTGCATCGGAAGCGCTGCGACACTCTCTGTAGGGCAGTCGACATGGGACAGTGATCGGCGCATTGGGTCCCCAGGGTTGACCCGCTGCGTCCAATGCGAGACCAGGCACATATGGAGCGCGGTCTGCTGTCGGTTTCGGGGGCGCCGCTGCGCCGCGCGATGCCGCTGGCAACGGACCGTGCTAGCCCTGCGCGAGATGCACGCGTCTAGGGGCCGATAGGCGTTGAGATGGACGAGGCCGCTCGGTGCAGCACTTGTGGGGAGCCCTTGCCGTGCGACTGCGCGGCCAAGCGGCGCTCCACCTTCGTGCTTCTGCCCGCCCTCGATGACGAAGACTGCGAAGGGCGCGCAAGCCTCGCGGACTTCGACTCGGATGTCGATGACGAGGAACGCTTCACGCGCTTGCTGCGCGAAGTCAAGGCCTCGGTCTTGAAGCGCGACTTCGTCGAACTCGAGGGTGCGCGCACATTGTCGCGTACGGCGCGCCGGCTCGAAGTCGAGGTCCGGCGCGGTGACTTGCGGCGAGCCGATAGCGTCGCGACGAACCTGGTCTCAACGGTCCTCGACTTGCCAGAGCGACCCGCGTCGCACCGCGCCGTCGTAGTCGCGACCGTCATTTGTGCCGTTGTCCTCGCGACCGTGCTCGTCGCGAGCCTCGTCCTCACGTTGGCGAGCGATGCGTGATGCGGCGCCGAGCAGCCTGCGGCAAGGCGGAGCATGGGCGCGCGCCTGAGCGGAATCGAGGAAGCCAATGGCTATACTGCCGCGCCGGATGACTGAGCAACCTCACGGCCCGCAACCCCACGGCCATACGACGAGAATGGCCCCCGATCTGTCGGTCGTGGTTCCGCTCTACGACGAGTTCGAGAACGTGCCGCCTCTGCTGGCGGCGCTGCGCCGTGCCCTCGCGACCATGCCGGGGACCTACGAGCTCGTCCTCGTCGACGACGGCTCGACGGACGGCACGCGCGAACTCTTGACCGAAGCGGCGCGGCGCGATCCACGCCTTCGCGTCGTTCTCCTGAGTCGCAATTTCGGCCAGACGGCGGCGATGGCTGCGGGCTTCGACGTGTGCCGCGGACACCGCGTCGTGACCATGGACGGTGACCTCCAGAATGACCCCGCTGACATTCCGCGCCTCGTCGCCGCCCTCGAGGACGGCTTCGATGTCGTTTGCGGATGGCGCCGCGACCGCCAGGATCGCGCCTTCTCTCGCAAGCTGCCGTCCCGCATCGCGAATCGCCTCATCTCGACTTTCACAGGCGTGCGCATCCACGACACCGGCTGCACCCTGAAGGCCTACCGCTCCTGGGTCGTTCGCAAGCTGCATCTGTATTCGGACATGCACCGCTTCATCCCGGCGCTCGCCGCTGGCGTCGGCGGTCGCGTGCGTGAAGTGCCGGTCCAGCATCACGCTCGCCGATATGGCAAGTCGAAGTATGGCATCGGTCGCATCTTCCGCGTCCTCACCGACCTCCTCGTCGTGCGCCTCCTCGTGCGCTTCGCGAGTCACCCGATCCGCTACTTTGGCCTCGTGAGTTTCCCGCTCTTCTTCGTCGCCTTTGGCTTCATCCTCTTGGGCCTCCTCAAGTTCGGTGACGGAAACGGTGTCCGCATGCTCACTTCGTGGGACATCAGCTACATCACCTGTGGGGTCCTGATGCTCGTCACGGCGCTCAATCTCTTCTTGCTGGGCCTGCTCTGCGAACTTTCGGTTCACGTCTCGGGCTTCTTCCAGCACGCGGGGAGAGAGCTTGTCGAAACCGGAGAGCAGGCGTGACTCAAGTGCTCGACGCTCACGCAGCCCCGTCGTCCGATTCCGCCTCCGTGCCCGAGATCTCGGTCCTGATCTACGTCACGGACCCCGATGCGCAGATTCACGTGCTCGTGCGCAGTTATGCGCATGCGCTCAAAGAAATCGGGCGCAGCGGCGAGTACGTCTTCATCCTGGATGGCCAGAGTCCGGCCATGGTCGAGCGTCTCGAGCGCTTGCAGCAAGAGCGTGACGACGTGCGCGTCGTGGCCCTGCAGGGTGGCGGCCATGGTGAGTCGATCGCCTTCAGGGCAGCCCTCGGCCACGCGCGCGGCCGCCTCTTGCTCACGGCCTGGGACTATCTCCAGATCGATCCGAAGTCGATCGGACCGATGATCGAGCGCCTCGACCGTGAGAAGCTCGACCTCATCAGCCCTTGGCGGCATCCGCGCATCGATGCAAAGCTCAACCAGTGGCAATCGAGCCTCTTCAACTGGTCGCTGCGCCTGCTCTCGAAGGTCGGCCTGCACGACCTCAATTGTTGCTTCCGCCTCATGCGCCGCGAGGTGCTCGAGGAGGTCGCACTCTATGGCGACCTCTTCCGCTTCTTGCCGATCATGGCGGCGCGTCGCGGCTTCGCGGTCCGCGAGGTTCAAGTCGTGCACCGCGAAGAGCGGGGCAAGACCGGTTTCTTCGGGGTCGGGGTCTACTTCAGGCGCCTGCTGGACATCGTGGCGGTCGCCTTCCTCACGCGCTTCACCCACAAGCCGCTGCGCTTCTTCGGCATCATCGGCCTCGTGCTCGTGACGATCGGACTCGCGATCGCGCTGCCGCCGGTCTTCTCACGCGTCTTCATCCAGTCGAGTATTCAAGACCGCCCGATCGTCTTGCTCGGTGTGGTCTTGATCTCCTTCGGCCTGCAGTTCATCGGCTTCGGTCTCGTCGGTGAGATCATCATCTTCACGCAGAGCAAGGACCTGAAGGACTACAAGATCGATCGCATCTTGACGAGTGGGAAGGTCACTCCGCTCGTCGCGGCGCTCCGACCGGGTGAGACTCACGATGCGGCTGCTTCACGAGTCGCGGGTGCTGACGTCGATACGGGCGGCGATGACGCGCCGCGCGTCGAAGTGCTCGAGCGACTCGAGAACGCGGCGGCGTCGTCGGAGCTGCGATTGCGTCGTCCGTCGCCGGGCGAAGACGCGATGCTCGACGACTTCCTCGCGCAATGCCCGCGCGGGACGGTCTACCACACGAGCGCTTGGCGGCGCATGGTCGAGTCCGAGCTCCGCGTCGACGCCGATTGCGTCGTGGTCGAGCGTGGCGAGAGCATCGTCGGCTATTTGCCGTGGTTCGGCATCAAGTCGATGTTCCTCGGCAAGGTCTCGATCTCCATGCCCTTCGCGGTCTACGGTGGCATAGCAGCCACGGACGACGAAGCGGCGCGTCGCCTGATCGAGGTCGCGATCGAACGCACGAAGGAGCGTGGCCATGCCTACCTCGAGCTTCGACATTTCGAGGCCTACGATGCGGCGAAGCTCGGTGTCGACCTCGTGCACAACGATCGCTACGTGACCTTCGTCCGTGACTTGCCGACGACACCCGAGGCCTGCCTCGAGGCGATCCCGCGCAAGGCCCGCGCCGAGGTGCGCAAGGGCATCCAAGCTGGCTTGCAGCTCGTCGAATCCGACGACCTGCGTCGCTTCCACCGGCTCTTCACCGAGAACAAGCAGGCACTTGGTTCGCCGACGGTGCCCTTTTCCATGCTCAAGACTCTGCGTGCGAACTTCGGGCAGAACTGTGTGCTGCATGAAGTTCGGACCGGCTCGGGCCGGGCGGTCGCTGCTGTCTTGTCGCTACGCTTCCGCGACCAGATCCTGCCCTACTACTCGGGTGTCCTCGCAGACCCGGGCGTGCCTGGCGTCAACAATTACATGTATTGGGCGCTCATGGCCTGGGCTGTCGAGCATGGGATCCGCTCGTTCGACTTCGGGCGCAGTCGCAAGGACAGCGGGCCAGCCAGCTTCAAAAGGAACATGGGTTTCGAGGTCCAGCCGCTCGGCTACCAGTATTGGCTCAGCCCATCCGGCAAACTGCCCGACTTCACGCCGGACAACCCGAAGCTGAGCGGCTACAAGCGCGCCTGGCAGAAGTTGCCAAGGCCCGTTGTCAGCGCTCTCGGAGGTAAGCTCTTCCGGCACTTGCCGTGAACTTCCTAACTTTTTGTGCCAGGCCAGGCTTGACGCCTCGCAGCCCGGACGACTTTGACGTAGAACGCCGCTTATGAAGCACACGACCCCGTTGACATGGCTCGCCCTCTCCGCCTTCGCGGTCATGGGCAGCGTCACCCAGGCCCAGGGCAAAAAGCCAAAGCTCAAGCCGAGCGTCACCTACGCCAAGACGTGGGACGCTGCCGTAGAAGAGGCCAAGCTCCTCAAGCTGCCGATCGTGGTGCACAGCCACGGCTTCTACTGAGGCCCTTGCTGGGGCATGCATTCTGCCGTGTTGCAGAACAAGAAGTACATCAAGTTCGCCGAGGACAACACCGTCGAGGTCATGGCGATGAGCCGTCTCGACGAAGGTGTCCAAAAGAAGGACAAGAAGGCTGAGACCTACGAGGCGACCGACGCGAGCGGCAACAAGGTCGCCTTGCTCGTCGAGTTTCCGAACCTGAGCGTCGAGGACATCAACAAGATGAACTCGTCGAAGGCCGGCAGCTACAACGACACGGGCGCCATCCCGCACACGTCCTTCGTCGATCCGTTCACGCTCGAGAAGATCGAAGGCCTCAAGGGGGGCATGAGCGCAGGCCAGGTCAGCGATGCGGCCACCGCCGCGCGCAAGGCCATCGAAGAGAAGCACGGCAAGGCCGACTTCACGCGCAAGGACCTCGCCAAGATCGACGAAGCCGAGGCGACCGTCCGCGAGGAGGTCGCGAAGCAACGCCTCGACAAGGCACTGGCCGCCGTCGCCAAGTTGGAGAAGGCAGCAAGCGGTTGGCCCGAGCTCGCCGTCGCCCGCGTCACCAAGATCAAGGGGCTCGCGCTCGACGCCGCGTCGGCGCAAGTCGATCAGCTCGAAGAACTGAGCAAGACCGACGCGAAGGCCGCGAAGACCAAGCTGGCGATCCTGCTTGGTCGCCTCAAGGGCACCGACCTTCAGGCGCGCATCGAAACGCTGCTCGAACAGCTCTGAGCGAATCTGAGACGGCTGGCGCTGGCAAGTCTTGGATTCGCCGGCGCCAGGCGCCGCCCGTCAATCACAGTCCGTTCGTCAATCACACAGTCCGCCCGCAATCACAGGCCACGATGTGAGCGACCGCGGCCCCGAGGTCGTCGACGAAGGCGAGTGGCCTCGTCACGTCCGCGGGCCAGTGTTGCTCGTCCGGCATCTTGGGACCGGTGACGCAGATCGTCCGACAGCCGACGCGCGCGCCAGCGATGATGTCGCGTGGTGCATCCCCGACGATCCACGACTGCTCGAGGTCTAGGTCCAAGTCGCGGGCAGCGCGCAGGAGCATGCCAGAGCCAGGCTTGCGGCACGTGCACGTCGTGCGGAACGACGTCAGCGTCGCTTCTGGGTGGTGGGGGCAGAAGTAGAGGGCGTCGATGCCTCGAGTCTCGGCGCGCAAGCGCAGATGCATTACCTCGAGCGTCGCCATCGGGATGAGGCCGCGACCGACGCCCGATTGGTTGGTGACGACGACGCGCACGAAGTCATGCCGAGCGAGCTCGGCCAAGGCCTCGGGCAAGCCCGGTCGCAGCACGAAGTCCTCGACTGTGGTGACAAAGCCACGCTCTTCGTTGAGGACACCGTCGCGGTCGAGGAAGACCGCTCGCTTCATCGTGTGCCCAATGCGCCGTCGCCGCGGCGGAACGTGCCCATCTCGAAGAGCTTCACGTGCAGGCGCTGCGGCACATAGGCGTAGCGGACTTCGAAGGGGAAGAGCAGGTCGCCGACCGTCCAGAAGAGCGGAAACGCAATCGTCGACCAATCGGCCGCGCCGTCGTTCCACTTGCTCGTGTTCCAGGCCCGGAAGTGCGTGACGACGCGCTCCTCGGGCTCGAAGCCGACCTTCTGGACCTGGATGCGGTGGTCGTCGCCGAAGAGGCCATCGAGGTCGACCTTGGCCGGCGTCGTGAGGCCGGTGTCCTGGCCGTCGACGAGGATGTCGGCGCCGGCCGGGTCACTCGTCACGAAGACGCGCGTGTCCCCCTCGATCCAGAGGCAGGACGGCAGCGCCAAGCACAACGTCGCGAGGATGGCGAGTTTCTTCGTGTTCCGCATGGTGCTGCGCATCATGATCCGTCCGTGGCTCGTGGCCAAGCCTCGTCAACGAGGCCATGGCATTATCGACCCACGGCGCACGCGCACGGAAGGCTCGGGCCAACGAAATGCCGCAAGGCCTCACGTCAGGCGCTGCGAGCTGCCGATGAATCCGACCCCCTGCGGCGTCGAGCCTGTCCCGCAAGACCCATTGGATGAGCATGAAGAACCTACTCGCTCCGCACGAGGACGACGAACTCCGCACCGGCCGCGACACGTGGCAAGTCTTCAAAATCATGGGGGAGTTCGTGGAGGGCTTCGAGACCCTCCGCAAGGTCGGAAAGGCCGTTTCGATCTTCGGTTCCGCGCGCACGCCGCCTTCGCACCGTTACTACAAGCTCGGCGAGGACGTCGCCCGTCGCTTCGCCGATGCCGGTTGGTCGATCATCACCGGCGGCGGTCCCGGTCTCATGGAAGCAGCGAACAAGGGCGCGCAAGAAGGCCGTGGTCTCTCGGTCGGCCTCAACATCAAGCTGCCCTTCGAGCAAGACCCGAACCCGTACCAAGACGTCGAGCTGATCTTCGACTACTTCTTCGCGCGCAAGGTCATGTTCGTGAAGTACGCCCAGGCCTACGTCGTGCTTCCTGGCGGCTTCGGCACGATGGACGAGTTCTTCGAGGCTATGACGCTCGTGCAAACCGCAAAGGTGCGCGGCTTCCCGATCGTCCTCATGGGCAAGGACTACTACGGTGGCCTCGTTCGCTGGATTCAGAAGCAGATGGTCGAATATCAGACCATCAGCCCGGACGACCCTTCGCTCTTCTACCTGACCGACGATCCCGAAGAGGCACTCGCCGTCGTCGAGCACTTCCATAGGCTGGGCGCGAGCATGAATGCCGAGAGCCTCGACGACTGGCGTCGCATCTGGGCCTCGCAGCGCCGTCGCAATCAGCGCAGCAAGAAGGGCAGCAGCGGTCGCGTCGCTGAGCCTGCCAAGGCCTCGAAGAAGCGCGCCGCGCGCCGCGGCTGAGCCAGGCGTCGCGAGTCGCGAGTCGGGCGTCCGCTCACGCGAACCGCGGCTTCCATCAATCGAGCGAGCCGCAGCCGTCGATCGTCGCCTCGAGTTCGCCGATCGAAACCCCTTTGCTGAAGAGGAAGCCCTGGCCGACGTCGCAGCCGTTCTCTTCGAGGAAGTGCAGCTGCTGACGCGTCTCGATGCCCTCGGCGACCACGCGCAGGTTCATCTTGTGCGCCATCGCGATGATCGCGCTCGTGATCGCGAGGTCTTCCTTGTCGTCGGGGATGTCCCGCACGAAGGCGCGGTCGACCTTGACCGTGTCGACCGGCAAGCGCTTGAGCTGGGCGAGCGACGAGTAGCCGGTACCGAAGTCATCGATCGAGATCGTGATCCCGAGGCCCTTGAGCTCGGCGAGGACAGCGAGCGTGGCTTCGAGGTCGTCCATGACGGCGCTCTCGGTGACTTCGAGCTCGAGGCGCCGCGGGTCGACGCGGCAGTCGGCGAGCGTCTGCCGCATGACGAGGAGGAGCTCGGGGTCGCGGAACTGGCGCAGTGAGAGATTGACGGCTACGCGTGGACCATTCGCACCCAAACGCGGATTGGCGAGGACTTCTTCGCAAGCTCGGCGCAAAACCCAGTTGCCGAGCGGCACGATGAGGCCTGTCTCTTCAGCGATGTCGATGAAGTCGTTCGGCGGGATGAGCCCGCGCTCGGGATGGTGCCAGCGCAGCAGCGCTTCGACCGACTCGACGCGGCGCGTTGCGAGGTGGACGAGCGGTTGGTAGGCGAGTTGGAACTCCCCGCTGCGCAAAGCACGGCGTAGCTCGTTCTCGATCTCGAGGCGCTTCTTGGCGCGCTCGTTCATCTCGGCGCTGAAGAAGCGCAGTCGCGCGCCGCCGCCGCCCTTGGCGTCGTAGAGCGCGATGTCTGCGTTGCGCAGCAGCGTCTTGGACTCGTCCCCGTCCTTCGGCGCGATCGTGATGCCGATGCTCGTCGTCACAAGGATCTCGTGCGAGTCGATGCGAATCGGAGCGCGCAAGGCCTCGAGCAGCTTGTGCGCGACGTTCTGCACGTCGGCGGGCCCACGCACGTCTTCGAGCAAGACGTTGAACTCGTCGCCACTCATGCGGGCGACCGTGTCGCTCTCGCGCAGGCCTGAGCGAAGCCGCTGCGCGACCTGGACCAGGAGGCGGTCGCCCGCGTCGTGGCCGAGCGTGTCATTGATGCGCTTGAAGTCGTCGAGGTCGAGGAAGAGCAGGGCCACGTTGCGCTTCCGACGACGCATGCGGCCCAAGGACTGCTCGAGCCGCTCGCGCAAGAGGCGTCGATTCGGCAAGCCCGTCAGCGAGTCATAGAACGCATAGTTGATGAGCATCTGCTGGTTCTTCTGCCGCTCGGTCACGTCGGAGTAGATGCCGAGGATGCCGTGGACCCGACCGCGCCCATCGCGTAGGGGGATGCGGCTCGAAGACAAGATCAGGTGCTCGCCACTCGCGTTGAGTTGGGTTTCCTCGAGGTCGAGGAGGGGGTGGCCGGTCGCGATCACGATGCGGTCGTTGCGCCGGTAGGCGTGGGCCTCGTCGCTGGACCACGGCAAGTCATGGTCGCTCTTGCCGATCAGGTCCGCGAGCCGCTCGGCGCCGGCGTTCGCGAGGAAGCGCTCGTTCGCGCCGCGATAGAGAGAGTCACTGTCCTTCCAGTAGATGGCGACCGGAATGTTGGAGAGCAGGTGCTCGAGGATGTTCCAGCGCTCGGCCTCGCGCGCGCGCCGCCGCGAGGGTCGCCTCCGTCCGCGCCACCACAGGGTCGCGGCGATCAGGACGGCCGCGACGATGAAACCCGCGAGGAAGTCGATCATGGACTGAGCTCACGTGGCAGCTTCGCTGCTTGACCCTTGGCTGCTCGCGCTTGAGACTCCGCTATCCGTGCGCGCCCGTAGCTCAGTTGGATAGAGCATCGGACTTCTAATCCGGCGGTCGCAGGTTCGAATCCTGCCGGGCGCGCCATCCCGTAGCTCGCTTCGCCAAGGACGGCAGAAACGGCCTCGAGGGGAGGCGCGGACAAAGTAGGCTTCGACGAGCCGCCGTCAGGCATGAGCGCTCCGAGCCCAAGCGTCGCTCGCAGTGACGAGGCGCGCGAGGCCTTCGCGCAAGGCCTGCCCGTCGCCGCCGTAGCCGACGCGCAAGAAGCCCGGCGCGTCGAAGTGCTCACCAGGGACGACGCCGACGCCGTGCTCGCGTCGCAAGTAGTCCGCGAAGGGCTCGCTCGCCGTGCGCTCGCCGTTTGCATCGAGGACCTCGACGCTCGCCATGATGCCGGCCTGCGGCGGCACGAGGCGCAGGTGGGCAGCCGCATCAAGGGCCTCGTGGAGCAGCGGCCGTTGTTCACGCGCGCGAGAGCGGGCACGCTCGAGCAGCAGCCCGGGATCCTCCAGCGCTGCGATGGCGACCGCGACCGGTAGGGCCGGCAGCAGCGGACAGAGGATCTCGCGCGCCTCGCGCATCGGCGCTGCGAGTTCGGGGCTCGTCGCGATCCAGCCGCAGCGCAGCGAGCCGAGCCCGTAGACCTTGGTCATCGAGTTCGTCGACAAGAGGCGTGGGTGGACTTCGTGGGCGAAGCGGCGCGTCTTCGCCCCGCCGCCCAGCGGCACGGTCGTGCCGTCGACGAAGTCGAGGTAGCCCTCCGAGACGAGGGCGTGGATGCCGAAGCGCTCGCACGCCTCGCCGAGTTCGTGCAGCGTTGCCTCGCTCGCGAGGCGGCCGCTCGGATTGTGGACCGAGGTCAGGACGACGAGCTTGGTCTCGGGTCGCAAGGCTTCGACGATCTTGGCGACGTCCAAGTCGAAGTCAGCATCAGGATCGCGCTCGAAGCTCCGACTCGCGTGGCCGCGGATCGACGCGAAGCAGTCGAAGACCTCGTAGCCGGGCCGCTCGATCAGGACTTCGTCCCCAGGCTCGAGCAGGGTGCAGTAGGCGAGTTCGTAGGTCTGCGTGCTACCAAGCGCCGCGACGATGCCGCCCTGGTCGAAGCCATAGGCACGCGCGATCGCTTCGTGCAAGCCGCCCGGGTCGTCGAAGCCGACTTCGCGGTAGGGCTCGAACGACGCGTCACCTTCGAAGCAAAGCGGGAAGGTCGACCGCGTCGGCCAGGCCATTCCGCTGGGGACCAACGAGATCTCGGCGTCGAAGTAGTGACGCTTGGCCCAGCTCATGTATGCGAAACGGCGGAAGTCCATGGGCGAAGGATGTCGGCGATGCCCTTGCCAAGGAACCGTTTTCTTTGCCGCACTGAAACGCCGCACAGCAACGCCGCACAGCAACGTGCACGGCAACGCAGGCAAAATCTTGGCAAGCTCGGCAGCGACGAAGCGCGTGCCTCGCTATGGTTCGGGGTCTTCGTAGCCATGGACCGGGGCCAAGGGAGGGCCACATGCGCAACATCATTTCATCGAAGAGTCCGAGCACGCGCGTCTTCGCCTCGTTCTGCGCCGTCGCGGCGCTCCTTAGCCAAGTTCCTGCCCAAGGCGATACGCCGGGCTCCAAGGAGGAGCCACCGCCCGTCGAGCGGCGCGGCAGCTTCGAGGGCCTCGAGGAGGCCGGTTCCTTGCCGCGGTCCCAGCCCGAGGCTCCCCGCACACCTGCACAAGACCCGAGCGCAGCGCCGACGAGCGCTGTGGAGATCCTCGAGCTGAGCGCAGCGACGCCGTTACGTGAAGTGCCATCGAAGGAAGCGCCAAGCATCGGCGCCCAGCTCGCCGCCGGCACGCTGCTCGTGCGGCTCGGGCCCGACCTCTACGGTCATGCCCCGGTCGGCCTCATCGACGGCTTCGATGGCTTCGTCCACAGCAAGTTCTTCCGCGACCTCGGCGACGGTTGGGGCGAGACGACCGGGACCAACGTGTCCTTCCGCATCCGCCCGCGCGTCGGCGAGCCGCCGCTCTGCGCGCTCGAGCGCGCCGGCACCAAGCTCGCCGTGCGCGGCCGCGAGGGCGACTGGGTCCGGGTCGTAGCGCCGCCGTCGGCGCGCGCTTGGATCGAGAACGGGACCTATCGCAGCGCGGCGACCCTGCCCTTCGTCCAGGGGCAACTCGACGATGCTCGGGTCCTGCTCAGCTCCCTGTCGAAGCACCCGCAGCTCGCTGAACGCCTCGCGGCGCGCATCGCCGCCCTCGAGGCGAGCTTCGCCAAGGAGCGCGCGGCCGCCAAAGAAGCCGCAGCGCGCGCGGCCTACGCGACCGAGTTCGAAGGTGCTGTCATCACCTTGTTGCAGGACTTCGACGGCGCGCGCAGCAAGCCCGAACTCTCACTCGAAGAGCTCGATCAGCTCGCGACGCGTGGCCAGGCCTTGCAGGCGAGCGCGACCGCAAAGGGCCTCGCGGCGACCGTCACGACGAGCCGCCTCGAGACTCTCCTCGCCGCGATTGCCCAAAAGCGCATCGTGGCCGAGGCCAAGGCCCTCGTGAAGACCGACCTCGCCAAGCCAGCCGCCGCGACTACCGACGCAAGCGAGGCAGGCAAGGTCAAGAATGCACAGCTAGATGCCGTCGCCGCACGTCGCACGTGGACTCAGGTGGGCTGGATCGAATACCGCCCCGGCACGTCGGACTACCGTCCTTACCGCCTGATGAAAGGGGGGACGACCATCCAATACCTCGACTGCACGTCGGGCCGCTACGACCTCGCAGACTTCGTTGGTCGTGAAGTCGGCCTCATCGGCGTCGTCGATCGCCGAGAAGGCGCGGACTTCCGCATCCTCGACGTCGAGCGCCTCGTGATCCTGAGTTCGAGCAAGAGCTGAGGCCCGTCGTGGACCGCCGAGCCTCGCGCCTCATCGCGTTGGTCGCTGCGGTCCTCTGCGCTTGCGGCACCAGGCTCCTCGCCGCCCAGGATCATCGCAACTACGAGGTCGGGGCGACGAGGCCCGTCTTGGTCAGCACCGACGGGACGCGGCTCTTCGTCGTGCACACGCCGCGGGACAGCCTCCTCGTCTACACCTTGAGCGACCCGCTGCGTCCACGCCTCATCGATGAGATAGATGTCGGCTCGCGACCCGTCGCTGTCCGAGAGCGCAGCCCCGACTGTCTCTGGGTCGTGGATCGCCTCGGTGATTCGATCAGCATCGTGTCCTTGAGGGAGCGGCGCGTCACGCGGCGCTTGGACGTTGGCGACGAGCCGAGCGACGTGGTCCTCGTCGAGGGTCGAGGCCGCACGCTCGCCTTCGTGAGCCTCGCGCTCCAAAATCGCGTGCGCGTCTTCGACGCCGATAGCCTGCAAGCCTACGCGTCCATCGACGTGCTCGGCATGCAGCCTCACGCGCTCGTCTACGACGCGCGCCGCGGCCTCGTTCACGGCATCATGCGCCAGTCCGGTAACGGGACGACGGTCGTGTCTGAGACAGACCCGTTGCGGCCACTGCCCGGCATCGCGGGGCCTGGCCTGCCACGGCCACCACACGTGTCGTCGATCGTCGATGCTCGTGATCCGCTGTGGAGCCAACGGCTTGGCGTGGACTTGGCCGACATCGATGTCTTCTCGATCGACGTCGCGAGCCTGCGGCTCGTGGGCACGACTTCGGGCGTCGGGACGACGCTCCACGGCATCGCGCTGCTGGGCGATGGGCGGCTGGCCGTCACGGGAAGCGAAGCGCGCAATCGTGTGCGCTTCGAGCCCGCCTTGCGTGGTCACTTCGTCACGCATCGTGCGAGCTTCGTCGACCCCGACAGTGGCCAAGTCGAGGCCGTCGACCTGAACCCTGACATCGACTACGAGCGGCTACCGAACCCGGCGGCACTTGCGACGGCGCTCGCGGAGGTCACCGACGTCCAAGTCGCGCGTGACGGCACACTCTACGTGGCGGCCTTCGGGACGGATCGCATCGCGCGTCTCGACGTTCGCGGTCGCGTCCTGCAACGCATCGAGGTCGGCACGACAGCAGGCACGCGCGTCGCCCCGCGCGAGAAGCGCGGCCCGCGCGGGCTCGCGCTTCACCCCCAGGACACTGTGGCCTACGTCGCATGCCGCATCAGCTCGACGCTCGTCGTGGTGGACTTGGCGAAGGCGGTCGTCGTCGACGAAGTCGCCCTGCCCGAAGACCCGCTGCCGCGCGAACTGCGTGCGGGGCGTGGCTTCCTCTACGACGCCAAGCTCTCGGGGAACGGTACGGCCTCCTGCGCGAGCTGCCATGTCGATGCCGGCATTGACGGCTTGGCTTGGGATCTCGGCGATCCGAACGGTCCCTTGGTGCGCGTGCGGACGCTCGAGGGCGCGCTCAGCAGCTTGCATCCGATGAAGGGCGCGCTCACGACCCAGACGCTCATCGGCCTTGCGGGTGATCAGCCCTTTCACTGGCGGGGTGACAAGCCGCGCTTTGCCGACTTCAACGGGGCCTTCGAGACCTTGCTCGGCGGGGAGCGCTTGGACGCCGCCGACATGCAGAGCTTCGAGGCCTTCGTGATGTCCCTCGAGCACATGCCCAACCCGAACCAAGAGCGGGATCGTAGCTACGCGCGCTTGCCGCTCGGCGAGAGCGCCGAGGACGGGCGGCGCTTCTTTCATGAAGTGCCGATCTTCTCGAGCTTCAAGTGTGTGAGTTGCCATGCCGCTCCGGGCGGCACGAACGGTGGCATATTCCACGGCTCGACCCTGCAGGGCTTGCAACCGATGAAGACGGCCCAGCTCCAGACGGCCTATCGGCGCATGGGCCGTCGTGTGGTGGACGGTCGACGTGCCTCGGGCTTCGGCCTCCTTCATGATGGCAGTGAGGACTCGGTCGTGAGCTTTTTGTCCCGACCGATCTTTGCCAACGCCGTTCGGGACGACGCGACCAAGCGCATGCTCGAGCGCTTCGTGCTCTCCTTCGATAGCGGCACCGCGCCGACCGTGGGGCATGCGCACCTGCTCGAGGCAAGAGACATCCGCTCGGTCGAAACAGCGGCCTTCCTGGACCTCATGATCGCGCGCGCCGAGGAAGGCGATTGCGACTTCGTGCTGAGCGGTGACATCGACGGACGCGCGACGCGGGTCTTCTATGACTCTGCAGAGCGTGAGTTCGTGGCCGATCGCAGTGGTCTTGCCTTTACGCGCATGGACATGGTCGAGCGCGTGGCGCGCGGCCAGGCGCGCTTCTTGGCGCGTGGCGTGCCACCAGGGAGCGGGCGGCGCCAGGCCCTCGATGCCGATCGCAATGGGATCCTCGACGGCGACGAAGGTGCCGCCCTCGTCGCCCTGCCGTCGGCGTCGCGTGCCCCGGGCTTGCTGCGTGCGGTTGATGCGCCGCGACTCTTCGCGCGAGACTTCGGCTTCGTCGTCGAGACGGGGCGTGCGAAGACGCCCGCAGCCCTGGTCATCGGGCGGCGTCTCGCGGCCCGAGACTTCGGCGCGACGACCTTGCTCGTCGATGCTGCAGCGGCGATCGTCATCGACGGCGTCGCCGATGAGCGCGGCACACTGCTCTTCGAAGTTCCTTTGCGTCTGCCCGCCCTCGTCGACGAGACCTTCGTCGTCCAAGCTCTCATCGGACTCGAAGCGGGCGTCGTCGGCAGTGAAGCCCTGCGCTTCACCGTGCGGGCTCGCTGAGGCCCGAGGCCGCGGGCGACGCTACATCGGCGGCAAGGCGAGCAGGGGCGCGCGGAAGCGCTTCGTCGTCGAGCGCTGGAGCTCGAGTTCGTGCACGAGCATCGACGGCGCGACCGTCGCGACCGGGATGCCGCCGCTCTCGGCCCAGCAGTAGCTGTTGTCGACCGCCCCGTCGTCGCCGAGCCCGAGGATGCCTTGGGCGGCCGCGAGCGGCGTTCCGATGAAGCTCACGTCGCGCACGCGCCGCTTGCGCCGCGTCTTCGCGTCAAAAACGAAGACCTCGGTCGGCACACCCTTGAAGGCTTGGAAGTCGTAACGGTCGGTGCGGGTCTCGCCGTCGGATACGCCTTCGACGACGATGCCGTGGGCGAGGCCGCGATCGCGCACGAGTTTCGCGAGCTGCTCCTCGAGGTCCTCGCGCGTGCGCCCTTCGCGCGCTTCGACGATGAGGTTCGCCATGCGCGCCATCGGGTCCTCGAAGCTGCCGTGGCGACCATGACCGTTCGAGCGCGGAAAGCCCGGCACGCTCGAGCGACTCATGAGGAAGTTGCGCAGCACGCCATTCTCGACCAGCTGGACGCGCTCTGCCGGCACGCCCTCGTCGTCGATGCGGTAGTGACCGAAGAGGCTCTTGCCTTGCAGCTTGGCCAGCGTCGGATCATCCCAGACGTCGATGCCCTCGGGCAGGATCTGCGTGCCGATGCGCGTCGCGAAGGTCTTGCCCTCGCTGCGCGCGATCATGCGTTCTCCCTCGAGGCGGTGGCCGATGGCCTCGTGGAAGAGCAGGCCTGATGCGAGGCCCGAGAGCAGCGCCGGGCCGGCGTAGGGTGCGAGCGGCTCTGCGCGCGCGAGCTCGTCGAGGTCACGGGCGAGGGCGTCGATCGCGGCCTCGACCGCGCCGCGGCTCGGCAGCTCCTCGGAACGACGGCCGTGGAAGCGTCGTTCGGCCGCGAGGTAGACGCCATCCTTGCTGAGGATGAGGGCGCGCGCCGTGACCTCGTAGTAGCGGTCCTGCGTGATGAACTTGGAGCCTTCGGAGTTGACGTAGATGCGCACGCGGTCCTCGGCGCGCACCTCGACGTAGGGATCGAGGAGGCGGCGATGCCGGCGAAAGACTTGCGAGGTCTCGCGCACGAAGTCGGACCAGCGCCGCAGCGGGAAGCGCGCGGGCTCGATGTCCTCGATCAAGACGAAGGGCTCCTCCTTGCTGAAGGTGCCGACTCCGCCCTGGAGCTTCTGCTCGACGAGGACCTTCTTCTTCTCGTAGTAGTCTTGCAGCGCTTCTTCGTACTTGTGCTGCGAGAGCTTCCAGAAGGCGTAGCGCAGCGCGTCGGGGTGCGGCTCTTCGGGGCCGGCGACCCACGAGTAGGAGTCGCGCTCGAGCCAGTCGGTCGTGATGCCGCCGTCGAGGCACTGGTCGAGCCGGTACGAGCCGACGCGGCACTCGACGTAGAGCGAGCTGTCTTTGTCTTGGGCCGAGTGGAAGACGCTGCCGTAGCGACCCCAGACACGCGTCTGTTGTCGGTGGTGCAGGAGGTAGGAGAGGAAGAAGGGCTTGGGATGCGAAGGCAGGCGGAGGCCGCGCATCGATCGCGTGAGTTCGCGCTGCATCGCGCGCTGGACTTCCTTGGCGGCGCCGTTGTCGAGGGACATTCGCACGAACCATAGCAGCGACGCGACGCGGCACGGTCGGAACTTCGACGCCGGCCGCGTGACCGGGGTAGGCTTCGCCATGCACCTGGGTCCCCGAGTCCTCGCTTCGCTCACCCGCAGCCTGGCCCTCGTGCTGGCCCTCGTGCCGGTCATCGGCGCCGCCAAGCACGCGCCATGCCAAGCGCCGCTCGAAGAGCTCGCAGGCGATGCGCCGACGCTGCTCTTTTCGTTGCTCGAAGACTCGGCTCGCAGTGACCCCATGCTGGCCCTCGAGGCCGGTCGCGCCCTCCTTGCCCACAAAGCCATCGGGTCGAAGAGCGCGGAGCGTCTACGGGTCGTCCTCGGCATCGGTCAAGTCCGCTTGCTCCTGGGCTCCGCTGACGAGGCCATCGAAGCGAGTCGCCACGTCGAGGCTTCCCTCGAGGTCGCGGGCCTTGCCGCGTCGAACGCTGGGGTCGCGAAGCGACTCGCGGCCGGAGCGCGGGCGCTCGAGATCCGTGCCTTGCTCTACCGCGGGGCCTTTGGCGATGCCTTGCTCGCCGCACGTCGAGCCGAGAAGGCTCTCGGCCTCGACGACGCCGAGCTGCGCTCCGCGCACGCGGCCGCTCTCTATCGCAACCGCCGCTTCAACGAAGCAGCCGCCGCCTACCGCGGTCTGCTGCGCGATGATCCCCTGCACGTCGAGGCCTTGATGCGCCTCGGCGGCGGCCTGCAAGAAGCGCGGCCCGCACCGGTCGATGCGAGCCTCGCGCTCGCGATCGCTTTGCGGAAGCGCGGTGAAGATGGGCGCGCGCGCGTTGGCCTCTCCCGCGTCCTCGCGAGCCACACCGAGCACCCGACCGCCCTGCGCATGCTCGGCGAGCTCGAGCTCACGGCCGAGCGGCAGAAGAACCCCCTCGTCGCGCGTGGCTTCTTCGAAGAGCAGTTCCACGCCCTCGATCCGGTCCGCGTCGAGCCTTGGGTCCTGCGCTTCGTGCCCGACTACCGGGCCCTCGACGAAGGGCGGCGCCAGATGGTCCGCGTATCGTTGCGGCCCTTCGGCGACGAACTCCGCCGCGTGCTCGAGAAGGGTGGGCGCCACGACCTGCTGGCCGCCGGGGAGCGAACGACCGACGCCAGCGAGCGCGCCTTCCTGCGCGGCCAGAAGACCTTCGATGGTCGAGTCTGGGACGACGTGCGCGGCATCGGTGGGCTCTGCGCCGCGACGGGCGTCGAGGCCCTCGACGAGGCGCGTGAGGGGGGCTTCCAGACCCTCGTCCACGAGTTCGCCCACCAGCTGCACTTCCATGCCATGAGCGCTTCCGAGAGCGCGGAGATCGATCGCCTCTATGCGCGCGCCAAACGCCTCGGCCTGACCCTCGACTACTATGCGGCTTCGAACGCTGGCGAGTACTTCGCCCAGGGCTTCGAGGCTTGGTTCTCCCTCGTCAAGGTCCCCGGGCAACCGATCACGCACGGGCACACGCGCTTCGAGCTCGAGCGCAAGGACCCCGAGCTTGCGCAGTTCATCGCGCGCGTCGCGCGCTTCGACCCGCTCATGGATGGCCTAGGGGACCCAGCGCAAGCGAACGCGCGCGCCCGCTGGGCAGCGCTCTTCCGCGCGGCCAAGGACGCGGTGCGGCCCCAAGACGCAGCCGACATCCTCGCGCGTCTGCAGAAAGCGGGCGGCACGAGAGACTCGGGCCTTGCCGGCGAACTCGACGCCTTGAACGAACGCCTTGGCTGCTGCAGTGGCCACGGTCGCGCAGCACAGCCGCGTTAGTAGCTGGAAGCCGAAGCGGCGACCTGCGATCCTCTCGGGCATGAGGATCGTGCAGTCACTTCGACGGGCCCTGGCCTGCTTTGCCCTGCTCGTCACATTGGGCGCAGCATCCTGCGCTTCGGGCTTGCACGAAGATCGCGAGCTCGCCGTCGATGACTTGCCGATCGACATTCTCTGGTCGATCTGCCTCGACGCTGCGCAGACCGAGTTCCGCATCGACCCGGCCCAGATGGACATCGGGAAGCGCAGCTTCGTGACGCGTTGGCGCAAAGACGTGCGCCCGCTCGGCATGGGGGTGCGCCGCCGCGCCCAGTTCCGCATCGAGCGCCGCACCGAGGGCAGCCGCGAGCACAATCCCGAAGCGGGCGTTCCGACGATCCTCTACTGGGTCGAAAGGCAGCGTTACGGTGATATGTCGACGCCCCTCGAGCCGAAAGAAGACGAGTGGGACGACGCTGGGCAGGACGGAGAGGTGGAGCGTCGGCTCTACCGGCACTTGACGATCCGCATCGACCAGGCGCGCGGCGTGGCCTTGCGCAAGCCCGAGCGCATCGACCTCGGCGACCCGCTGCGTGGCAAGACGCGCTGACAGCCTCGTTGACATCCACGTTGACATCCACGTTGACACACACGTTGACCCCTCAGAGCTCGAGGAAGCCGTGACCGTCGACATCAGCGCCCTCGTCGTCAACTACAACACGGCCCAGCTCGCCCTCGACATGTTGCGCTCCTTGCGCGACCAGCGGCCGCGCGACGCTCACGGCCGAGAGCTGAGCCTCGAATGGGTCTTCGTCGACAATGCCTCGCAGCAGCGTCACGAGACCGAACTCGCGGCCATCGAGGAACTGGCCAAGGACAGCGCGCTGCCGGGCAAGGTCATCCTGCACGACCAGAACGCCGGCTACGCCGGTGGCATGAACCTCGCGTGGCGCCACGCGCGTGGTCGCTTCGCCCTCGTGCTCAACCCCGACCTCCTGCTCTTGCCGCACTGCGTCGAGCGGCTCTACCAGGCCCTCGAGGCCGACCCGACGATCGGCATCGTGGGGCCGGTCGGTTACTGGGATCGCGGGCGTGAAGTGCTCCTGCCGCCGAACGTCCTGCCGACCTTGGGCGATCTCTACCGGGGCACGCTTGCCCATGTCTTTCGCACTTCGAATCGGCGCTACGTCGATCGGCGCTTCGCGGCTGCCCTCGAGGTCTATCGCAGCACTGCGGACGTCGAACTCGAAATGCTCTCGGGCGCCTGCCTCCTCGTGGCGCGTGAACAGATCGACGCGATGGGTGGGCTCTTCGACGACGGCTTTCCGCTCTACTACGAGGACACCGACCTCTTCCGCCGCGCGACGAAGGGCGGCAAGCGCTTGGTCATGGTTCGCGGTGCCGAGATGGCGCACTTCTACAACCGCTCGGGCACCACCAACCCGGGTGAAGCGATGAGCCGCTACTGGCGCGCGCGTCGCTACTACTACGGCAAGTGGTACGGCGCGCTCGGGCGCTTCAGCGACTGGGCCTGCCGGGCCTTCTTGGCGACGAAGTTCGCCCAGCGCGCGCGGAAGCGCATCGAGCGGCGCGTCATCGACCTCGGTGACGTCTCCGAGCCGCCGACGATCGAACTGCCGCGGTCCTGCACGAGCTACGTCCTCGAACTCTGCCAAGACCCGGGCTTCTTGCTCGCCGCCGCCATCCGCGGCTCGGGCAGTTCGTGGACGCCGGGGCCCTCGTTCTGGGCGGCCTTCGGTGAGTCCGAGTACTACTTCCGCGCGGTCGACCTGAGCCGCGAACGCCCGGAGGAACTCGCCGTGTATCGCTTCCGCCGCGTGCCCAAGGCGCGATGACCGAGCCACCGAGCGAAGCGCCGGACGCCGTCGCAGCCACGCCCGAGCTCACGGTCCAGGTCCTCTCTTGGAACACGCAGCGCTTGACGAGCGAGGCCCTCGATGCGCTCGACCGAGATGCGCCGAGCTTCGCGCGCGAGGTCCTCGTCCTCGACAACGGCAGCGAAGACGGCACCCTTGACATGTTGCGGGCGCGCTCGGGGCTGCGCGTGCTGCGGAGCGAGGAGAACCTCGGCTACGCGCGCGGTCACAACCTGCTCGCGCGGGAAGCGCGCGGCGACTTCCTCTGCTTGCTCGGTTCGGACACTCGTGTGCGTCCTGGCACCCTCGACGCGCTCGTGCGCTTCTTGCTGGACCATGAGGACTATGGGGCGGCTGCGCCCTGCCTCGTCGATGTTCGGGGCGTCGCGCTTCGGGGCGACGATGTGCGGGGCGATGAAGTGTCCGGTGGCGCCGACCGCGTGCAGACGGCTTGTATGCGCTTCCCGACCCTGCGCACGGCCCTCGTCTACGACATGTTCTGGCGCACTTGGCCGCTGCTGCGCCGCTTCGATGCAGCCTATCACTACCGCGACTTCGACCACCTGCACGACCAAGACGTCGAGCAACCGCCCGGGACCTGCTTGGTCTTGCGGCGTTCGCTCTTCGCCGAGCTCGGCGGCTTCGATGAAGAGCTCTGGCTCTTCTTCAACGACGTCGACCTCTGCAAGCGCATCCACGACCGCGGCCTGCGCATTCGCTACCTGAGCCACGTCAGCGTCGAGCACCACGAGGGGGCCTCGACCAAGGCCTTCGGACGTCGCCTCGTCTACTGGGTGCAGAACCGTGTGGCTTACTACCGCAAGCACCACGGCCGCCTCGGCGCAGGCTTCGTGCGTCTCATGACGCGCCTACGTGCGTGGCAGGAGTGGGTCGCCATCGGGCGCCGCCTCGATCGCAAGGAGGACCGGCGCAGCGCGCGCGCCGAAGTCAAGCGCATCGTGCGCGAGGCCCTGAGCGCCGGACTGTCGTCAAAATCGACAGGGTCGTCGACCTGAGCTCGACGCCGCCTACAGCAGAGGGCTTTGGGCACCCGATCTTCATCGGATGGGCGGTGCCGAGCAGCACCGCGCCGCTGTCCGCTCGTGCTTCGCAACTCTTCCGATCGTGATCCAGAGCAGCTCTCGCTAGCATTCGCCCCAGTGAAGCCTCCCGTCCTCCTGCTGCCGCCAAAGGGCACGGTCCTCGTGATCGCTCCGCATCCCGACGACGAATCGTGCGGTATCGGAGGCATCCTGGCCTTGCACCGGCGCCAAGGCGATCCCGTGCACCTGCTCTTCGTCACCGACGGCACGAGCGGGGACCCCGACGGTCGCTACGAAGACCTTGCGACACTGCGTCGGCGAGAGGCGCGCGCAGCGGCAGAAGTCCTCGGCGGTTGTCATTGTGAGTTCTTGGGTCTCCCCGATGGCTTCGAGGTCACCGAGGACGACCTCGAGGCGGTAGCGGGACTCTTCGATGCAGCCATCGATCGCGTTGTCCCGGACCTCGTCTACGTCCCTTGGCGTGAAGAAGCTCATAGCGACCATGCCCACAGTTGGGAGGCGCTGCGGCGTTGCTATGCCCGGCGGCGCGACCGCGCTGCCTCGCTGCCGCGCGTGCTCGAGTACGAGGTCTGGTCGCCGCTGCCGGCTGACTACGTCGTCGACGTGACGGACAGCGCCGAACAGAAGCGCAAGGCGATGCTCGCGCACGAGACCCAGGTCGCCTACACCGACTATCCCCACCAGCTCCTCGGCCTCGCGGCCCATCGCTCGGTCTACTTGCCGAAGGCATCGCGCTACGGCGAGGCGCTGCGCGAAGGGAGCTTCTTTTGAAGATCGGTCTCTTCGTCCACGACTTTCCGCCGGACTTTCTCGGAGGCACCGAGCAGGTCGTGCTCGCCCTCGCAGCTGCGTATCGCGACTGCGGCCATGAGGTCTTCGTCGTCGCGGGGTCGCAGCGTCGCGACGACGACCCGAACGCACGCGTCGAGGCCAGCGTCTACGAGGGGCTGCGCGTCCTGCGTGTGCTGCGCCGCAGCGACGAGAACTACGGCATTCGCCTCGACTGGCCTCGTGTCGGTGCCCTCGTCACCGAAGTCTTGCGCGAAGAGCGGCCCGACATGATTCACGTCCATCACTGGTCGACGCTCGGCCAGGACCTGGTGCAGCGCGCGGCCGCCCTCGGCATCCCGGCCGGGACGACGCTGCACGACTTGTGGACGAGCTGTCCGCGCTTCTTCAGGCGACCGCCGAGCGGCGTGCGCTGTCCGCTCGACACGTCGCGTGACAGTTGTGTGGCGTGCGTCGGCATCGAACTCGACAGCCACGAACACGCTTGGATCGAGGGCGAGATCGCGCAGCGGGACCAAGGGCTCGAGCGCGAACTGCACGGCGCGGCCTTCATCACGGTTCCGTCCGCTGCTCAGCGACAGCTGGTCGAGCGCCACGTAGCGCTGAAGCGACCCGTCGAAGTCGTGCCCCACGGTTTGCTCGCGCCGGTCGAAGGGCGGTCCGCAGGTCCGCGCCCGGGCGCCAAGCTGCGCGTCGGCAGCTTCGGCAACATCGTGCCCGAGAAGGGCTTCGACCTGCTGGTCGAGGCCATGGGCAATCTCGGCGACGTGGCTGAACTCCATCTCGCGGGTTTCAGCCCGCATGCGGGCTACGTCGAATCCTTGAGTCAGCGTGCGCGCAGCCTCGGCATCTCGCTCGTCTACCACGGCGCCTACGGGCGAGGCGAACGGCATCCGGCCCTCGACATCGACCTCGCGGTCTTCCCTTCTCTCTGTCACGAGTCCTACGGTCTCGTGGTCGACGAAGCCCTCGCGCGCGGCGTGCCGGTCATCGTCTCGGGCCTCGGCGCGCTGCCCGAGCGGGCGGCGCGGGGCGGACGGGTCGTGCGGCAGGGCGGAGTCGGGCCGCTCGCCGTTGTGCTTGCGAGGCTGCTCCGCAGTAGGGGGGAACTCGATGCTCTGCGCATGGAGGTGCCGGCTCAGTTTCTGACGATTCATGACGCAGCCGCGCGCTACCTCGAACTCTTCACTGCTGCGGGAGTCGCATGAAGCTCGGTCCTGCCTTCCCCGCGATCTGCGATCGTGCAGCCTTGCCACGCGAGATCCTGGTCTTGGTCGCCCACCCCGACGACGAGGTCATCGGCATCGGCGGCCTCCTCGCCTTCCACGGCCGCCGCGGTGACGTCGTCGAAGTCGTTCACGCGACCGAAGGCGACGCGGGGGATCCTCGCGGCTTGAGTCGCCTCGAGGGAGATGCAATGTCCGTCGATTCGCCTGGCGGCGCATCAGCGGGCATTGCGCAGATCCGCGCTCGCGAGGTCGAGGCCGCCCTCGCGGTCCTCGGCTTGAAGAAGCCGAGCGGTCTGGGCTTTCCAGACGGGGACCTCGCGTCGCACTATGCGCAGCTCGTCGACCGCCTCGGCAACCTCTTTGCCGAGCGTCGCCCCAAACTGCTCTACACGTTTTTTCCGGGCGAGTACCACAGTGACCATCGCACCTTGGCGCGCGCTGCGTGCGATGCGCGGGACTTCCTGCCGCGCGACTGTCGCATCCTGCTCTTTGGAGTCAATCAGGTCGTGCCTTTCGGATCTCTCTTCGACTACTCGGACCTCGTCGACGCCAAGGATCGTGCGCTCGCGTGCTTCGCGTCCCAGCTCGCCTACGTCGACTTCAAGACCAAGGCCCTGTGTCGCGACGTGGCGGCGACCGTCAATGTCGAGGACCGGGCCGTGACCCACGCCGAGCTCTTGGCCGAGACGAGCGTCGCGGCTTGGGCTGCCTACGTGGCGGCGATCGATGCGCTCGCTGAGGTGCACCATGCTTGAAGCGTCGTCGAACGTCTCCCTCGTCATCTCGGTCTGGAACCGGAAAGACGACCTGCGTGAGAACCTCGCGGCGATCCGCGCCCAGAGCGTCGCGCCGCTCGAGACCATCGTCGTCGACAACTGTTCGACCGACGGGACGCCCGAGATGGTCATCGCGGACTTTCCCGAAGTGCGACTCATCCGCATGCCACACTCGGCCTTCGGGGCTTGTACGACCTTCAACATCGGCTTTGCGTCAGCGCGTGGCGCCTACGTGGGCATCCTCGACGACGACGTCGTGCTGCCGCCCGACTGGATCGAGGGCATGCTCCAAGAGTTTGCCAAGGAGCCAGAGTCGACGGCCTTGCTCAGCTCTCGAGTCGAAGAGCCCGAGATGCCCGACTGGTTCTTGCAGAGCGAGGGCCACTTGAAGCCGCGCTACATGGCGACCTTCAGGGGTTGCGCGAGCCTGGCGAAGGCCGAAGCCCTCCGCGCGCGCGGCTACTATGACGAGGTCCTCTTCATCTTCGGCAACGAGCGCGACCTCACCG
>CALLZN010000261.1 GCA_937858895.1 uncultured bacterium | reverse complement strand
GAGAAGCACGCGATCAGCGTGAAGGAACTCGAAGACGAGCGCGACACGGTCAAGGACTTGCTGCGCTGAGGCTGCGAGCGGCGGCGGCTTGACTCGCGGCGCGCTCAGCGGGCTTCGAACTGCATGACGGGCGAGAAATCGAGGAAGACACGGCCTGTCGCCGCGCTCGTGTCCATCGACGCGACCAAGCTGATACCAAGGCTGGGCGGGTTCGCGGCAAGTGTTGCCTCGACGCCATGGGTTGTCTTGAGCGCCAGGGTTTGTTGCTCGCTGTGCAAGAAGACGTATTGGAAGTAGAGCTTCGCACCGTGCAAGCTCTGCATATAAGGAAGCGCAACCTCGGAGGCCGCCCACCCGCCAGCAACGCCGTTGGGGCCTTGATAGAAAATCGCCGGCGCCATCACGTCGGGCGAGACGAAGAGGTCACACCCCGGCTCGGCAATGCGCAACGGCAAGGGCAATACACCAAAGGCCAAGCGGTCGCTCAGACCGAAGACCATGAAGGCCGCGACTGGATTCGGCGGCGCGAGGCAGTCTGTCTTGAGGTGCATGCCTGGGCGCATGGAGCCCTTGACGATGTTGATGTTGTTGCTCCACTTTGAGGTGAAGCAGCTCGACCCAATCGTCTTTGCCACACCGGGCTCGAACTTGGTATGCGCGTCAACCGGCCAATCCCAGGTGTAGCCCTCGTTGCCACCGTAGGTCGTGAAGTCGAGGACAAGGGACTTCCCCGGGACGTGGGCAATGTGTGTCTGCAGCGCGATCGTCGGAGCCTCCGACGGGTCGAAGCTGGCGACTTTGCGCGTCTCGTTTCCCGAGACCTTCGGGAGGATGACACTGCCGTCGAAGAGGATTTGCGGCGAGGCGTGGTTGTTGGAGTAAGTCAAGGACGGAAAGCGTGGGTCGGCGTCGCTCCAACTCGCGACGATGCGTATGCGGGTCGACTCGCCGCCGCGGATGCGAGCGTAGGGACGGAGGGGCTTCACGTCCTTGCGGAAGGCCAGCTTGTGGATGCGCTTGCCCGCGAGACCAACGAGGTGCTCGGCCCCGATGACGATTTGAATGCGACGGGGCTGGGCCTCGCGAAAGTGCGTCGTCATCCAGCGGTTGCCATCGACAGCCTCGGCCACTCTGGGCACAACGATCGATACGTTTTGCGCCTTCAGCTGAGGCGTCCCCAGCCAGGGCAATACAAAGGCAATAGCAGGAATGAGGATAGGGGGCCTCATGAGATCACTCCTTGAACCGGACGACGAGGTAGCCCGCTTCGCCGCCACCACGCGCGACAATGCGAACCCATTTTTTCCCAGTCAGCTTGGACTTGGGGATTTTGAAGGATCCAATTTCCGACAAATCGATACGCACGGGCGCCTCTCCTTCGACCTCATAGTCGATCTCGGTCTCGAGGCCGCTGTAGGACACTTCGAGGTCTTGCGCCGTCGTCGGAGGATCGGGCTCGACCAGAAAGTCCTCACCTGACAGACTCCGCGGCGACGGCGAAGACAGCAGAACGAGCAGGCAAGCGACGAGTGAGCACTTCATCGAAGGAGGGCCTTACTTCGCCTCGAGCTGCATGACGGGCGAGAAGTCGAGGAAGACGCGGCCGCTGCTCGATGTCGTGTTCGTCGTGGCGACGAGGCTCACGCCGAGCGATGGCACCTGCTTCGCGAAGGTCACGGCGAGGCCATTTCCCGTAGCGAGGCTCGGGCTGCTGCGTTGGACCAAGAACAGGTACTGCATGTACATCGATGCCCCGTGCAGCGATGCCATTTGCGGTGTCGGCACGACTTGCGATGTGTGGCCTTCGTTGCCAGCGTGCAAGAAATTGAAGTGCACGGTCGGAACGAGGATGTCCGGTGAGACCAAGAGTTGGCAGTTCGGAGCTGCGAGCGTCAGCGGCAAAGGGATGTGCCCGAAAGCCAAGCGATCGCTCCACCCATACATCAGGAAGGCAGCAACGGTGTGAGGCGGCGTCCGACTCGTAGTTCTTATGTGCATGCCCGGGCGCAGCGAAGACTCCATGACGACTGTCGCCGGTGTCTCCTTCGCCGGCCAACACGCCTGACCGATGACCTGTGAAGTGCCGGCAACTCGCTGCGTCTCCGCGTCGATCGGCCATTCCCAGCTGTGGCCGGCGCTCGCAGGGTAGGTCTCGAAGTCGAGGCAGAGGTTCTTGCCGGCGACGATCGGCAGGGGTTGCGTGAATTGGATCGTCGGTGCTTCGCTCGAGTCGAAGCTCGCCACCGCGCGGTCGTCTTCGGTCGCTACCTTCGGTAGGGTGACGGTGCCACGAAAGACCTCGACGACGTGGCTGCCGTGGTTGTCGCGGAAGATCGGCGATGGGCTCGCGGCTTTGGCGTCGGTGAAGGAAGCGTTGACGACCATGGGCGTACCTTCGCCGCCGCGTATGCGGAGGTAGCCATGCTCCGCACCCTTCGTGTCCTTACGGAAGCGGAGCTGCGTCAGCCGCGTGCCCTTCAAGGACTGCAACTGGACAGCATCGATGACAACCTGAACCCGTCGCACTCGCTGTTCGGCGAAGTACACCGTCATGTGCCGATTGCCCTCTCGGGCCGCGCATGACCCAGGGACGACGATTACGCCCTGAGACCGCACAACACCGACGAAGCAGTTGGCCAAGCCAAGCACGATGAGCAGGAAGGAAGCGTTGGAATGCATGGTCAAATCCTCGTGCAAATCACAAGCATCAAAATCTAATGACGCGGACGCCGCGCTCGGCACCGCTTGCCTTGAGCATCACGCCGGCCTTGCCCTTGAAGTCCTTGCGTGGGATCACGAAGCCGCTCTTCTCGCGAACGTCGACGCGCACGGGCTTCTCCCCCTCAACTTCGTACTCGACCCATTCATCATCCCCGCGATAGATGACCGTCAAGTCCTGGTCCGCCGTCGGCGGATCGGGGATGACACCCCAGTCGTTGTCGGTCACGACCGACAGCAGTCGCGGCATCGACGACGACGAAGCGACGTAGGCCGAGCGCGCCGCCGTAGCACCTAGCAGTGCGACGGCACCGCACAGGGCCGTGAGGATCATCTTGCGTCGTGACATGAGCACTGTCCGCAGCCCTCCTACTTCGCCTCGAGCTGCATCACTGGTGAGAAGTCGAGGAAGACGCGGCCGCTGCTCGAGGTCGTGTTCGTCGTGGCCACAAGGCTCACGCCGAGCGATGGCGTTTGCGTTGTGAAGGTCGCCGCCACGCCGTTGCCCGTCGCGAGCGTCGGGCTGCCGTTCTGGACCAGGAAGAGATACTGCAAGAAAATCGTGCTCCCGTAGAGCGACGTGAGCTGCGGTGTTGGCACGACTTGTGAGGTCTGCCCTTCGTCTTCCACACTCACGCGGCGGAAGTGCACAGCCGGCACAAGCACGTCGGGCGAAATCGTGAGCTGGCAATTCGGCGCCCACAAGGTCAAGGGCAGCGGCACTGTGCCGAAGGCGAAGCGGTCGCTCCAGCCATACATCAAAAATGCGGCGACCGTGTGCGGCGGCGTGCGGCTCGTCGACTTCAGGTGCATGCCGGGGCGCAAGGACGACTCCATCACCGACGTCGCCGGCGTTTCATCCGCGGGCCAACATGCTTGACCGATTGCGCGCGCCGTGCCGGCCACTCGGTGCACTTCGGCATCGATTGGCCACTCCCAGGCGTGGCCTGCGCTCGCCGGATAGGTCTCGAAGTCGAGGCAGAGGTTCTTGCCGGCGACAATGGGCAACGGCTGAGTGAAGTGGAGCGTCGGCGCCTCAATCGCATCGAAGCTCGCCACCGCGCGATCCTCGTCGCTCGTGACCTTTGGCAGCGTGACCGTGCCACGGAAGACTTCGACGACGTTGCTGCCGTGGTTGTCGCGGAAGACTGGCGAAGGGCTCGCGGCCTTCGTGTCGGTGAAGGACGCGTTGACGACCATCGGCGTGACTTCACCGCCGCGCAGGCGCTCGTACATGTCCGCCGCCACGACTTCCTTGCGGAAGCTCAGACGCACGAGCCGTGAACCACGCAGGCCCGCAAGCTGACTCGCATCGACAAGGATTTGAATCCGCCGCGTGCGCTGCTCAGCGAAGTGCACCGTCATGCGCCGGTTGCCCTCACGCGTTGCGCACGAGGCCGGCACGACGATCGTCGAAGACGAAGACTGGGCAGAGGCCGCTGCTCCGGAGGCGCAAGCCAAACCCAGAAGGCTCAGGAGAATCGTGTGGTTGCGTAGCATGGTCTGGACCTTGAAACCGATTTACTAAAATCGAATCACGCGGATGCCGCTCTCACCGCCATGGGCAACGAGCGTTAAGCCTTTCTTGCCTTGGAAGGCCTTGCGTGGAATCACGAAGCGCCCGGTCTTGGTGACATCGACCCGCACGGGCTTCTCGCCGTCGACCTCGTATTGGACCTCTTCATCATCCCCGCGGTAGATGACCGTCAAGTCTTGGTCTGCCGTCGGCGGATCTGGAATGACCCCCCAGTCGTTGTCGGTTACGACCGACAGCGGTCGCGGTATCGACGACGACGAAGCGACGTAGGCCGAGCGCGCCGCCGTCGCGCCGAGTAGCACGACAGCCCCGCACAGGGCCGTGAGGATGATCTTGCGTCGTGACATGAGCACTGTCCGCGCTGAGTCTTCGTGGTTCGAGCGAAACTGAGAGAGAGAACCGCGCGCGATCCTGCCGCACCCCTCCGCGGCCGTCAAGCCCCGGCGGCACAAAGCCAATGCCATGCGCCGGCAGGCAAACGCCTGGCTTACATCCCGAACGCGAGTCGTGTCGGCGCTCGCTCCGAAGGCCGCGCTCAGCCTGCGCCTGCGCCTGCAAGCATGACGTTGGGACTGCATCGACTCGTCTGCCGTGTCGAGAAACTCGAGCAAATCGAAGCCCAGCAGAGCACCGCGCTGCGCCTCGCTATGCTGCCACGCTTGCTCCGGAGGTCACTGGACCTCCATGGCCATTCAAGAGAACCGTCATGCTTCGACTCTCGCTCCTCGCCCTCTCGCTCGCTTCGTCTTCAACTGCGCAGTTCGTCTACGACTTCAACAAGCTGACAGGCAGCGACACACATCCCTACACCCTGCTCGACCAACAGGACGGGTGGAGCGAAGAGACCTTCAATGCCAGAAATCGCTGTGGCGTGACGGCGACCTTGTCGCACGACGCCACGCCGTCGCTGCGCTTCCAGGAGGTCGGTCCTGGGTATGGCTGTGACGCGTCGCGCATCAACGATGCACAGTGGAGTTTTGCAAAATTCACCGGCAACGAAAGCTCGGCCTACTTTCAAGTCGACATGCTGGTTGGCTTTTGGGGTGGCAGCTTCTCGCTCGCCTATGACACGAACAACGACGGCAAGATCCGTGGCAGCCAAGCCGGCGAGCGCGGCGTTCGCGTGACCATCGGCACACAGGCAAACGTGCAGATCCAATTGGTCGACGCAACCGGCGTGGCGACGCGCGTGCCGCTGGCAGGCCTTGGCCCGGTGAATGGCGGTGACTGGCTCCGCGTGCGCGTGACCATGGACTTGACCGCCGCGGCCGGCACTGGCGTCGCTTGGGTCGACGTGGAGAACCTGAGCAAGAAGGCGCCCAACGTCGCGGTGCCGGGTCTCCAGGGTATCCCGCTCGCCCTCGACGCAACGGCTACCGATGCAAAGAACCCGAAGCTGTGGAACGCCGTCTGGCTGCACTTCGAAGGCGCGACCTACGGCCTCGACAACATCGAGGTGGGCGCCGACTCGGCGCACGCCATCGAGTTTGGCAAAGGCTGCGGTACACCTGCCCTCGGCGTTCGTGGCGCGGCGCGGCCGGTGCTCGGCATGACGGCCGGCGCTGTGACGCACACGATCCCCGCGGCGTCCCAGGTCGCAGTGCTGATGCTCGGCTTCGTGCGCTTCCCCCAGGGCGTCGACCTGACTGCCGCTGGCGCGCCGACGTGCTTCCTCAACATCAACCCGGCCCTGTCAATCGGCTTCGCCGTGACGGGCGCGACCGCCAACCATTCGCTGCCGATTCCGAAGGACAACACGCTCGCCAAGCAAATGGTGCACTTGCAAACTCTGGCGATCGACGCGAGCGCCAACCAGCTCGGGATGATCCTGTCGAACGGCCTGACTTGGGTCCTCGACGTGCGTTGATCGCGAGCGGCGATCCAAGCGCCGAAGCGCCGCGCAAAGTCACGATGAACGCACTTTGAGGATTTCGAACACAGCATGAGCACAGACCGCCCTGGCAGAAGATGCCGGCTCGGAGGTCATGAACATGCAACTTTCCACATTGAGACTCATGGTTGCCCTGGTCGGCGCAACTATCACGACTGCCTACACACAAGAAGCGCCCCTTCACGCGGAACTCGAGAACGGCGTCGCCGCCGGCGATGTGACACAAAGGTCCGCCGTGCTCTGGGCACGGGCGCCGCAGCCCGGCTTGGTCCGCTTCACGCTGCGCGCCGAGAACGAGCGACGCCCTCGCCACTACTACGATGTCGTCCGCGACCCGCTCGTCCCGGTCCGGCTCGAAGTCCACGGCTTGACGCCCGGCACGCGCTACCGCTACGCAGCGGCCTTCCGCTCGCGCCGCTCGACGGGGCACTTTGTGACGCCTCACGCGGCGGGCAAGCACGGCTTGCGCTTCGGCGTCTCGGGCGACTCGCGCGGCGACATCGCGCCCTTCCCCTCGATCAAGAACGCTGTGGACCGCAAGCTCGACTTCTTCGTCCACCTCGGCGACACGATTTACGCCGACGTTGCATCGCCGGACGTGCCCAAGAAACAAGCCGAGACCATCGAGGACTACCGCCGCAAGCACAAGGAAATCGTCTCGGAGCGCGCTGGACTCAACGCGATGCGCGACTTGCGCAGATCGACGGCTTGGTATGCGACGATCGACGACCACGAGGTCACGAACGATTTTGCTGGCGGCGCGAACCCGGCGTCGGATCCTCGCTTCAAATTCACCAACGAGCGCTTCATCAATGAGACGGCCCTCTTCGAGAACGGCCTGCGCTCCTTCCACGAGTACCAAGTCCTGCGCGACGAGCGCTATGGCGATACCGGCGATGCGCGCACCGCAAAGAAGCGCAAGCTCTACCGCCACGTTCGCTTCGGCGAGGATGCGGCCATCTTCGTGCTCGACAATCGCTCCTTCCGCGACCAAGCCCTCCCGCCCGTCACGGACCTGAGCGACTTCCAAAAGATCTTCGCCTTCTTGAATGGTTCGCACGACCCGTCGCGCACGATGCTCGACAAGGCTCAGCTCGAGGAACTCGA
>CALLZN010000260.1 GCA_937858895.1 uncultured bacterium | reverse complement strand
CGTGGCGGGCGCGCGCTTGCGCGGTTCTTCGGAGTCGGCGCTGCGGCGGTCTTCGGGGTCGGAGCTGCGGCGGGGCGCAGTGCGCTTCACGGGTTTCTTGGCGTCGTCAGGCTTCTTGGAGACCATCAATAATTCCACCAGGCCCGAGAGGCGACCGAGGTCGCGTCAAGGGCCGGATCGTTGCCTAGGATTCGCTGGTGACGGAATCCAAACGGGGAAAGGCATGGAGGCGACAGATCGTCGCCGACTGGAGAGGTAAGCGAGGATTCTTCTGCCGGCAAGATACGCTCACAAGCGTTTTCCCGACTGTCTCGTTTCGAGAGATCGTCGCGCCTCCACGAGCTCGTCGGCCATGCACGCACTCGTTACTCTCCTCACGCGACGCCGCGCGGTCTTTGCCGTGGCCTTGGCACTCTATGCTGCGTGGATGATCGCGCGGCCACTGATGCAGGAGCGCGTCTCCGGTGACTTCGCGAGTATGCACGTGGCCGCGAAGCGCCTGGCCGCCGATGAGCGCGTCTATTTCCCACAACTGAGAGCCGAGGACGAGATGCCGAACAAGCACGGCCTCATCTTCCTCGACTTGCTTCGGCCGCTGACGCCCATGTCGCCGCCGCTCGCGCAAGCGCTGTGGATGGCTTTGTCGTTCTCGTTCTTGGGACACGCGCTCTTCCTTTTGGCGCGCATGCTCAGTGCTGGCAGCGGTGCGGCGATCTTGGCCTTCGCCCTCGTGGCTCCCTTCGCGCACCTGCTCGCGAAGTATGCGCAGAGCGGTTTCTTCCTGCTCTGGCTCCTGACGCTTGGCATTTACTGCTGCTACCGCCTGCGTTGGCTGGCGGCGGGGGCCTTCTTCGGGGTTGCGACGGCGGTCAAGCTCTTCCCGATCGTCCTGCTGCCCTGGGCTCTCTACACCGGGCGATGGCGCGTGGCCGTTGGTTTTGTCATCGGCGTTGCGGCCTCCATGGCCTTCCCGATCGCGCTCCACGGCCCTGACCGAGTCGAGTCCCATTTGCGAGACTACGTCGCGATGCTCGAGCAGGATACGGCGGCTTCGAGCCACCATCCCTTCCACCAATCGTTGCGTCCGCTCGTGCTGGCGAGCATTGCGCCGAGCTACGACGTCGGCATCGCCTCCGACGAGGATCGGCGCGAAGCCGCTCGCTACGATGGCGTGCGCAACTTCGCCTACGACCCTCGCATCTGGGAGCACAAGGAAGCCGTGGTTGCCGTGGCCTCGGCGCTCTTCGCCATCCTCTGTGCTGTCGTGATCCCGCCCTTCTTTGCGCGGCGGCGTCGCAATGCCGGCGCAGAAGCTGCTCGAGCGATGACCGAAGACAGGACCGCGATCGTCGGCGAGGTCGGCCTCGTGCTCGCGGTCATGGTCCTCGTCTCGCCGCTCGCGTGGAAGCACTACTACGTTTGGTGCCTGCCCATGCTCGCTTGGCTCGTCGACCGAGCCGCTGCTGCTTCTCGTTCGGCACGCGTCGCGCTCGTCGGCTTTGTTTGCTTGTTGACCTTGCCTCACAAGGGCGTGCTCGGCACGCGCGTGGCCGAGACCTATGCGGTCTACCACGGCTACGCAGCTGGGCTCGCCGTGTTTTGCGTGCTCGCAGCCATTGCGCTTTGCTGTGGGCGGCCATCAGGGGCGAGTTCGCTGCGAGAGGAACTGCAAGAGGAACAGCGAGAGGAACAGGCGCAATGACGGAGAACAGTTCCCAGAACGAAGTGCGCATCATCGAGACTGGCGGGGCGAACACGTCCGCCGTGCTCGCTGCCTTTCGCCGGCTCGGTGTCGACGCCGAGATCGTCGAGAGCGCTGCCGACATACTTGCAGCAGAGCGAGTGGTCTTGCCAGGTGTCGGGGGCTTCGCAGCCGGCATGCACCGGCTGCGGCAACGCGGCTTGGTCGATGCGTTGCGCGCCCACGTGGGTGCTGGGAGGCCCTTGCTGGCGATATCGCTCGGCCTCCACCTCTTGCTCGAAGGCAGCGACGAGGCCCCGGGCGTACCGGGGCTTGCCATCGTGCCAGGTCACGCGCGCCGCCTCGAAGCCAGGCGACAAGCGCTGCCGCTGCCGCAGATCGGCTGGAACCGCATCCTGCCTGATCGGCCTTGCCGCTATCTCTTCGATGGTTGGGCCTTCTTTGCCCACACCTATGCCCTCGACGGTCGGCCCGAGGATTCGCAGGCGGCCTTCGCCGACTACGGCGGCCGCTACGTCGCCGGCTTCGAGATCGACTCGATCCTGGCTTGCCAGTTTCATCCTGAGCTGAGCGGAGGCTATGGACGTCGCCTCCTGCGCACATGGCTCGAAGGCCGTTCGCTCGCTCCGCAACCTGCTGCCGGTCCCAATATCCGAGTGATCCCCGCGCTCGACGTCGAGGATGGTCGAGTCGTGCGTCGCGTCAACATGAGCAGCCTCAACGATGCCGGCGACCCGCTCGAGCTCGCGAGTGCTTACGAGTTGCAAGGCGCGGACGAGATCGTCGTGACGGACGTCTCGGCGACGCGGACCGGCCACGCCTTCGCGGTCAGCGTCGTCGAGGACCTGCGCGCCCGGCTCGCGATCCCGCTCACGGTCGTGGGCGGTGCACTCGGCATCGAGGATGCGCGTCGACTGTTCAACGCGGGAGCTGACAAGATCGCGATCGACAGCGCGACCATCGCCCAGCCTGGTCTGCTCTCGGAGCTCGCGACGACCTTTGGTCGGCAATGCATCGTGCTCGCAATCGATGCGGCAGCGATCGAGGGTGGGGGGTGGCGCGTGCTCTTCCGTGGTGGCCAAGAGGACAGCGGTCATGACGTCATCGAGTGGGTCGAGCGGGGGGCGGCCCAGGGTGCCGGTGAAGTGCTGCTGAGCAGCCGCGACCGCGACGGCACCAAGCGCGGCTACGACCTCGATCTGATCCGCGCCGTGCGAGGCGTGTGTCGGCTGCCCTTGATCGTGAGCGGTGGCGCTGCGTCGCCGGCCCACATGCAAGAAGCGATCGAAGCTGGCGCCTCCGCCGTCCTCGCTGCTTCGATCTTCCACGATGCTGAGCACAGCGTGGCTTCGATCAAGGGTTGGCTCGCGCGTCGCGGCGTGCCGCTGCGGCCATGAGCGACGCCGCGCGCTTCACGGTTCGCTGCGGGCCCGAGTTGTCTTTCGAGGGCCTCGGCATCGCGCGGCTCGGCGACAAGACCATCTTCGTGCGAGGGGCTGCCCCTGACGAGTTGGTCGAGGTGCGTGTCGTCGCACGCCGACGTGGCTTCGACGTCGCGGAGGTGGTCACGGTCCTCGAAGCTTCGCCGGATCGCGTCGAACCGCGCTGCGAGCACTTCGGAGTCTGTGGCGGTTGTCAGCTGCAGCACATGGACGCCGCAGCCCAGCTCTCGGCCAAGGCCGCGATCGTCGCGCATGCTTTGTCGTTCCCGGAGCCCCGCATCGCCGTGCACGCGGCGGATCCCTATCGCTATCGCATGCGAGCGCGCTTCTTCAGCGATGGGCGGCGCATTGGCTTTCGCGCGCGGAGCTCGCACGATCTCGTCGAGTTCGACACTTGCCCCGTCCTCACCGAAGACCTCGAGGCGGCAATTCATGACTACCGTCGTCGCCTCGCAGACTTGCCGATCGCGGCGCCGCCGCGAGAGTTCGAAGTGGTGGCCGGCGACGAGGCTTGCAGTGCGAGTCCTGCTCTGCCGGGCTTCATGATGAACGAGGTCGAGGTCACGGTCGCTGGATCTCGCTACTTCGCGAGCGGTGGGGCCTTCTTTCAGCAGAATCGCCAGCTCGTGCCGGCCTTTGTCGATCGCGTGGTCGAAGCTGCTGGAAGCGGCGCCCTCGCCCTCGACCTCTACAGCGGCGTTGGTCTCTTCGCACTGCGCCTCGCCGCGCACTTCGATCGTGTCGTCGGTGTCGAGGCTTCCGAGAGCGCCCACCGCCTTGCCGAGCGCGCGCGTGCATTGCATGCGCTCCCCAGCGTCGAGTTCCGCTGCTACGACGTGCTGACTTGGTTGTCCGGCTTCGTCAGTCGGATCGCGAGCGGCGGCGCCAAGCGGCCCGAGGCCATCGTGTTGGACCCGCCGCGGGCGGGCGCAGCCGAACTCATGGGGACCCTGCTGACCCTGGCTGCGCCACGCATCATTTATGTTTCATGTGAACTGGCGGCGCTCGGCCGTGACCTCGCGGCGCTACGCCGCGGCGGCTACCGCGTGTCGAGTGTCGATGTCTTCGACCTCTTCCCACAGACCTACCACGTCGAGACCGTCGTCTTGCTCGAGGGCCCGGGCTGATCGACGAGAGCGATACCGGGCGTCACCGCTATCCTGTAGCGCATGACAGCACGGGTTCTCCGCTCCCTCTCGTTCGTTTCAGCTCTTCTCTCGGCCGCTGCGGCCACGTCGCTTGCGGCCCAAGACGCGCCGACGGACTTCTTGGTCGTGGGGCCTCCGAACGTAGTCACGGATCTTGGCGGTGGCATCTTCGAGATCGACCCGGTCACCAACAGCGCCACGCCTCTCGCGAACCAGCCAGCCGAGCTTCGTCGCGCGACGAAGCTCATCGCTGATCCCCGATCGAACACCGGCTGGTACGTCGGCACACGTGGCACCGTGGTGACCAGCCCTGGGCCTGTTTACATCTATCACGTCAGTGCTGCGGCCGGTCGAGTGTTGACGGCGCGGAAGCTCAACACCGATGACATGAGATCGGACGTCGAGATCAAGGCCATGGTGCTCGTCGACGACAAGGTCATCTTCGGCAGTGACACGCGGGTCGGCTACGTGCCCGCGGCTGGCGGCGCCTCGGTCACGCTCTTCACCTTCGCGCGTGCGAACCTGAACCCGGCGATCGCGAGTGATGGTCGTTATCTCTACACCAACATTTGGGACAACAACGGCTGGTCGACGGGCGGCGGTTCGATCTGGCGCCACGATCTGCAAAACCTCGGCACCGCGACTTCGATCTTCTCTGTCGATAACTTTCCGACCAACATTTACGGTCTGACGCTCGATGCTTCGGGTCGCCTCTGGTCGGTCAGCCGCGGGACCTTCGCGGCGCCTGTCTTACGGGCCTTCGACGTCTTCACAGGGACGAAGATCAACGAAGTCGTTCTGCCTTGGACGGCGCTCACTTCGGCCATGAGCGTGGCCGTCGATGGGTTCAATGACAACGTCGTCGTTACGGGGCAAGGCTTCGCTAGTTTGACGGACAAGAATTTCTATGCAGCCGCGGTCCAGAATTGGAAGGTCGGGACTCCTATCAATTCGAGCGCTCACGAGTTGACCGGCAGCGCATCGCGTCGCGTCCCTGGCCTCGTCCGCCGTGGCTTCGAGTGCAAGAGCCCGTCGAACCCCGAGCTCGCGGCGCTTGCGTCCGGCACACCCGAAGTCGGTAACAACAAGTACTCGGTCGATCTCCGCGGTCCGAGCGGCCGCGTGGCGGTCTTTCTGCTCGGCGCCGGTGCTGCATTCCCGCCCGTCAAGCTCTTGCCGACGGCCTGCGAGCTCGGCGTCAATCCCATCCTCGTCTTCGGGGCCGTGATCCCGCCATCGCAACGTCTCCAAATCCCGCTGCCGATCCCCGCGAACGCGGTGAACGCCTTCGTCGACACGCAATGGGCGGTCTTCGAAGCGTCGGCCAACGCCTTGGGCATCGTGACGACGCAGGTCGGCGCGATCTGCGTGGGCTGAGCCATGTTTGGACACCCTCTTGAGGTTGGTTTTTCAGAAACAAGCCGATAAGGTTGTTGCATTCTCTCGAGCGCAACTTCGATGATGCCGAACCGCAGCGGGCGCCCTCAACTTCTAGCCGTCTTGACTGGTGACGTCGTCGCTTCGACGGCGCTCGGCGCCAAAGACGCGGCCAAGCTCGCCTCGCGGATCGAGGAGGCCTGGGGGCTCGCGGCCGAGGCGAGCGACGCCGCCGTGACGAAGGTCGACGTGTTCCGGGGTGATGCGTGGCAGGCCGCTGTGCACGAGGTCCGTGACGTCTTCTCCGTGGCCTTGCGCATGCGCATCGCCTTGCGCTGGCTCGTCGCGGCCCCGCGCGTCGACACGCGCATCGCGATCGGCGTCGGCAGCTTCGACGTCATCGACGCGCAGCGGCTCAGCCGCAGTCGCGGCGCCGCCTTCGAGCTGAGCGGTCGGGCCCTCGACGCCATCGGTCGTGGACGACGCTTGACCGTGCGCGTCGAAGATGACGCCATCCTCGAGGCGACGCTCGATACGATCCTCGACCTCGTCGATACCCTGGTCCAGACCTGGAGCGAGGCGCAGGCTTATGCCGTCGACCACGCCCTGCTCGGTTGGACGCAAGAGGAGACGGCTGCGAACTGGAGCCCGAAGGCAATCCGACAGCAAGCCGTGCACAAGCACTTGAAGCGAGCTGGCTGGCCGGCGATCGGGCGCGCGCTCGACCATGCACGCCACCTGCTAAACCACTGGAGCGAGGCGAGCGTGCTGAGCCGGGTCGAAGGCAGGGTGCATCCATGAGTATCGAGGGCTGGCAGCTCTTCGCGGTCTTTGTCGCGGCCCACGCCTTGGCGGACTTCTGCCTGCAGCCCGACTGGCTCTATTCGCGGAAGAAGGACCTGCGCTTCCTCTCGCTGCACGGCTTGGTCCATGGCCTGCTCGTCGCGGCTTGCCTCGGCTTCGAGGGGCGTTGGACGATCGCGGTGGCGATCGTCTTCGTGACCCACGTCGGCGTCGACGCGCTCAAGCTGCGCTTCGGTGGCCAGAGCGCGCGCGCCTTCGTCTTCGACCAGGTCGCGCATCTACTCGTGCTCTTCGTCCTCGCGCACGAACTCGTGCGTTTGACGACGCTGCGTTGCGTCGTGCCAGCGGCCTACGTGCCTGCGCTCGCGGGCGCTGCGGGCTTCGTCTTCGCCGTCTTCGCCGGTCGCTACTTGATCGGGCTCGCGATCCGAGACTTCGAAGCCGCACGCCCCGAGAAGCAACCCGGTCTGCCACAAGCAGGCCGCATCATCGGACAGCTCGAGCGCGGCCTCGTCTTCTTGCTGGTCCTCTGCGACGAGGCCGGCGCGATCGGCTTCCTCGTGGCGGCAAAATCGGTCTTTCGCTTCGGCGACTTGAAGGCCGCCGACGAGCGCAAGGAGTCCGAGTACGTGATCATCGGCACCTTGATGAGCTTTGGCTTCGCGACCCTCGTTGCCTTTGCGACGCGTGCCTTGCTGGCGCGGCTCTGAGTCGGCTAGGGCTAGCCCTGAAATAAGCGCTCCGATCCGCGAGATCGCTGCGCTGCGCACGA
>CALLZN010000259.1 GCA_937858895.1 uncultured bacterium | reverse complement strand
GATTGGGTGAGCTTCGCCGGCTGCGGGGCCGGCGGCCCCTGCACCCTCCGCCTGCTCGACCCGCCGCTGCACGAGTTCTTGCCCCACGACGAGGTCGGCCAGCGCGAGCTGGCGGCGTCGCTCGGCATCGACATCGAAGTGCTGCAGGCACGGCTCTTCGCCTTGCACGAGTCCAACCCGATGCTCGGCCACCGCGGCTGTCGCCTCGGCATCAGCTATCCCGAGATCTATGACTGCCAGGTTCGCGCCATCCTCCAAGCGGCCTGCAACGTGCAGCGCGACGGCGTGCGCGCCATCCCCGAGATCATGATCCCCCTGATCGCCGAGGCCCGCGAGCTCGAGCGCATCCGCGCGCGCGTCGAAGCGCTGGCCGAAGGCATCTTCGCCGCGGCCGGGGTGTCGATCGACTACCAGGTCGGCACGATGATCGAGATCCCGCGCGCTGCGATCACGGCCGACCGTGTGGCGAGGCATGCGGACTTCTTTTCGTTCGGGACCAACGACCTCACGCAGATGACGTGGGGCTTCTCGCGCGACGACGTCGCGAGCTTCTTGCCGCGCTACTTCGAAGACGGCCTCATCGAACTCGATCCCTTCGAGGTCCTCGACGAGGAAGGCGTCGGAGTCCTCATGCGCCTCGCAACCGAGAGCGGCCGCCGAACGCGGCCGGGCCTCAAAGTCGGCATCTGCGGCGAGACCGGCGGTGAACCCCGGAGGATCGGCTTTTGTCACCCACTGGGGGTCGACTACGTGAGCTGCTCGCCCTACCGCTTGCTCGGGGCGCGCCTCGCCGCGGCGCAAGCGGCGCTTGCGGGCTGAGGGGGCTCGGAGCCGAAGAACGCGGTGAACTCCGCTTGCTGTGTAAGCGTTGCGCCGCAGCGTGAACGACCTTGCCTTGCTCTTCATCGGCCGGGTTGCGAGATTATGAGCCTTGTGACGATGTTCATGCCATGGCGGTCGCGATGCGCGGCATCGATTCTGGCGCTGACCGTGTCCGGCACGGATTGGATCGGCGCTCAGGCACAAGCTCCAGTGACGATCGTTCGCCGACGCTGCGATGGCTGGCTGGCGCAGGTGCAAGAAGATGGCGGACGCTTTCCCGCTGCGTGGACGCCACTTCTTCAGAAGCCACCTTCCTCCGTAGGCGATCTTCGCGCGACGGCGCTCGCTTGCTTGGTCTACATTGCGGATGGCTCGACGTGCAAGCCCAGCTACTGGTCTTCGCAAATTCGAAGCGCAGTCGCGTGGTTGTTCGCGCATCGAGTCCGCTTCGACCTTGCTGAACAACCGGAAGTACCGCGGATTCTCGATCGTGTCATCGCGACATACGCGCTCTGCGAAGTAGCGAGAGTCAGCGATCTCGACTCCATGCGCGCACGCCTCTCACCCCTGCTCATGGACCTGCTTGCATACGTGCGCAGGGTTTCGACAATAGACGCGGAACTTCTGCTCTGGGTGCGCATGTGTGCCCGCTCTGCAGTGAGCAGCGAGGCGGCATTTCGACATCGATGCCCAGATGCCTCGAGATGGGACTTCAGACCTGACTTGCTCGCAGGCCTCGTTGAGCGCCTACGCGCGACACCGCCAGTCAACAATCGCCAACGCTCAGCCGCCGCGCTCGACACCCTCCTGCGCGACGACTCTTTGTCAGCAGAAAATGAAATGTACGTTCGCTCTTCAAGCCAAGGAACGGCATCGGATCCATGGTGCACATTTTATACCAGTGCCGCACTCTGGCGCTTGGCCAAACCACCAAAGGGCTCGAGACTCGCAGCGCTTGACCCTGCCGAATGGCGCACACAGCGCGAGCTCTTCCACAAGCATGTCATCGATGCGCAGGTTCAAAGAACCTGCAGCCGCGCCGGCGCCGAGAGTGGGTCGTGGGCACCGGTTTCGCTCTCGGGACATGCGAACATGAGACCCGTCCAAGTGACTGCGTTGAACTACTTGACGATGACCTTTCGCTATAACGATTGCCAGCCCGAGATCGGACCGCTTCGAGCGGGGACAACTCGGTGACGCTAGCTGGCTTCGACAACATGACCGCGTGGGTAACTGGCGCTTCGTCCGGCATCGGCGCGGCACTGGCGCATGGCCTTGGAGAGCGCGGCGCGAAACTCATCTTGTCTGGCAGGCGCGACGATGCACTGCAGCGCGTCGCAGACTCTCACGATGGCGCGACGCTCGTGCTTCCGTTCGAGGCGACGGACTACGACGCCCTACCCAGGATCGTCACGACCGCAGAAGCATGGCAAGGCAAGATCGACCTCCTCATCCACTGCGCCGGTATCGGGCAACAGAGCTTGGCGATCGACACGTCCCTTGACGTCTACCGAAGGCTGATGGAAGTCGACTTCTTCGCACCCTTGGCTCTGACCCAGCTCGCCTTGCCTGCCATGGTCTCGCGGAGAGCCGGCGCGATCGCGGTCATCTCGTCGGTCGCCGGCAAAGTCGGCGCGCCGAACATGGCCGGCTACTGCGCGGCCAAGCACGCTGTCGTCGGCTACTTCGACGCCTTGCGCGCCGAAGTCGAATGCGCCTACGGCATCAAGGTGCACGTCGCCCTCCCGGGGTCGGTCAAGACCAACATCGGCATCCACGCGCTCCGCGGCGACGGCGCCCCGGTCGGAGAAGGAGGGGCTAGTTCGGAGCACGGCATGGCAGCGGATCGCGCAGCGACTTTGATCCTCGAAGGGATCGCGGCGGGCGCACGCGAGATTCCTGTCGCGGAAGGCCTGGAGTTGACGGCCCTGCAAAAGCGCGCATCGCATCCCGACGAGCTCTTCGACTTCACGGCGCAGGAAGGCGCACGCCTCGCCGCGGCGCGGGCGGCTCGACGACGATCCTGCCCAAACACGGATGTCAGCAAGGACTCTGAGTAAGTGTGGTAGCAGGCAGAGCAACCTCACGCGTGCGAGTCAGCTCGGGGCCCTACTGCAATCGCAGCGAAGCGATGTTCGTCAGCCTTGGACCGGAAGAAGACGGGCCGGTGTCGATCCACGCTTGGGCGCTGATCGAGATCCCACTGAGCGAGCTGTCGAGCGGAAGTGCGAAGGTCGCGACCGGACGATCGGTCGTGCCGAGGTACCACGGAAGTGCCATCGTCGTCAGACCCCAGTCGCCAATCCATGTCGGCAACGGCGGGCCGGCGATGCCGACATAGGACACCAACGCACGCGTTGGGCCAGCGCGAACACCGTGAGTTACAGTCACATTCTGACCCAAGACGCCGCCCTCGATCTTCAGGGTCGGAAGAGTCGCCCAGTGGACGACACCCGAACCGATCACTGGCAAACTGTTCTTGAAGCCCCGAAGCGACGTCGCAGGGTCGATTGTCACCGAGCCACCCTCAACTCGGACGGCTGGAGCGGCAACGTTCTCCGCTGCTCCGAGCCCCGAGTGCGCCGTCGTCGCCATACCGCCGACCCAGATGACGGAGTTCGTCGCCGTGATCGTGGGCATGGGCGGAGTGTTGACGACTCCGAACGGATGCGACAGGTAATAGCCATCACCGCCAAGCAGCGTCACCGACCTCATGTCCACGCGCGCGTCTCGAGCGACGACCGCAGCGTGCGCCGGAATCGTGCTAAAGTAGTAAGAAGAAGCATGATCGCCGCGCAGCAGCGACGATACGACGGACACGCTCGCCACCTCGATGACAAGCGCCGGGCTGCCGATGCACTCGGATGCGTGCACTTCGATGCTGTGCGACTTGACGATGGAAACTCCCGCAACGCCAAAGTTGGCCCGCGCCCTACCGTCTATGAGTAGGTCCGTCAGCGAAACCACCGATTGACAGTCGGCAACTTGGACGATCGGGGTCCGGTCACGACTCGAAAGGCTCCGGCAAGCAAAGCCACGCACCGACGCTGATGTCGCGCGCAGCCCTTCGACACGCAGGGCATAGCTCGCGGAAGCAAAAAAACGCCGACAAGTTCCGGCCGCCCGAGCCCCACGAGATGAAGCCCCTTGCGGAGAAGCACCGAGCTGTACACCCCCGCGCGAACAAGGATCGTGTCGCGATCTGTCGCCGCGTCGACGGCATCTTGAATCGTCGCATAGTCAAATCCTTGCCCGCGCGCGGCATCGACGACCCAGGTGCGCTGAGCGAAGGCCTTCGGACTGAATGCGATGATGAAGATGACGATCAAGAAGCGAGACATCGGGGCCAGTGTAACAGCCGTCACTTGCGCGTGGGCGGAAAAGCCCATCACGTTGCCACTCTGACTGGATCTTGAAACCAGAACCGAGGTCGGCAACGATGAGCCGGGCGCATTCCACGGTCGCACTGCCGGACCAAACCCAGAACACAGCATAGTGATTTCAATGAGAGCGGCTCTGATCCTCGTCCTCGCTCAAAGTTTCGCACTTGCACAACAAGACTCACAAGACGAAGCCGCTCGGCGTGCCGTCAAATCAGCGCTCGCCGAGCCGCAGCGCGAAGACGCCATCAAGACCTTGCGCAAAGTCGGCCCGACTTCAATTGGTGCTCTAGTCGACGTCGTTCGACGCGACGATAAAGATGACATGGACGGGATGATTGGCATTGGGGAGTCGTACGTCCATCCAAAGACGAAGCCACCACTCGTACCATATTGGCCGCGCCCTCTAAACAACATTGACAGTCAATTCCCGAGTTACTCGGATGCGGTCATACTGAACCCTGATGTTGCATTCCTGAGCGCTCATGCAGCCTCTGCGGCGGACTGAGTG
>CALLZN010000258.1 GCA_937858895.1 uncultured bacterium | reverse complement strand
TGATGGACGGGCGGCTCAAGACCCTGCACCCGATGGTGCACGGGGGCCTGCTCGCCAAGCGCGATGATCCTGCGCACATGGCGGCGCTGCGCGAACACGGTATGGGGCCCATCGACCTCGTCGTGGTCAACCTCTACCCCTTCGCTTCGACGGTCAGCAAAGCGGACGTGCAGCGCGAAGAGGCCATCGAGCAGATCGACATCGGTGGACCGACCATGCTGCGGTCGGCTGCCAAGAACCACGCTTCGGTGACGGTTGTCTGTGATCCGGCGGACTACGAGGTCGTCGCCAGCGCGCTCGGTGACGGCGGCATCGACGAAGCGCTGCGGCGGCGCCTGGCGCGCAAGGTCTTCGCCCACACGGCAGAGTACGACGCGACGATCGCTGGCTGGTTGGCTGAAAAGGACGAGGGTGCGGCCTTCCCCGAGCTCTGGGTCCAGTCGCTGCGGCTCGCGGCCGAGCTCCGCTACGGCGAGAATCCACACCAAGGTGCTGCCTTCTACACGTCGCCGCACGCCAAGCCGGGCAGCATCGCGAGCGCACGCTTCCTCGGCGCGAACAAGGAGCTCAGCTACAACAACCTCCTCGACCTCGATGCCGCGCTCGAGTTGATCCGCGAGTTCACGCCCGACCTGGCTGCTTGCGCCATCGTCAAGCACAACAATCCTTGCGGCGTCGGCCGAGGTGCGAGTCTCGCGCTGGCCTTCCGCAACGCGCTATCGGGTGACCCGGTCTCGGCCTTCGGTTCCATCGTCGCGTGCAATGTCCCGATCGACCGGCTCGCGGCCCAGGAGATCGCCAAGCCCGGCAACTTCGTCGAAGCCGTGATCGCACCGGCCGTCGATGAGGACGCCCTCGAGATCTTGCGGTCGGCCAAGTTCGGCAAGAACCTGCGCATCCTCGTGACGGGTCCGCTCGAGGCCGACAACGATCGACGCGTCGTGCGCGCGGTCTCGGGCGGTTTGCTCGTCCAAGACTGCGACGCGGCACGAGTCACCGCGGAGCTCGAGTACGTGACGCGGCGCCGGCCCGATGCCGAAGAGCTCCGTGCGCTTCGTTTCGCGTGGTCGGTCTGCAAGCACGTTCGCTCCAACGCCATCGTGCTCGCGAAGGGCGACGCCGTTGTTGGTGTTGGAGCTGGTCAGATGAGCCGCGTCGACTCTGTCCGGATCGCGACCGACAAGGCCGGGGAGCGCTGCCATTCCGCCGCGCTCGCGAGCGACGCTTTCTTCCCCTTTGCGGACGGGCTCGAGATGGCTGCTGAGCGCGGGGTGCGGGCGGTGATCCAACCGGGCGGTTCGCGCAAGGACGACGAAGTCATCGCCGCGGCCGAGCGCGCCGACATCGCGATGGTCTTCACGGGCCGCCGTCACTTCCGGCACTGACAGGGTCGTGAATGCTCCGCGAACGCTTCGATCGGCAGTCGAGCAGGTCTTGCTCGGGGTGTCGTTGCGCACGCTCTACCTCGAGTTCCAGATGCATGCGCTCGAGATCGACGAGGAGGACGAGTGGGCGGATGCGCTGCGCCGGCTCGACCGGCCCTCGCGCGAGAAGCTCGTGCGTGAGGCAAGCGACTTCGTGGCGGACGTGTGCCGCCGACTCGGCGAGCGCCACGGTGGCGATCTGCGCATCGGGCGCGTGCTCGAAGACTGGCTCGCCGACAACAAGGACTACGCGGTCTTCGACGCCCTGCTGAGCCACTTCGACTTCCCGGGGCGTCCTCGCGTGCTCGCGGAGGCGCGGCGGCGCTTCCCCACTTCGTTGACCGCGCATTGGGGCTAGCCCGGGATAGCGACCGCGGCATTCGCTCAGAGCGCACCGAGTCCGAGGGTCAGGCCGTTGCTCGCAGCGATGCCGCGTGCATTGGCGAGGGGGTCGAAGACGAAGGCCTGGGCGTGGATCTCGTTGCCGGCGAACGAAAGGAGGTCCGGCAGGTCGAAGGTCCAGCGGGTCTTTCCGCCGAGGCTCCTCTTGGCCTCGACGGCTTCGATGCTGACCAGCAGGGCGCAACCGGGCATGTGTTCGCTGTCCAGAAGCAATGGTAGGACTGCTGCTCCGAAGCGACTTCGACTGAAGCCGAGCGCCAAGAGGGTCAGGGCATTCGAGCCGACGTTGTCCGTGTCGACCTCGAGCCGGCGGCCGAGCCAGGGCAAGCGGTGGCAAGTCGTGAACGGCTTCGCGTGCGGGCGACCGCACGATGTGCCGAATGGTCGTGCATACGCCGGTCGCTTCGAGCCGTAGCTCCACATCCAATCCTGACCGAGATGTGTCATGCGCTGGCTGGCCAGGTCGTAGGTCAGGATGGGCTTCCACGCGGCTGGTGGCTTGGCGCTCGAGAAGCGCTGCTTCCAGGCAAGCCCGTCGAACTCCCAGGTGTCGTTGAGCAAGCCGGAGGCGTCGACGCCCCCGTGGAGGACCTGCACTTCGCGGAAGCGATCGTAGGCCATGCCAGCGCTGCGTCGCGGCTCGGGTCCGCTGCTGGTCACGATGCGGGTCCATCGCCCCCCATCCCATTCCCAGGCGTCGCCCAGGTAGCCGTTTCCGTCGCTGCCACCGAAGAGCAAGACGCGGCCGCGACGCGGGTCGTAGCTCATCGAGGCGTGGGTTCGTGCTGGCGGACCGCCGACCGTGATGTGTTGCTGCCACTGGCTGCCGTCGAAGGTCCATGTGTCCGCGAAGGACTGCTGTGCATCGCGCCCACCAAAAAGGACATGGCGACCACGGGCTTCATCGAAGGCGAGCGCGTGGTCGGCGCGCGCCGGCGGTTTGGTCACCGTCACGACTCTGGTCCAGAGATCCCCGTTCCAAATCCACGTGTCGTCGAAGAGCGACCAGTCGCGCCCGCCAAAGAGGACGGCGTGGTTGCGGGTGATGCCGTAGACGAGCTTGTGGCCGGCGCGTGCGGGTGGGGCTACGGCTCGTTGCTGCATGCGCCAGCGCGAGCCGTCGAAGATCCATGTGTCTCGGTTGTTCACGCCGCTGCCGCCGAAGAACACATACTGCATGCGGCGCAGGTCGTAGGTCACGTCGTAGTCCGACGTGTTCGCAGGGTTTGCGAGCACGTCGCGGCGAAGCCATTCGACTTGAGACCTCGCGTTGCTCGCCAGGCTCAGCAGAACTCCGAAGAGGCTGAGCCAAGCGAAGGTGATGGAACGGGATGCTTGCCTGGTCGCAAGGCCAGGAACGCTGGACACGTCTGACGCGTGCGCCAGGCGTAGGGGGGGGAGTGCAAAGGAACGACGAACCTCTCTCATGGTCGGCGTCCTCTCTCGGATCGCCCCGCTTACGTTGCGGAGCCGAGAAACCGCTGCACTAGGCCGCGATTCTCAGTATCGGGACGAGAGGTGTGGCTCAGCGCTTGGCTTCGACACGGGCGCGCTCGACGGCGGTGGCGGCATGAACCAGGCCGTGGCCGTACTCGACATCGGGTCCTTCGTCACCGAGGTCGCGGCTCGTGGCGCGGATCGCATCTTGGATGCGCCACGCGACGAGCTCGGGAGCGACCTCGAGCATCAAGGCCGCAATGCCAGCGACATGGGGCCCTGCGAAGGAGTTGCCGCGCGGGCCGACGATCTTTTGGCCGTCGCCCGAAGTCGCGAGCACTTCCCAGCCGTTCCGCAGGCGCATGGTCCGTGGCGCCCAGACAGGGAAGCCACCGAAGCAGGCGGTGACGTCGGGCTTGAGTACCTTCACGTCGCTTTCATAGCTCCGGACGCCTGCCCACGAGACCGGACCGCGGCTGCTCTGCGGCGAGAGCTTGCCGCCCTCGAGGATGCCGGCGACGGCGAGCACGCACGGGATGTCTTTGGGCAAGGCGATCTGTTCGCCCACCGGCGCCGTGCGTGCGAAGTTGCCAGCGCCGCCGACCGCGACGATGCCTGCGGCGCAGAGGTGCTCGTGAGCGAGGCGGTAGACCGCGCGATAATTACCAAGCCGCCGCTCGGGCCACATGTAACTCATCGACACGACATCGGCGCCGTTTGCGAGTGCGTACTCGTAGCTCTCGAGGCGGCCACCGCCGCGCAGGACCATGAGCCGGGCGTTCGGGGCGACTCCCTGCGCGCTTCCTTCGATGGGACGTCCAGCTGCGATCGAAGCGCACATGCTGCCATGGCCCGAGTCGTCGCTGATCACGTAGCCGTTGCTGTTTGCGACGTCCCAACCGAAGACGTCGTCGACGTAGCCGTTGCCATCGTTGTCGACGCCGTCGACCTCCTCGCCGCGGTTGCGCCAGAGCGCGCGCGTCAAGCAGGGTGTGTCGCAGACGCCGCTGTCGATCATCGCGATGACGACGCCCCTGCCGCTGGACAGCTTCCACGCTTCCGGTGCGCCGACACGAGCGAGGTTCCAGGGGATTTGCAGGCTCGCGAGCGCTTCGCGCGTGACGACTTGGTCCTCGTGCTTGCGGACTTCGTCGAGGCGCGCGCTCGTCTTCGTGCGCTGCCTCTCGCCCATGGGCATCGTGGTCCTTGGGGCGCGTTCGAAGAGAGTTTGCCGGAAGACGAAGTCGACGGCCTCGTGCGCAGCCAAGCGCTGACATGCCGCCTTCGTCGCCCGGCAGAAGAAGCCGTTGACGATCCAAGTCGGCACGATCTGTGTGAGCTCTTGCGCTTCTTGCAGCTCCAGGCAGAGCTCTTTGAGGCTTTCGCTCGTGCGCTTCGACGCGGCGCGCAAGCGCTCGATCACGTTCGCACGAAGCTCCGAGCGCTTGGCCTCTCGATGTCGTGCCCAGAAGGCGATGAACCCTCCTTCGTCGAAGAGCTCCCCCCGTGCCTGCAGGAAGCCGGCGTGGAAGCCCTCTCCCGCCGGCAGCATGTCGACTCGCGCCGGCGCTGCCGCGTCTTGCGTCGCTGCCGAGACAACGAGGATGAAGCTCCCGACCGCGTGATGAATCGACCGCCAAAAGGCAGACACGCGGGCCTTCAACCGCGGATCGCGCGGATCGCTTCGCAGAGCTTGGGCACGACTTCGAAGGCGTCGCCGACGATGCCGTAGTTGGCGACCTTGAAGATCGGCGCTTCGGCGTCCTTGTTGATCGCGACGATGTACTTGGAAGTGCTCATCCCAGCGAGGTGCTGGATCGCCCCCGAGATGCCGACCGCGATGTAGAGCGGCGGCGCTACGACCTTGCCCGTTTGGCCAACCTGCTCACCATGCGGACGCCAGCCAGCGTCGACGACCGCTCGCGAGGCACCAAGGGCCGCGACCCCGGGACCGAAGGCACTGGCGAGGTCTTCGAGGAGCTTCCAGTGCTCGGGACCCTTGAGTCCACGCCCGCCCGCGACGACGACTTGCGCCTCTTGGAGCGGCACCGCGTTGGTCGACGCGGCGAGGACCTCCTTGACGATGGCCAAGATGTCCGTCTCGGGTGCTGCGACGTTGACGACTTGACCAGCGCCCGCGCTCTCGCTCGCCGCGAAGGCGTTCGGTCGGAGGGTCACGCAAGTCATGCCGCTGCCGACGAACTCTTTGTAGGCCTTGCCGGCGAAGACGGGCTTCTTGGCGTGGACATCGTCGCCGGTCGCGTGGACGCTCGTCGCGTCACTCACGAGGCCGCAACCGAGGTGGGTCGCGACGCGCGGTGCAAGGTCCTTGCCCATCGCGGTGTGGGCGAAGAGCAGGAGCGTCGCGCCGCTCTCTTGCGCGCAGACCTTCGCCGCCTTGGCCCAAGCGTCACCGCTGTAGGCCGCGAGCTTGGCGTCGTCACAAACGAAGACCTTCGCCGCGCCGAAGCGCGCCGCCTCACCTGCGAGCGCCGCAACGCCGGAGCCGACGAGCATCGCGGACATCGAGCCCCCGCGCGCTGCCGCGACTTCGCGACCGACGGTGAGCGCTTCGAAGCTGGCCTTCTTGATCGAGCCTTCGCGTTGCTCGACGAAAACAAGAACGTCACCTGCCATGTGAATTTCCTCTCTGCCTCGTTGTTGATCTCAGATGACCTTGGCTTCGTTCTTGAGCTTGTCGATGAGCAGGTCGACCGCCGCCGCACCCTCACCGAGGATGGCAGGCGCCGGGCGTGCCGGTGGTGGCGTAAGGCCAGCGACGCGCAGCGCGGCGCTCTCGAGACTGGCAGGGCTGCTTTCGAGTGGCTTCTTCTTCGCGGCCATGATGCCCTTGAGGTTTGGATAGCGCGGTTCGTTGAGGCCCTTTTGGCAAGTCAAGACGGCTGGCAGCTTGCCTTCGATCTTCTCCTTGCCGCCTTCGATGTCGCGCGTCGCGACGAAGGCGCCGTCGCTGAGCTCGAGCGAAGAGACATCGCTCACGCACGCCCAGCCGAGCAGGGTCGCCACGCGGACGCCGACCTGGGCGTCATCGCCGTCAACGGCTTGCTTGCCGCAAAAGATGATCTGCGCGCCGAGTTCTTTCGCCTTGGCTGCGAGGCACTTTGAGATCGACGACGCATCCACGCTCGACGTGTCGGCCTCGAGCAGGATGGCCTTGTCGGCGCCCATCGCGAGGCATGTGCGTAGTTCTTTCTGCGCGTCTGCCGAGCCGATGGTCAGCACTGTCACTTCGCCGCCGAACTTCTCCTTGGTCTTCAACGCCTCTTCGACGGCAAACTCGTCGTACGGGTTGAGGACATACTCGACACCGGCGGGATCGATCTGCTTGCCGTCAGCGCCGACTTTGATCTTGCTGTCGGTCGCCGGCACGCGCTTGACGAAAACGAGGATCTCCATGGTCAGCTCGGTCTCTCCAGGGCCTGTCTGGTAGGGATGTTCGGTGGACGCTAAGGCCAAATGGCGAAAAGACCATATCGAGTCGCTGAGGCGATTGCGCGCCCCGATCCACAGTAAGGCGCGGGATGCGTCGAGGTCGCCTTTCAGGGAAGCGACCGCGCGCTCTGGTCGCAGCTTTCGAGGCGCTGCCATGGGCGCCGAAGCCATGCAAGCGAAACTCCTAAAGCGTCCCGCGCGGACCCGTCGATGGGCTGCCTATCGGTTCTCGCCTTAGTCGGAGTTTGGTCGTGAAAAATAGAACATCCCGGTCGAGCGGCTTCACGCTGATCGAGATCATCGTCGTGCTCGCGCTGATCACGCTGCTTGCAGGGGTCGTCGTGCCGATGGTCTCAGGCGTGTCGAGCCAGGGGCAGGCAGCCAAGATCTTGGCGGTTGCCGACACGCTCAAGAAGGCCTGTGCGCGTCACTTCGCCGACACGGGCCGGACCGCCATCGAGTATTCGGGGCCGAGCTACATCACAGCGAGCGTCCGCAACCTCTCGCTGACGCAGACGACGGCGGGATGGCGCGGGCCCTACATCGATCACCCTCTGTCTTACTCGGACAACCCATTTGGGACCTATGTCCACGTCTACAGCTCGTTCACGGCGGGAAATCCGAACCCCGGCGGCTTCGATCTCGTCGGCGCCGGGAGTGACACGGTCACGGGCGCTGGCAACTTCGTGCGCTTTGGCAGCGTCCCGCAGCCTGTCGCCCAGGCCGTCAATGACACGCTCGATCGCAGCATTCCCGGCGATTGGATGACGACAGGCCAGGTCGAGTACGACGCCGCGTCGCGCAGCCTCTTCATCTTCTTGATCGATACGTAAGCGCGGCTCAGGCGCGGACGGCGGTCGCGACCTCTTCGATCGTCGTCAATCCCTCGCTCGCCTTGCGCAGCCCGTCGACCTGCATCGTCTCGAAGCCCGAGAGCGAAGCGATCTCGGCGAGTTCGCTTTCGCCCTTGCCGCTCGAGAGCGCGCGCGCGAGTGCGTCGTTCCAGACCAGCACCTCGTGGATCGCGATGCGACCTACGAAGCCACGCTCGCGGCAGTTGCGGCACCCGCGAGCGCGCCGGAAGCCCGAGGCGTCGCCGCTCCATCCGAGGGCACGCAGCGCCGACGCCGTTGGTTCGAAGGGCTCGCTGCAATCCGCGCAGAGCCGCCGCACGAGGCGCTGGGCGACGATGACACGCAAGCTCGGCGAGAGCAGATAGGGAGCGATGCCCATGTCGACGAGGCGCGTGACCGTTCCGATCGCGCTGTTCGTGTGCAAGGTCGAGAGCACCATGTGTCCGGTCAGGGCCGCGTGAACCGCGATCTCGGCGGTCTCTTGGTCACGAATCTCACCGACCATGATGACATCGGGGTCCTGGCGCAGAATCGAGCGCAGGGCCGTCGCAAAGCCCCGCTGGGCCTTGTTGGAAACCTGGACCTGAGTTGTGCCGGCGAGCTCGTACTCGACGGGATCTTCGACCGTCAAGAGGTTGCGATCCTCACTGTTCAGGTGGGCGAGGAGGCCGTAGAGCGTCGTCGTCTTGCCGCTGCCGGTCGGTCCGGTCACGAGGAGCATGCCGTTGGGCTCTTGCGACTTGCGACGCAGGACATCGGCGTAGGCCGGCGAGAGTCCGAGTCGGTCGAGGGTGAGCTCGACGTTGCGGCGGTCCAGCACGCGCAGCACGACTTTTTCTCCTTGGACGCCCGGCAAGGTCGAGACGCGGAACTCGACTTGTCCACCAGCCCGCATGTCGCGCCGGAAGCGCCCGTCTTGGGGGCGGCGGCGTTCGGCGATGTCCATCTCGGCCAAGACCTTGATGCGTGACACGAGGGCCGGGTGAAGCGGCTTGGGCAAGCGTGTAGCTGTCTCGAGGCGGCCGTCTACGCGCACGCGCACGCGCGTGACGTTGTTCGAGGGCTCGATGTGGACGTCGCTCGCCTTGCGACGCAAGGCCTGGGTGATCAAGTGGTCGACGAGCTCGACAATGGCGTCTTCACCCGCGATTTCTTGCAAGCGTTGGGGCGTCGCGAACGCCGAGTTCTCGAGGTTGGCCAGGTCGAGCGAAGCGAGGAGGCCTTCGAGGCCCTTGCCGGCATGCAGGCGGTGTTCGATCCCGGCTTTGAGCGTCTCTGGCGGGCAGACCACCGGCACGGCGGGCCCACCGAGGACCTCTTGGATCGTGTCGAGGCCGATCAGGTCGAGGGGGTCCTCCATCGCGACGACGAGGCCTTCGCTGCTCATACGCAGCGGCAGGCAGCGGTGGCGGCGGATGACGTCGGCCGGAAGGGCGTTGAGAACCCCCGCTTCGATGTCGAAGACGTCGGGGTTCTCGAAGTCCAGGCCGAGCGCGCGCGCCCAGATGCGCCATGCCTCGGCCTCCTGGAGCAGGCCCAAGGTGACCATGCGGTGTAGCAAGGCTCGCTCATCTCGGCCGACTTCATCGAGCAAGCGCGCGATCTGGGTCGAGGTGGCACTGGCGCCCTCGGCGAGCGCGGCGACGACGGTTCCGAACTTCGTTTCCACGGGCTCTTCATCGGCCACGCGGTGACCGGACCCGCAGTAAGACTCTCAAGTCGCTGATCCCCTTGCGTCGATCTCAACGGCAGTCTTTCCCCCCGTTCCCTCGCGGCGCCAGGAGTTCTCGCAGCGATGGTCACCCCTCGACCACGACACATAGACCGATGCGCGTTGGTAGACCTCGCGTCAAGCGGTCTGACCCTCGTCGAGCTTTTCGCGGCCATCGCCCTTGCGCTGGTGCTCAGCGGCATCGCCCTGCCGGTGCTTCGCTCGCAGATCGAAGCGACGCGGCTCGAGCGAGCCGAGCGGGATGTCGTCGCCATCGCCGAGGCGCTGCAGCGCTTCCGGGCGACCAATGGGGTTTGGCCTTGTCGTGACGCTTCGGGCAACGACAGCTCCTTGGCGCTCCTGTTCTCGGGGCCAACGCTGCCGACGAGCAATCCCTGGTCAGCGTCCACCACTTGGTGGGCCTTGGCCGCGAGCGGGGCGGATGTGCTCGACAACCACCTCGTGCGCAACGCTCCGCGCGGCAACCAAGCGGCGGCCTACCCAACGAACCTGAACCGTGCGTGGTGCGGCAGCTATGCGGCAGCGCTTCCCCTCGATCCGTGGGGGCGGCCATATGTCGTCCTCGTCGCGGCGGGGCATACAACGCCGACTTCTTCGACTCCGGTGCACTTGCTCGTCTTGAGCGCCGGCCTCGATGGTCAGATCGCGACGACGATTCAAAGCGCCCAAGCAGCGCCGACCGTATCCGCGGTCGACCCGACAGACATCGGGCTCGTGCTCTGGAGGCGTTCTTGAGTCCGGTCTACCTCGAGGAGGCGAGTGTCGCGACCGCGCCGCGCGAAGCGGACGAAGAGCGCGACGTGCAGCGCAGCGAGCGCTTGCGCATCGACGAGCTCGAGACCTTGACGCGCAATCTTCGCTTGCAGCTCGAAGCGGGAGTCCCGCTCTTGCGCGCCCTCGAAGCGCAGCAGCGCGACGACGGCGGCCGCATCGACGTCGTCGTCAGTGACTTGGCCTTGCAGATCCAGGCCGGTACTTCGCTCTCCGATGGTCTCGAACGCTGGCCGCGCTCCTTTCCGGACATCTACCGCGGCCTCGTCCGCGCAGGTGAGCGATCCGGTCGGCTCGAGCAGATCCTCGGCGAGCTCGCGTCCTACCTCGCGTGGGTCAAGGACGTCCGCAAGACGATCCGGCGCGCGCTCATCTACCCGTCGATCGTCATGTTTGCGGCCACGGGGCTCATCGTCTTCGTGCTGACTTGGCTCGTGCCGCGCTTCGGGCCGCTCTTCGAGCGCCTTGGCGACAACCTGCCGGCGGTGACCAAGGTATTGATTGCGACGAGTGCGATCTTGCGAACGAACATCGCGCTGATCGGCGTGACGGCGCTCTTGATGGTCGTCGGCCTCATTCTGCTGGCGCGCAGCGATTCGGGCCGGCGTGCCCTCGGCAGCGTCATCGCGCGCCTGCCGCTCACGTCAGGTGTCATCGAAGCCATCGAGTCGACGCGCCTCATGCGCAACCTCTCGATCTCGAGCTCGGCCGGCATCCCCATCGTCGACTCGATCGAACTCGCGCGAGACGCCTGCGCGACGCGCGACTTCGACGAAGCCCTCGGCGCCATTCATGAGTCGCTTCTCCAGGGCGAGTCCGTGTCGGGTGCGTTCCGCGCGACGGAGCAGTTTCCGCGCGACATGTGCAACCTGCTGTCGGTTGGCGAAGAGGCCGGCAAGTTGACCGAGATCCTCACGCGTCTCGCCGATCACTACGACACCGTTGCCAAAGAGCGCGTCGACCGCTTCGTCCAGGCGCTCGAGCCGATCACGACCGTCGTCCTCGGACTCGTCGTTGGGGCCGTCGCTGTCGCGATTCTCTCCACGCTCTACCAAGTCATGCAGCAGGCGGGGCAATGACGAAGGTTCGCGGCGAGAATCACGGTCGATCGTGCACTGCAGCGGGCTTCACCCTCGTCGAGCTCATCATCGTGATGTTCGTGATCACGCTCTTGGCTGGCACCGTCGCGCCGCTCGCGACGGCGACGCAGCGAGCCGAGCGTTACCAGCGAGCGCGCCAAGAGCTCGAAGCGCTCGACCTCGCGCTGCAAGCCTACTACTACGAGCACGGGACCTTCCCGACCACGATCGATGCGAGCGACTTCTATGGCGTTCACCTCGGCGGCGGCATCGCCGACGACACGATTCGGGACGAATGGGGTTCGGCGTGGTACCGCTACTCGCGGACGACCAATCCCGATCGCTGCCAGGTCTGGAGCATCGGCGAGGACCTCGTCAACGCTGGCGCTGCATCAGAAGCGCTATCCCTGACTGTCGAAGGTCGCGTGCCTGGCGACCGCCGTACGCGTGAGCGACTCGCGATCATCGCGGGCGCGCTCGCGGCTCACATCGCGAACGGTGGCTCGTTGACCGGCACTTGGTCGACCGATCGCGCCGCGATGGGGCTCGGCTCGGTCTACGAGAGCGACGCCTACGGCACGAGCTTCCAGATCGACGCCGGGACACGCGTCGTGACGAGCGCAGGTGCTGACCGTGTCTTCTCTACAGCCGACGATCTCGGCTCTTGATGGATTGAGCTTGTTCATGAAACCTTTGACATGGATCGCCGAGGTCGACCGCGATGTCTTGCGCTTCTGCGTCTTCAGCGAGCGCGGTCGCGGTGCGCGGCTTTTGCGCGCGCGTACGCTGCCGCTCGAGAACGACCAACCGACCCAGCTACGCGCCAAGCTGCGTGAAGGTGCCGAGGGGCTCGAACTCACGCACTCCGATGGGTTCGTCTTCGTCAGCGATCGCCGCATGGTGCACGGCACGGCCGAGACCGCGCGTCGAGAGACGCGGGCAAATCGCGAGCGGGCGATCGCCGAGTCCGCTCGTGAGCTAGGGCTCTGGGACGACGAAACGAAGCTCGCGATCGGGTGGAGTGTCGCGTCTCGGTCGGCGCGCACGAGCCACATCGCCTTCGACGCTGCGCCGCGTGCTCTCGTCGACATGGTCACGGGAGCTGCCGCTTGCCTCAATCCACGCCGCATCTGGGTAGCATCGCTCGAGGCGATGATCGCGCATTGCTCAGCGCGGAGCGCGGATCAAGATCGCGTCGCGCTGCTCGACATTCGCGCCGACCACGCGACCTTCGTCCTCTGTCGTAGCGGACGCGTTGTGACTTCGAGGCGCTTCAAGCTGCCCTTCTTGCGCGACACGCGGGGCTTCGGCGCCGAAGCGCTGCTGCCGCTCGCGATGGAAGTCACGCGCTCGGTCGAGTTCCTCGAGGAGCAGGGCGAAGCCGCGCCGACGCACATCGAGATCTTCGGCAGCATTCGCGAAGACGAGTTCGACGCAGCCGCTTGGTCCGATGCTTTCGGCATCCCGAGCGATCTCGTGCATGCGGATGCACTCGAAGTCTTGCCCGACGACATCGTGCCCGCGCGTGCCTGGTATCTGCCAGCCTCGCTCGCCGCGAGCAAGCGCATCCCCGCGCTCTGCTGGCTCCGCGAGCCGGCCGTGCCTTCTCTTCTGGAGCGCGCCGCCGGGAGTCTCGTGCGAACCGCGAGCATGGCGGGTTTGCTGGCCGGAAGCGCCTTCTTGCTCGAAGCCTTCAGTGATGAAGCCAACCGGCGACGTGCCGAGAAGTCGAGCCTTGTCGCCACGATCGCCGAACTCGAACAGCGGGAGGCCGCGATCACGGGGCGCGCCCACGGGGCTTCGCTCAGCGAACGGCGCGCCACTGCGCTCACAGCCATCGACCAGGGTCGTCTCTCGGTGTCGCAGCTCTGCGCGTCCTTGTCGATCGAGCGCCCCGAGCGCGTGTTCTTGACGCGTGTTGCCATCGACGACCGCGGCGGGGCAACGATCGCTGGCGTCATCCGGGCGGTGGACCGGAGCTCGGCGATGAAGGACTTCGGTGAGTTCACGCGGCGCATGAGCGATGTCTTCATCGACCGCGAACTCGGTGGCTCGCTTTCTGCCGCCTTGCCGGGCGAGGCAGGTGTGCCCTTCGAACTGCTCGTCCGCTCACGCGAAGGCCAAGGCGGCAGCGGGGCGGCAGCCAGTGTGAGCACGCCGAACACGCTGTCGACCGACCTTGCAGCGCCGTCGCCAGGAGGAAGCGATGCACGATAGAACCCGTGCCTTACGCCGAAAGCGACGCGTGCGACGCGCCTTGGTCCCGGCCTTGTCGACCCTGCTCGCGATCATCGGCTTCATGGCTTGGTCGCGTGTCCCCGGCGTCGAGGGCATTGCGCGCTTGGAGGGCGAGCGTGCGCGGCTGACGTCGACGATCGATCGACTCGTGCAACGGTCCGAAGACACGCCCAGTGAGGCGGCGGCGGACGGTGCAGCACTGCTTCCTGTGCGACTCACGTTCGCAGACTTCGTCGAGCGCATCCACGCCGCTGCAAAGGTCGCGGGGATCGACGACATGCGCATCGAGACGGAGACGGATCGTCGTGGCGCCGTGCCGGCGGAGGGCCTTCGCGGCTTCGCGGGGACCTTGCAGTTCAGTGGCGAGTGGAGCGACATCGTGAAGTTCTTCAGCGAGGTCGAGCGAGGTCGGCCGGTCATGCGCATTCGCGGTCTGCTCGCCGAACCGACCGACAATCGCATCCGCGTCGAGTGCAGCGTCGAGGCCTGGTCCATGCCGACGATGGAGGTCGCCCGATGAAGTCGAAGCGTAGCTCCTTGCGCTCGCCGTGGCTCGCCGGCGGCATCGTCGTCGCTGCGATCTGGGTCAATCGACAGCACTTCGGTGCCTTGGCGCAGTTCGTCGAAGAACGCAAAGTCGACCCAGGCGTCGTCGCCGAGCTCGTCCAGGGCGAGGTCGCGCCGGCGCCAGGGGTGGCTGCGGTGCCGACCTTCTTCCCTGCGGTCTTGGAGGCTCGCCTCGAGGACCCGTTCGCGCACGACCTCGAGACGCGCTTGTTGGCGTCGCGGACGACGGACGTGCGCGTGGTCGACCTCGAGCTACCGGTCGTGCGCCTCGTGCTGCTCGGCCCTTCCACGCGTCGCGCGGTCGTCGATGGCGCAGTCGTCGGCGTCGGCGACACGTGCGAGCTCGGCCGCATCGAGGCCATCGATGCTACTGGAATCCACGTCGCGACCGAGAAGCGCGGCATTGTTCACATCCCGCTCACGACCGCCCTTCGCGAGGAGCGCGTGTCGGCCGACGCGACCGATGCCGAAGTCGACCCCGGGCGAGCAGCCAACGCCGCTGACTCGCGAGGCAGCCAAAGATGAAGTGCTCGAGAATCCTCTTCTTGTCATTGATCACTCTGCTCCCGCCTGCCTGCAGTGAGCTGCAGGGGCGCGTGAAGACCGGGAACCTCGAGGACGAAGGGCTCGCTGCGTTCCGCGGGGTCGGCGTCGCCACCCTGCCCGAGCGCTTCGACGTCGAGGCTTCAGGAGACGCGCGTGTCGAGGCCTTCTCGGCGAGGGACGCCGATCTGCGCGACACCTTGCTCGCCCTCTTCAAAGACAGCGAGGTCAACCTCCTGGTCGAGAGCGCGGTCGGCGGAACGGCGAGCTTCGACATCAAGGCAGCCTCCCTCGAAGAGACCTTCGAGGCCTTGCTCGAGAGCTATGACCTTGCCTACCGCTGGGACGGAGACTTCCTGCGAGTCGAGGGCTCCGAGGTCCGTGTCTTCGATGTCGACTACCCAGGACAGGACGCGGCGCAACTGGGCGGCATCGGCGGCGGCATGGCGGGGTCGGGCGATCCGAGCCAAGGGGGAGGACAAGTCGGTGCCATGGGGGCAGGCATGGGCTCGGGTACGGGCGCTGGCGGGGGAACCGACTTTTGGGATCGCCTCGAGTCGGATCTCGAGACCATCGCCGAGGGCAGCTCGAACATCGTCGTGAATCGCCGTCTCGGCACGGTCGCGATCGATGGCAAGCCGCGGGTCGTGCGACGCGTCGGCGATTACATCGAGGCGAGTCGGCGTCGTGCGACGCGACAGGTGTCGATCGAAGCTCGCATCGTCGAGATCAGCCTCAAGAACGAGTTCCGGGCTGGCGTCGATTGGTCGATCCTGCCCGGGGTCTTCAACACGTCGCGCACGGGGACGCTGCCGGGTGGTGCGATCCTCGGGCAGTCGGCGTCGAGCGGCGCGGAGACCTTCCGCTTCGGTTTGCTCGAAGCTGGCGACTTCTCGGTGCTCCTCGATGCGCTCGAGACCCAAGGCCAAGTACGCATTCTCTCGAGCCCGCGCATCGCGACGCTCCACAACGTCCCGGCTCAGATCCGCGTCGTCGAGCAAATCCCGGTCATCGAGCGTGAGATCATCGATACCGACAGCGCGTCGCGAACGCAGTTCACCGTGCGCTTCGAGGATGCTGGCGTCACTGTCTCGGTCACGCCGCAGATCGGCGAAGACGGCTTCATTACGACGCACATCATGCCTTCGATCGTCGAAGTCTCGGGCTTCGTGTCGACGCCTGACAATCTCGTGACGCAGCCCATCCTCAACACGCGGTCGATGACGACGACGCTGCGCGTTCCGGACGGGCAGCCGATCGTGCTCGGAGGCCTCCGTAGCGAGCGCAAGACCGAGAGCCTCGAGAAGGTGCCGCTGCTCGGTGACGTGCCGATCCTCGGCATGTTGTTTCGGACGACGATCCAAGAGCGGGCCGACACGGAGCTCGTCATCGTGTTGACGCCGCGCATCCTGACCTCTGCTTGGGAGCGCGAGGACTGGCGGCGCAGCCTCGATCGCATCCGGCGCATTCAGACGCCGTTTCGACCCTCGTCGGTGGCGATGAACACGGTGCGCATCGATCCCGAGCGACAAAGCCTCGAGGGTCTGCCTGGCTCCGAGGCCAAGATCGACGAGGCGCAGCAAGGCGCACACGAGCGCCGCGACTTGGAGCCGGTCCAGGTCAAGGTTCGGCAGGTCGAGTCCGCGGATCCGACCGCGAAGCGCATCAGCCGTGGCGGCCTCGCGCGCGTTGCCTTCCGGCGCGCGCTCGCGGCGCTCGAGGCCGGCGAGGTGCAGCGTGCGATCAAGGACCTGCAGCGCGCGACATCGCTCGATGGGCACTGTGCAGATGCCTGGCTCGTGCTCGCTTCGGTTCACTTCGGTTCCGGGCGCTTCGTCGAAGCCGCCCAGGCCTACCAACGGGTCCTGTCCTTGCGGCCCGACGACTTGCACGCCATGCACGGCCTTGGGCTCGTCGCCATGCGACGCGGCGACTCGCTGCGCGCCGAACAGCTCTTCCGCGATTCGCTCGCGCGCGAGCAGGCACCGGCGGCCTTGAACAACCTGGGCGTCGCCTTGCTGGCCCAAGGTCGCTTGGCCGAGGCCCGCGCCGAGTTCGAGCGGGCCCTCGCTTCGACGAGCGCGCGCGAAGCGCCACTCTCGGAGGCAGCGATCAACCTCGGCGCCTGCCTCGACCGCCTCGGCGACGTGCGCGGTGCGTGTGAAGCGTACCGCGCCTACGTGCGGGCCGGCGGCCCCCTCGATGACCCGGGAGTTGCCATGATCGCTGGCCGGGTGCGCGCCGTCCTCGCACAACCGCAGGTCGTGACCCTGCCGGTCATGGATGCTGCGCGTTCGGACCTGGCTGCGCCCGAAACCGATCGATGATCGGTCGGCCTTCCAGGGCGGCCCCGCGTCTGGTCTGAAGCCGGCGTGACCTTCGCGCCGATAGGGATCGGCATGAAACTGCGCCGCCATGGTGTCTTCCTCGCGATCGCTGCCCTCTCCATGACCGCTTGCAACCGCGGGCGGTCGGGCACGGGTGGCCTCGACGTGGCGCGGTCCACGCTCGCGCTGCAATCGAACACACCGTTCGCCGACGGCGTCGACACCGCCAAGCTCATGGTTCGCGTCCTCGACTCCGCTGGGCGGGCCTTACCTGGCTGCGTCGTCGAGCTCCGTCCGCTCGCAGCGGGCGCCCTGATCGACCAACCCGGCGCGACGGACTCGAAGGGGGACGCAACGGCCGGCATCAGGACCGCTGCGCCGGGCACGCACCGTTTCCTGGTTGTCGTCGACCCCGGAGCCGACGAGGTGGTCCTCGACGAAGATTACGAGATTCGCTTCCTCGAGCCACCGAGTCTGCAGCTATCGACGGTGAGTCTCTCGCGATCGACCGCACCCGCCAATGGCGAAACCGAGGTCGTTTTGACTGCGACCTTGCGCGACGAGGATGGCGACCCCTTGGATGGCCAGAGCGTGCGCTTCGACTTGGATGATCCCTTCGCGGTCGTCGTGCAACCGACGGGCTTGACCGACGGCAGCGGCGTCGCGACCGCTTCGGTGCGCACGACGCGCGCTGCTGCGCTGCGCGTCTTGCTGACGGCCAATCCAGCGGGGCGGCCCCGTTTGCTCCATAGCCAGCCGAGCGTCACCTTCCTCGCCGACCCGCTCGTGCCCGACGACAGCGAGAGCATTCACGGACAGAACGGCGCGTCGACGCCGTTCTTGCGCGTGCTCTCGAAGGTCAGCGGCACGTGGACGGCGGCGACGGCGCTGACTGGAATCGCGACGACGCTGCGCCATGTCGTGACGAGCTTCTCGCCGACAAGTAACCATGAACGCTTGTCCATGGTGCTCGCCGAGGACGGCGCGCAAACCAAGCTCACGCTGCTGCGGCAGATCGGTGAGGGGTGGGCCGAGAGCTTCTCGACGACGGCGGTCCCGCTCGCGCACGCGGACAAGCGCTGCTTCGACGTCGAGTTCGAAGATGTCTCAGGCGACGCGCTAGCGATCGGGCCGACCAGCTCGACCAGCGGCGGGTCCCCGCTCTGGTACCGCAGCAAGGTCGCTGGCACTTGGT
>CALLZN010000257.1 GCA_937858895.1 uncultured bacterium | reverse complement strand
CAGATAGGCGTAGCCCGACAAGGGCCACGTGCCCTCCATCGTATTCGTGTAGTACTGCAGCAAGATCGCGACGGTCGTGCCCGTGAGGCCCGCGCCGAGCAGGAGCCACGGCAAGATCGTCGGCTTGATGCCCATGGCCTTGTCGAGGCCGTGCACAGGGAAGGGCGTGTGGACGTCCCACTTGGTGAAGCCAGCGTCGCGGATCTTCTCTGCGGCGTGGATGACGTCATCGGCCGAGTCGAACTCGGCCATGTAGGCCCAGAGCTTCTCCTCTTGCTGGACGGGGGGCTCCTGCTTGGCGGGGTCGGCGTGGCCCGCCTTGTTGTGCGGCGCGCTCATCGTGCGCCCTCCTTGACCGCCGCTTCGTCTCGCGGCATGTCGGCTTTGACTTCGGCGATCGCGACCATCGGCAACCAGCGGCAGAAGAGCAAGAAGAGCGTGAAGAAGAGCCCGAAGCTACCGACGAAGGTCAGCACGTCGATGAGCGTCGGTGTGAAGTAGCCCCAGCTCGACGGCAAGAAGTCACGCGAGAGCGAGGTGACCGTGATCACGAAGCGCTCGAACCACATGCCGACGTTGACGAGCACGCAGATGATCATCATGAGCGGGATGCTTCGGCGGACCTTCTTGAACCAGAAGAGCTGCGGGAAGATCACGTTGCACGAGAACATCGACCAGTAGGCCCACGAGTAGTTGCCCATCACTCGGTTGAGGAAGGCGAAGCGCTCGTAGGGGTTACCGCCATACCACGCGATGAAGAGCTCGATCAGGTAGGCGTAGCCGACCATCATCGAGGTCGCGAGGATGACCTTGTTCATGGCCTCGAGGTGCCGCATCGTGATCAAGTTCTTCATGCCGAAGAACTGGCGCGCCGGCACGGCGAGCGTGACCACCATCGCGAAGCCCGAGAAGATAGCTCCCGCGACGAAGTAGGGCGGGAAGATCGTCGTGTGCCAACCCGGCAACTGCGAGACCGCGAAGTCGAACGAAACGACCGAGTGCACCGAGAGGACGAGCGGCGTCGCGAGCGCCGCGAGCAGCAAGTAAGCGCGCTCGAAGCGGTGCCACTGCCGATTCGACCCGTTCCAGCCCATCGCGAAGACGCCGTAGAGGAAGCGCCGCACCGGCGTCGTCGCCCGGTCACGGATCGTCGCGAGGTCGGGGATCATCCCCAAGTACCAGAAGAGCAGCGACACCGTCGCATAGGTCGAGACCGCGAAGACGTCCCAGAGCAGCGGGCTGCGGAACTGCGGCCACATCTCCATCTGGTTCGGCAGCGGGAAGAGCCAGTAGGCCACCCACGGACGTCCGACGTGAATGCCGGGGAAGATGGCCGCGCAAGCGACGGCGAAGATCGTCATCGCCTCGGCGAAGCGGTTGATCGACGTGCGCCACTTCTGCCGGAACAAGAAGAGGATGGCCGAAATGAGCGTCCCGGCGTGGCCGATACCGACCCAGAACACGAAGTTGACGATCGGCCAGCCCCAGAACGCCGGGTTGTTGTTACCCCAGACGCCGACGCCTTGCCAGAAGAGCCAAGCGATCATCGCGCCGAGCATGCCGAGCATCGACAGCGCGATCGTGAAGGCGATGTACCAGGCCTTCGGCGTCTCGCGGTGGCTCCACTCGGGCACACCACAGACTTGGTCGGTGATCGTCTTGTAGTCGTTCTCACCGTCCAGGAGCGGCGGTCGGAACTCCTTCGACGCGTCGTGCGCGTGTGCGGGATCGAGCGTCGTCATCAGTGCCCCTTCTTGGCTTCGTTGCCATGACCACCGGCGTCGTGCGTGCCGTGAGCGGGCTTCGCGACGTGGAGGCTCTTGTGCGGATTCGTGATCTTGGCGAGGTAGTGCGTGCGCGGCTTGATGTTGAGTTCGTCGAGGACCTTGTAGGAACGACCCAACTGCTCACGCTTGGTGACCGTCGACTGAGCGTTCGAGAGGTCGCCGAAGACGATGGCCTCGGTCGGGCAAGCCTGCTGGCAGGCGGTCTTGATCTCGTCGACCGCGATCGCGCGCCCCTCGAGCTTGGCCGTCTTGCGCGTCGCGGAGATGCGCTGCGTGCAGAACGTGCACTTCTCCATGACGCCGCGGCTGCGCACCGTGACCTCGGGATTCATGATCAGCTTGTAGAGGTCGCCGCCCGGCTCCTTGAAGTGCTCGACGTTCGAGAAGTAATTGAAGCGTCGGACCTTGTAGGGGCAGTTGTTGCCGCAGTAGCGCGTGCCGATGCAGCGGTTGTAGACCATGTCGTTGAGGCCTTCTTCGCTGTGCACGGTCGCGGCGACCGGACAGACCTGCTCGCACGGCGCGTTCTCGCAGTGGTGGCAGGTGAGCGGCTGGTGCGCCAACTCGGGATTCTCTGGGTCGCCGCCGAAGTAGCGGTCGATGCGAATCCAGTGCATCTCACGGCCGCGCAGGACTTGCTCCTTGCCAACGACCGGGATGTTGTTCTCGGAAGTGCAGCCGACGACGCAAGCGTTGCAACCAGTGCAGCGCGAGAGGTCGATGGACATGCCCCACTTTTGGCCGTCCGTGGCGTGGTCGGTCCACAGCGACTCGAGCGGCGGATGATGGACGGCGTGCTTGACGTGGTCGGGGTGCTCCTTCCACGAGTCGAAGCTGTCCTTGCGAATCAACACATCGATGCGCGCCTCGCGCTCGGACATGCCGATGCGGTCCATGACGAAGTGGTCCTGCGTCGTCGCGAGCTTGTACTCCCGACCGGTCCCGCGGACACTGGCGCCAGAAGCGCTTCCCATCGTGCTCGATGTGCGCAGCGGGTAGACGTTGTGACCGACGGGGAGGACCTCATCGTCGATCATCCCACCGACGCGACCCGCATGGGTGCGGCCCCAGCCGACCGCGACGGCGATCGAACCCTTGGCCTGGCCCGGCAGGATGAAGACCGGGACCTCGACCTTGGTCGTGCCGATCGTGACTTCGACCATGTGGTTGTCTTCGAGGCCGAGCTTGGTCGCGGTCTCGGGGCTCACGTAGGCAGCGTTGTCCCAAGTGAGCTTCGACATCGTGTCCGGCGTCTCGACGAGCCAGCCGTTGTTGGCGAAGCGGCCGTCGCCGATTGTGCTGTCCTTGAAGACGACTTCGATCGAACCGTTGGCCAGGGGATCGGCTACGTCCTTCGGCGCCGGCGTCTCGAAGCTACGCAAGGCGACATCCTTGGGCGCGTAGGCCGAGCCGGCCACGAAACCGTCGTGGGCGCAACGCTGGAACCAGGCGTCGAAGTTGCCCGTGACCTGAGGAAGCTTCTTCAGCGTTCGCTGGACGAGCGAGTAGCCGTCGGTCTTCTCGTCGCCGATCAGCTTCGCGAGCACTTCGGCCTGCGAGAGCCCACGGTGCAGCGGCAGGATCTGCGGCTGCTGGAGGGTCACGGTGCCGTCCCAGGTGCGGCCATCGCCCCAGCTCTCGAGCGCGTGGGCTTCGTTGACGTGCCAGCTGCAACGGTGGGCCGTCTCGTTGCGGTAGAGCCCGACGTGCAGCGAGACCGGGACCTTGGCCAGCGCGTCGCCAAAGGCCATGTCGGCCGGCGCATCGAAGACCGGGTTGCCACCCAAGATCACGAGGGTCTTGACGGTGCCGGCGTTCATCGCGCGGACGAGCGCAGCCAGGCCTTCGGCCTGCTTGGCAGCGACCGGCTCTTCGGTGAAGACCACGGTCTTGCCGACTGCGCCGCGCTTCTCGTTGATGCGATGCGCGATCGCGTGCACGGCCGCCGGCTGCCGCGGACCGACCGCGACGAGGACCTTGGGACCGGCCCGGCGCAAGTCCTCGACGAGGGCGGCGAGGAAGGCCTTGCACGGCGCTTCGTCGAGCCAGGCAGGCCGAGCCGCGAGGACGGTCCCGTCGAGGGCTCGCTCGACCTCGAGCAAGAAGGCGTGGACCCGGTCGGAGCGCAGCGGTAAGCGGTGGTCCGCGACCGAGCCGCTGACCGACGGTGTGCTCTCGACCGCGTAGACGCGCGACATCATCGGCTTGCCGTCTTCGACGGCGACCTCTGCCACGCGACGGCTCGCCCAGTCGCGCGAGTAGCGCAGCGAGTTGGGGTGGAAGCCGAGCGGATCCGCGTCGAGCCAGAGCTGGACATCGGCCTCGTCGAGCTTCCAATGCGCGCGCAACGGCGCACCGAAGGCCGTGGCCGCGCCCTCGACCTCGGAGTCGCGATTGAGCGCCTCGTAGGTGAACCACCCGGCGTTGTCCGGGAAGACCTCGCGGAAGCGCCGCGCCATGTCGTGCAGGGTCGGTGACGAGGTCGGCGCGGAGAGGACCGCGAGGCCAGCCCCGCCGTCCCGCAGCGCCGCGAAGTGTTCGTCGACGAAGTGCGCGACTACCCGACCATCATCGTCGCCGAATC
>CALLZN010000256.1 GCA_937858895.1 uncultured bacterium | reverse complement strand
CTAGGCTTCGAGCCCAGACCCAAGAGCGCGTCATCCACCTCTGGGTCGATCCAGTCAGCGGCGACGACGTGGCTGCGGCGGCGAACAATCCCGTGCAGCCGTCATCCTTCTCGAGCGGGACTGCTCCACTGCTGCACGCGCCCTGGCCTTACAAGACAGTCACGGCAGCAATCGGCAGCTTGCCGTCCCTGCCCTACACGGATCCGCAGACAGGCTTGATCTGGAAGTATGCGATTCTGCATCTCTTGCCGGGCATCTATGGTCCGACAGGTATTTACGGCACAGCGGCAACGCCGAACCCGGCAAATGGCCTGTTGCCCAACGGTGACGCAAGCATCCTTGGCATTCAATTGCCGATCGACGTGCCGAACAACGTCAGCCTGCAAGGCACGAGTGCGTTGAACACCATCTTCGATCGAGGAGGTGGCGGCGCAAACGGCGGAACTACGTCTGTTACGTCGCCTGCTCTGCGCTTCGGGCAATTTTCCAATAGCCGCGGACTGAACTCATTCGTCGACTCGATTACCTTCGTCGGCGCCTGGCACAACTCAGCAGCACCGTTCGTAAGCGCAACGACCTGCGCAGCCATCCACCTCTCGCCGATCTATGGCGCAGCGCCCACCATTACGAACTGCGTCTTCGCGATGAACGGTGTTGGCATTCTTGCCGACTGCACACCGACGGTCGTCCACGACGATACCATCATTGCCAACTGTACGTTCGCCTTCAACATCGTCGGCGTCTGGAACGGCGAAGTCTCGGCCAACACGGAGCCAACGACCGGATGGTCCAAGCTCGTGCTGTTGAACAACATCTTCGATGCTTCCCCCGACGCGCAACTGGGCCAAGCGAGCACGCCCTTACCGCCAAGCTGGAGTTCTTGGATTGTAGCTACGAGTGGCAACGCTAAAGGCTTCGAGGGCATCGACTTCGACGATCTTCGCGTCGATCCAGCCCCGGGACTCAGCTACGACTCGAATGCCTACGAGGCGAGCAAGTTTGACCTCCAGACCGTGACATGGCTCAACAGCGGCGGTGGGGGTGGTTTATTCTCGGTCCGACTACCTCCGACACGTGCCCGCGCAAATCGACCCGCTGCAATACCCCAGCACGACATTGCACCGATTACGAATCGTACACGCCGCGGCATTCTCTATGTCCGTGACCTGCTCTACACGGCACCATCACCATCACCAAGCGCCGCCTTCGACCGAAGCCCCCTCGACTTCCGCCTCTGCCCTGGTGAATCGGACGGCGGCACACAAGCCCCGAGCGCACCCGGCATTGGCGGTCGGAAGAATCGTCTCGTCAATGCAGGCTGGTATCGCAACATTGACGCCCAGAATTCGGCGCTGATGTGCAATGGGATTCTCTTGACCAAGCCTATCGGATCTTTGCCGCTCGCGCAGCAGTCGACGTGGCCCTATGCCTGCATCGATCGCCAATCTGAAGACTGCGAGGGCTTCGGCAATCCTCGCGTGCATGACTATGCTGGCATGGGCGCCACGCCGATCTATCCGATCACGGGTGTTGGCGGCATTGACATCGGTGCCGACGAACTCGGCGAGCTGATCATCGCCGGATATCGCTACGGGACGACGAGCTTCCTTGCATTGACGGGCGATAGACTACCGATGACAACGCCGCCGATTCCGGGCATGGACAATAAGTACGTTTGGCACCTCGGACCGCCAACGATGATCCCGGCCGCCAACCCGATCGGGCCGACCCCTCGCACGTGGTTACGCCCGTGGTTTCGATCAACCGACCACTTGGCAAGCCCACCGCCAAACTACTACCAGGCATCGAATGGCTACTACCCATCGTGGTTCGCGCCCTGGAACTTCGGAAACGTGACGTACTACAACTCACGCGTTGTCGACGTCGTACCTCATTTGATTTATGACCTGCATCCGTGGTGGTCTCTCGTCGGCCCATCGTCCTGCAACCCCATCTGGCAGACGACGAACCCGAGCGTCAATCTGGCGCTCTATCTGGATCCGGGCGAGCAAGTCATCAATCCGCCGGGAAGCTACATCGGTGATGGCATAGGCCTGCGCTGGCTCGACCTGACCTGGCAGGGAGGCACTCTCACGCCATACGCTCTACTCGCAGGCTTCGGAGGACAACAGTCGATTTCATTCCGTGGCGCTCCGAACGCTTGGTTCATCACCAACTTCGACGTGTGGTGCCGTGGCGGAGTCGGCGTCTATCCTCGCCATGACACGATGCCACCGACGTTCGTGGGAGCGACACAGAATCAGATTGTCGCTGTTCGCTACACGGTAGAAGAAGGCTTCCCAGGCCCGAACAATGCTCCGCCATCAGGCGCTCGTTTCACACCCGGTCTTGGCGCGACCAACGCACAGACCTTCCTCGTCGCCGTCGAGACTCCGCAGCAATGAAGGCTCCAATCTCCTTGCTCTGCGCCCTCTCATTCGCGTGCTCGGCGCTTGGCCAGACGACGAGTTCGTATCAGTGGCGTCCGCTCGACGATGTCTGGGCTGACGGACTCACGACGTTTGCCTCAATAGCCTATAACCCGGCAACCGACCAGCACGTCATGTTTGGTGGGCGCTCGAACAACACCTATGTCTTCGATGGCGTCACATGGAACCGACGGCATCCGAAGACGTCTCCGCCCGACCTCGGAGGCGCGAGCCTTGGTTACGATCCTGTCTCCAAAGAGTTGATCCTCTTTGGTGGTGGGCAGCCCGGCAGGGCCACCGTCAATGACACTTGGGCTTGGGACGGCCGTGACTGGCGACGCCTTGCGCCATCGGCTGCGCCTTCGCCACGAGGCGCCGCGGCGATGGCGCACGACCCGATTCGCAAGCGCCTCGTGCTTTTCGGTGGCGGCCCCACCGCATGGCAGCGTCCGAACGATACATGGGAATGGACAGGAAGCACTTGGCAGCTCGTCAACACACCGCAGTCTCCTGAGGGACGCATTTCCCCTGCGATGGCCTTCAACAATCTCACGGGCCGCATCACCCTCTACGGCGGTACGCCGCTGAAGGCACCGTTCCACACGTGGGAGTACGACGGGTCGAATTGGACGAAGATCACAGCAACACCGAACCCCGGCGATTGCAACGCCTTCGCCCTCGCCCCGGTTAGCCCTTGGAGCTCCGGCGGCGGCGTCTACGGCTTCGGAGGAGTTCCGAATCCACTCCACGTCGACGACTTCTTGTGGCACTGGGATGGCCAGAACTGGACGAAGCTTGGGAAGCCGCTCTCACGCCTTTCTGGCCTGCACTATGGCCTACTCGAAGATCCGCAGCAGCGACGTTGGATCAATCCTCTTCAATCCTATTGGTCCAGCTACAAGGTCATCACACGCGCCTGGGACGGCACGCAGTGGAAGCTTGTCGACGAATGGGCACGTGCCGACAGCCAGATCTACGTGTTCGACGAGACGCGGGCTGCTGCGCTGGCTTTTGGCGTTGAACTCGTCGATCGAAAGGAGAACGAAGTCTACGAGATCGAAGCTTCTGGCCGACCGCGCCGTCTCAGCATGAAGCTTCCGCCCTCACGCAATTGGCCGCTCCTCGTCAACTACCCGCCAGCCAAGGGCGTCCTGATGTTCGGCGGCGCGGTCCTGTCGAACGGCACGATTCTCGACGATACCTGGCTCTTCGACGGCACGAAGTGGACAAAGCAGCCAACGACCATCCGCCCAGCCGGTGGCCCCATGCATCTGAACCAAGCTGGCTACGATCGAAAGACCGAGACAGTCTACTTGCTGAGGGACCGCACACTTTGGTCCTGGAACAAGCGTGGATGGCGCAAGGTCACCCCTGCCTCCGGTCGCTTGATCAGCATCGCCTATGATGAAGCACGTGACATCTTCGTCTGCCTGGCTGATGATCGGAGCAACAAGCTCGAAGTTTGGACCTGGGATCGTCGTACCTGGCGTCAACACCAGCCAAAGCAGGTCCCGCCTTACCGCGAAAGCCCGGCGCTCGCGTATGCACCTGGCCTCGGAGGCGTTGCCCTCGTCGGCGGAAGGTCCCCGAACAGCGCCTTGAGTGACGTATGGGTCTGGGATGGCAGCGACTTCCGTCAAGTCGTCGCATCGAAGCCGATTTGGTACAGTGCTCCGTCCCAAGCCTATTGGGACACGCGACGTCAACGTCTCATCGCCGCGAGAACCAACGATCCGTGGGACAGGCTCTGGGAGCTGGTCCCCGACCCGACCCTCAGCACGTCCGAACTCCACCCACGCCCCGGCGAGGGTTTCACGCTCTCGATCAAGCTGCCGCAGCAGGCGACAACGCCATTGCTTCTCTTGTTGTCAGGTACCGATCATCCCGGCATTCCCCTGATACCGGTGTCCGGTGGATTTCAGGAACTACCACTCGCCGCCGACCCGCTCTTCTTTGCGATGCTGAGCCAGCCCCTGATTCGACTGCTTGACGCGACGGGCCAGACCAACTTTGCGATGCAAGTGCCCACGCTGCCTTCCTTGATCGGCACGAGTTTCTACGTGGCAGGCGTGACCATCCGCGGGAGCAAGTTCGGAGCTGTCACCAACAATGTGCGCATGTTCATCGCGCCATGACCAGCCGCTCCCGCCTCGTGCTGACGGTCAGCCTTGTGGCCCTGGGCCTCGCATGTTGGTTCGCCTGGCGTGGCAACAACGACGGTAGCGCCACCACACTCGCTGACGACGACGAACAGCCTCGGAGTCAGTCAGGCCTGGAGCAACGCGGACCGCACGTGGCCACGCGAGGCAGCAGCGAAGCTCCACGCTTGTCGCTGAGCATTGTCGACGCGAGCGGCGCTGCCATCGCAGGAAGCGTGCATTGGCATGCTTCCGTCTCGCCGCCGCTCTGGCCACGGCGGCTTGCCCCCGAAGAAGACGTCGAAGAAGCCCCGCGTATCCGAACCGCTGAGCACAAGGGAAGTGTCGTCCTCGATCTCGATCGAGGTGCGTGGACATGGCTCCGCGTTGTGGGGCGCGACACGACGCGCTTCATGGCCCGCTATGAGCGCATCGCGCCCTTTGCCGGAACGAAGAACCTGCGCATCGTGCTCGACGACAAACAGCGATCTATCCACGCCTTCGCCGTTGAGGCCGATATGCAACGCCCCGCCGCGAAGGCCCGCGTTACGGTCTACGAGAGCGACATGAAGCAGCCGACCCAACCGGTCGCCGTGGCGACGCAAGAGACCGACGCCGACGGCTACGTTTGCTTCCGCGGCCTGGCGCCTGGCGGTTTCCTGGTCACACTCGGGGATGCCAAGCCGAGCGATCGAGCTCCACAAACGCAGCGCTTCGTGCTGCCGGATGGAATGCCGCGCCAAGAGTTGCCGATTCTGCTCGTGCGAGAAGAAGCGCGGCACCTGGCGACCGTGTCCGTCACGCAGACGAGCCTGCAGAGGGGCGCGATCCCACCCCTGCTCTTTGTACGCGGTGAAGGGGAGAACGCTGGGCACATGATGCCGATCGGCTCGCCGCTCGTCGAAACGAAGCAAGCCTTCGAGGTCGAGCTCGCTGCGGGCGACTGGCACGTCGAGGTCCTGCCAATCGGCTTGTATCGCTTGCAAGGAGACCGTCGTTTCACGATGGGACGAGGTGCGCGTGCGACCTACGAACTGTCCACCGCCGCAGAGGCGCATACTGGGTCGTCGACGGTCGAACTTGTTGGCATTTCCGACCGCGACCTCCCGGTCAGTGTCCGACCACGCTTCGCCGGCGAAGAAGAACCAGCAGATGCAGACCTCCTCTTTTGTGGACCGCTGCGCTGGCACAGTCGCCGAGTCGAGAATGTGGCTCTACCGACGAATCGACCATGCAAGCTCGTCGTGACCAATCGCGGTGCCCAGTGGATTTCCCATGAACTCCACGGCGCCGGCCAGCACATGGCTCGGCTCGAGGCAGCGAGTCGATTCACGCTCCACCACCACGGCGGCGCTACATGGAAGTCGCCGCTTCTCCTCCTCGGGAATGGTGAGCAGCGAATCGCAATGCGGCCGACGCGGCAGCTGCGAACGATCCGAGGCGAGACACGACCGACCTGGACTGCCACGAACATCGTCCCGCGCGGCCACTGGCGCGTGCAGATCTTCGAGAGTGGGATGCAAACGGCGCTGTGGGAGCGTGACGTCGATTTCCATCGGCCACAAGAGCGTGTTGTTGTCGACGCTGACTAGCGCTGGCGATCTGCGGCCGCAGCCGCGGCGCACGCGGCACGCGGCGGGAGGGCGTGGACTACTTCGCCGACGTCTTCAAGGACCGCATCGGTGACGAGGTGAAGAGCGGTCGCCATCCACCGCGGCTCTCCGCGCGGGCACGAATCGGCTTCGCGCCAAGCTGCATGGGCTGGACCGAGCGGGATCTAGGCGCGACCGCTACCGAGTGAGAGCCTGGGCTGCGCCTGCGCGGGAAACGTCGATAAGGGGGGCTTGACGGATGACGCAGCGTGCTTTCCACTGGGCTTGTCGAGGTTTCGCGCGAACCCCCACTCGTTGTCAGTAGTCCAAA
>CALLZN010000255.1 GCA_937858895.1 uncultured bacterium | reverse complement strand
GAACGCCTACCGAGGCGTTCACGGTTGAGGCGACAACTATCTTGACACTGGGGGACAGCGCCGCTCTACGCACGGTTGACGTCGATGCGCCAAGCGGTATAGCGGTCTCCAAGTGGGTCTCAACAAGCCCCGAGCCGCGCGGCTGGCACCACTTCATCCTTCGCGCGACCATCGGCAGCCAAACGCGAGACTTCAGTGACGATGGTCAGCGCGGTTTGCCATTGCCCGCCGGTCTGCGCGTCGACTTCCAGAGCGTGCCGCTCGACGCCTCGGGCAATCCGATCGGAACACCGACGCCCTGGCACTGGAACCTGCGCTCACTCGGCAACGACCCAGCGCGCGGCAACGGCGTCCGCTTCCGCATCTCGATCGACGAGACCCAGGCGGGCGCGGCGGTCAGCGTCGACAGCTTGACCTTCCACTACGGCTGCTGACCCCGCGCCTCGTTGTTAGACGCTGGCGCGGCAGCACGTGCTCAGCGATCGGAGCGGCGCTCTTGGACGAGCAACCACTCGTAGAAGGCGCTGCTCCTGTAGTGGTCCGTCCACGCATCGTGTCCGCCCGTCGGTGACGAAGTGAGGACATAGCGGCGATCGCGGTAGTCCGTCGAGGCAATGCCGCTCGGATCTACGCGCAGAAAGTCGACATCGAAGGCCTCCTCGACGCGCTGCACTGCAGCGAGGGCCGACTCGAACGGCACGGCGCCATCATCGGCGTTGTGCGCCACCCAAATCGCCGTGTTGGCGAGCGCATGCATGTCCTCGACTTCGTCGGCGTCGCCGCCGATCGGACTGATGGCAGCGAAGCGGCCTGCGAGCTTTGCGGCCAGCCCCCACGAGCCGTGTCCGCCGCGACTCAAACCCGTCACGCTGATCCGATTGGCGTCGATGCGATAGCGCTTCGTGAAGTCATCGAGGATCTTCGCCACCGCTTCCGGACCTTGGTCGTAGCGGCCTTCGACGATGTGCAAGGAGACGACGACGAAGTCTTCGAGCAAGCGACGATAGGGTGCGGCCTCGACATCCCCGGTGTCACGCAGTAGACGCGGTAGGCCCCAGTGGTTCACGTTGCTGATGGGGCCGCCGACGCCGAAGACGCCCTGCAAGTAGACGATCATCGGGAAGCGTCTTGACGTGTCTGCGTACTGGCGCGGCAGGTAGAGGGTGTAGCCGTCGAGGTTCGCCTCGCGCGCAGGCAAGCGAACCGTGACGAGCGCGCCGGGCGTTGCGCGCTCTTCACCGACGAGTGCAACTTGGGTCGTTTCCTCGGTCGGGATGTTCGCGCGAGAACGAGAGCCAGAGCCAGAGCCAGAGCCAGAGCCAGAGCTGACGCGAGTAGCATGAGATCCACTTCCGCCGAGACCACGCTCGTGGCTCTGCGGATTGATCGCCCTCTCCTCGAGTCGACGGATCGACAGAGCACCCGTCGTCGTGACGGTCTTGATGCGCTGACCACCGCCGGCGAACGTCATCAAGTTCGAATCACCATTCGCACGCACTTCGACATCGTCGAAGTCGGAATTCACTGCATTCTTGCCCGCCGCCATGCGCCCTCGACTCGCCAACGTCAAGCGCAGTTTTGGTGCGATCGCGACCTCGATGTCGCCCGACGTCGCGCTGATGCTCGCTTCAGCCAGGGGATCCTCGCGTAGTTCTACGAAGACGTCGCCGCCTTCGGCGTGCACGCGCGTCTCACCGCAAACTTCCTTCACGTGGATGTCGCCTCCGGCCGCCTGCGCCGTCACAACCCCCGGACTCTTGTCGAGGTAGACATCGCCATCCGAAGTTCGAATCCTCACCTTGCCGCTGGACTTGGCAAGACGGATGTCACCGTGCACAGCGAAGATGTCTGCCGCACCGGCAAGTCCGGCCGTGGCATCGATATCGCCGTCTACGGCCTGCACAGCAACATCTCCGCGACAAGGACCGAGCTTGACGTCGCCGCGAGTCGTATCGACGCGCACTCCGCTCGACATAGCACCAATCGAAACCGCGCCGTCGCGTGACGCTATGTCGACAAGGGTCGAGGCCGGAACCTCGAGACGGTAATGGACGCGGTCGAACTTGCGGAACGCTTGTCCCTTTGCGGACTTTCGTCGAGCGCGAAATGTCACCCCACCATCGCTGCTTCGTTCGAAGTCGAACTCGAAGGCGGCAACACGCAAGGCCGCAGCGTCTCGACTCTCTGCCTCCACGCGCCGCCGCGCGACCAAGCGCGCAGAAGCCGACACCGAGTCGTCAGCGCTCGGAACGACTTCGACGT
>CALLZN010000254.1 GCA_937858895.1 uncultured bacterium | reverse complement strand
AGCTGTTGTGGTGTGGCTTGACGCGGCAGAACCCGGGCAAGCGCGCCTTCGACCGGCTGCAAGATGTGGCGGGCCGATTCTTGGACCTGCCCTTGCATTATGTCGGGGCCATCCCGTTCGACGCGGCGGCCGAGCGGGCGCTGCGCAAGCAACGACCACTCGTGCTCTCCGAGCCCGATGCGCCGGCAGCGCTCGCCTTGGTCGAGCTCGCCGATCGCATCGCGGGGCGACTCGCGACGCAGCGACGCTCCGGGCGCTTCTTCGAGCGGCTCGCGCTTCGCTGAGCACATCGGCGCGCTTCTTCGAACGGTTTGCGCTCCACTGCCACTCGACGAGTGGCAGGCCGTCGGTGGACACGGGAGCGTACGCAGATGATCGACTTCGTTTCGAGGACAGGGGCGACTGCATCGGGCCAAGCTGGGCGCATCGCGAGTCAGAGCGCAAGGCGGCGCGACGCCTGGTTTCGACGTGGGGCGGCCTTGCTGCTCTTCTTCTTGCTGACCCGCATCGCGCTGCGCGACCTCGGTCGTTTCGCGGGTTGGCAGAGCGTGCACCACGGCTCCATCGAGGCTGTCGTCGAGTCACCTCGACAGCGCAGCGTCGCCGAACTCGAGCTCGTGCCAGGCGTTGGGCGCAAGGTCGCGGAAGCGCTCGCGCAGCTCTTCGCGAGCAAGCAGGATGCCGAGCTCGATGACCCGCGCATCGTCGAAGAGGTCATCGGCGTCGGTCCCAAGCTGCGCACAGCGATCGCCGAGGGGCTGCGCTGGTCGCAGCGTGTCGAGAGCGCGGTGCAGGAGCGCCATTGAAGTCCTGCGCGCGGGCATCGATGATCGCTGTCATGCAACTCGACGAAGCGATGGTCGCGGACGTGGTGCGGCGCGCGCTGGCCGAGGACCTCGATGGTCGTTCGGACCTCAGCTCGACCGCGGTCATCCCCGAGTCGCGGCAGGGGACGGCCTACATCGTCGCCAAGGAGGCGGGCGTCCTCGCCGGCATGGACTGCGCGATCGAAGCCTGTCGGCAACTCGATCCCGCGTGCAAGGTCCTCGAGGCAGCCCCCGATGGCACGAGCTTCGAGCCGGGCCAAGTCGTCTTCCGCGTCGAGGGTCGCGCGCGGGCGTTGCTCGCCGCCGAGCGCAGCGCGCTCAACTTCTTGCAGCGCCTGTCGGGCATCGCGACGCGCACGCGAGCCTTCGTCGACGAGGTCCGCGGGAGTGGCGCTTCGATCCTCGAAACGCGTAAGACCACGCCGGGGCTGCGCTACTTCGAGAAGTACGCTGTTCGCGTCGGCGGCGGTCAGAACCACCGTTACGGCCTCTTCGATCGCATCCTGCTCAAGGAAAATCACTTCGCCCTCTCCGGCAACGGGACCGACGCCGCCGGCTATCGCAAGACTGTCGAAGTCGCGGTGGCCCACGGTGGCGAGTTCGGACCCGTGACCGTAGAGGTGCGTGACCTCGCCGAGGCGGAGGCGGCCTTCCTCGGCGGAGCAGACATTCTCTTGCTCGACAACATGGACCTTGTTGGTCTGCGTGCGGCCGTCTTGCTCGTGCGGGAGCTCAAGCGCCGCGAAGGGCGAGATGTGCTGCTCGAGGCGAGCGGCGGGATCACGCTCGAGACCGCGGCGACGATCGCGGCGACGGGCGTCGACCGCCTTTCGATCGGCGGCCTCACGCACTCGGTCAAAGCCATCGACCTCTCGATGCTCGTCGAAGGCGGAGCAGCTAGGGCGTGACGGCCGTAGTCGACGCCGACCGCTTGCGCCTGCCCTTTCTCGTCGTCGCCGGCTTCGCCGCGGGCTTGATCTGGCACTTGCTCCTGACGCCAGGGCACGGGCCTCCGGTTGCCACTCCTATGAAGCTGCTGCGCAATGGGGGACATGCGTTTCTCTTTGCGATGCTGACCTGGCCGCTGCTCTCGGGTCTCCCGTCGCGCCTTGCTTGGCGCATACCAGCGCTTTTTTGCGCCTTGGCTTACGCCGCGACGACCGAGTGGCTGCAAGAAGGCATGCCTGGGCGCAAGGCGAGCCTCGGCGATGTCATCATCGATGGGTCGGGCATCCTGCTTGGCTGGGCTCTCGTGCAGTGGACCCAGGCTGCGCCGCGCGTGCGCGGGCGCAGTACCAAACGCGTGCTCGCGGCGGGGACGCTCTGCTTCGCGCTCGCGGTCGCCGAGACGCTACGCGACGTGATTTGACCCCGGGCCCGGATCCTCGTTCAAGGCCGCCGCTCGCTGTCCACGCTTGACACCGATGAAGACGCGAGGCCGCAGGCCCGACTCAGCGTCGGCTTCCAGAACCGTCAAGGCACCGCACGATTGTAAGCGAGCGAAGTAGTGTGCGACGGCCTGGGCTTCGTCCTGCCCGCCGCTGTGGCCCGAGTAGGCGACGACGCTGAGGATGCCTTCGTCAGCGAGCAAGGCGAGCGCCGCATCGAGGGCCGCGATCGTCGTCGCACTCTGCGTCGTGCTCGAACGATCGCTACCCGGTCGATAGCCGAGGTTGAAGACGACCGCGCGCAGCTTGCCGTGATCCTGTGGGTCGATCTGCGCGCGCAGCTCCGTGTGGCAAGCGTGGATCACGATGACGTCATGGGGCGGGTCCTCACGCAAGCGCGCGGTCGCT
>CALLZN010000253.1 GCA_937858895.1 uncultured bacterium | reverse complement strand
TCTTCTTATCGACAGCGAAGCTCGACAGCGTCATGCCCGACATCTTGTCGAACTTCTTCGTCAATGCATTGAGATCCGCATCCACGACTCGACGCCACTCGCCGAGAACCTTGGCGCCCTTGCCGCTCTCGTCCGTCGTGACGACGAACTGGGGCTCGAGCACTTCGCCTTGAAAACTCGTGTAGCGCAAACCGAAGCGATCGCGCACCCACATCTTGCTCGTGTCGGCCGCGACCTTGGTCGCGTCTCTCTCGAAGACTCCATCGATCGCAAACGGTGCGCCGAGTTCCATCTTGGCGATCGCACCTGGCTGGACTTCGATGGTCTTGGAGTCCCCCTTGAGGACGATCGAGTCCATGTTGCGCGGTACGACGCCATTGATGACGCGACCGTAGAAGACCTCGTACTTGCCGGCGGGGACAACGACGCCCTTGGGGTCCGACATCACGTCGAAGATCGCGTCAGGCCAAGCGCCGCTGACCTCCCGCACGAGCAGGTGGCGCGGCTTGGCTTGCTTGCTGCCATCCCAATCGACCTGGATCGTCCCGGTCTGGACATCGGCGAGCGGACGGTAGCGCAGCTCTTCGTTGTTGCGGATGACCTTGAGGAGATACCAGTCGCTGCCGAGCTTGACGAGCGGCGAGAACGGGATGAGCTTGCCGCTGCCGATGCGCATGCTGTCGAAGATCTCGTGCCGCTGCGGCTCGTCGAAGCCACCGCCGAACATGTACGTGTTGTAGGCGAGGGCACCAGGCTTGTCGCCGAAGACGCCGTTGCAGTTCTCGTCGAAGAGAGTCACGTCGACGCCAGCAATCTTGGCCGTGAAGTAGGCCGCCGACTTGACATAGACGCTCGCGGTCTTGCGGTCGCCCGACCACTGGGGCGAGACGTTGACGGTCACGCCGTTGAACTGCTCTTGATTGCCACCCGTCCAGAGGAAGAAGGCATAGTTGGTCTCGTAAACCTCACCGTCCTTGTCGGTACGGTCATAGTAAAGATCAACCGCCTTCTTCGGGCCGGCCAGCTTGGCGACACGCGCCTTCGGGTCCGCCGTCGCCTTCAGCGGGTTGACGAACTTCGCGGCACCTTCACGCTGCAGGTAGAGATTGCCGTCCTTGAAGAACTGCATCTGGACGGGCTCGACGCCTTCCATGTAGAAGCCGAGCCAGTTGAGCGGGCACGAACTCGCGTAGTGGCTGATGCCCTCCTCCGACCGCTTCTGCACCTTGTAGTCGAGCTCGGCCGTCTCCCACTTGCTGCCCTCCTTGAACTTGGTGAGCCCGGCTGGCTCGCCAGCAGCCCCGTCACCCGACGGGGCGCCTCCTTCGGGCTTCGGCTTGTTCTTGTTCTTCTCTTCTTCTTCGAGCTGAGCCTTGAGGCCGCGGAGCCAGGCTGCGTTCTGCGCGTACTTGGGCGTCTTGGTCCAGTCCCAGTCCTGGTGGTTCTGCACGAAGCGCTCGATGGCCTGGACCTGCAGGGTGCGGTCGTCGGCCGTCTTCTTCTTGTAGTTCTCGATGATGAAGGAGAGGACCTCCCACGTCCGCGACGCACGGAGCTTGGCGCCGGTCTCGTCGATTGCGAGCGCAACCTTGTGCATGTCCTCGATCGCGCGCCGCCACTCGGCTTCATTGTCGCTCTTCTTGATCTGCTCGAAGTTCGCGAAGCCGACGTCTTCCTCGTTCTTGATCTTATGGATGCGATCGACCGTCGCCTTGTCGAGCCCCCGGCGGAATGCATCGAGGTGCTCGAGCACCTTGCTCCCCCACGCCGTCTGGAACTCGGCCTTGAGCGCCTCGACCTCTTCGGGCGCCTTGAGGTCGTTGCTGTGCGTCGCGGTGTCGACGAGGCGCTCGAAGTACCAGATGGTCTCGTCGGGATACTTCTTGAGCACGCGCTGCATCGCTTGGGCGTCGTTCACCTCGCGCGCGCTCTTGTAGGCCTTGTAGAAGGCGTCGTGGGAGGCTTGGGCATCGAGCCTTCCGACGAATGAAGCGAAGATCGTGACGGTCGACATCACGACGGCGAGCAGGGAAACAGGCTTGCGCATCTGGTGGTCCTTTCGTCGATGCCTCGGAGGCTGCCTCGGAGCGAAAAGCTCCATGTTACGACTTGTTCTTGCTTCGCGTTTCGAGGAAACGCCGCTCGGCCTTGGTCAGCTTGGTCATGCCTTCGCTGTGGATCTTGGCCAAAATGCGGTCGAGCTCGGCTTCGTCGGCCTTGATCTTGTTGCGTGCTGCCAAGGCTGCCCGCGCTTCGCGCTCGACGTCGCTGCGCGCCAAACTGCCGCGAAAGCGAAAGAAGACGAAGCCCGCGACCATGCCACCGACGTGCGCGGCATGGGCCGTGCCGCCGGCCCCGCCGCGCTGGAGCTGGACGATCATGTCGTAGACCGCAAAGACGGCGAGACCTCCGACCAACCACGCGAGCATGATCGGAAAGAGGATCAGAATTACGCGCATGCGCGGATGGCGGAAGGCGGCGAAGGTCAGGATGCCGTAGACGCCGCCGCTCGCGCCGAGGACGGCAGCGCCGGGGATTCCCGTGAGCTGCGCCGCGATGACCCACAGGAGGCCACCACCGAGCCCGCTCGCCACGAAGACGCGAAAGAACGCTCGCGCCCCGATCTCCTCCTCGATCATCGATCCGAAGAACCACAGCGCGAGCATGTTCATGACGAGGTGCCCGAGCCCGCCGTAGTCGTGGACCCACATGTACGTGAAGAAGTTCGGGATGCCGAGCAAGGGGTTCGCGCCGATGCGCGCCGCGCTCAAGGCGAGCCAGTCCCCGACCTGTCCCTGACTCACGAGCTGGGCCAGCTGCAGAACGCCGCAGACGATGAGGATGAGCTTGACGACCGGCGTGAGCCGCGGGAACGCGAAGGCAAGGGCACCCGAGTCGAAGCCAGCTCCTGGAGATTTCATCGATCATCGAGTCTAGGAGCCAGCGGCGCGGGAGGCGAGTCGCTCGATGTGACGTTTTTTCGGGGCCAGCCTTACGGGTCGCGGCGCGCGAGGCGTCGCGGGTCTTGAAGCAAGCCTCACGTCGACCTCGCGGGATCTTGACCTTGGTCGGCAATGACATGCGCTTTTCCTGCTGACCTCGCATGCGCCCTCGGGGCGCGGACCTTCAAGACTATGCAAGCCAATCGACTGCTCCTGGCTGCCTGTGCCCTCGCAGCTCTCCTCGCCAAGACGAGTGCCCAGACGACACGCATCCAGATCCTCCACGCCTCTGACCTCGAAGGTGGCGTCGACGCCATCGCCGACGCCCCGAACTTCGCGGCCGTCGTCGAAGCCCTCGAGAAGCGCGCCTCGACCGCGAACCTGCCCTCGGTCCTACTGTCATCGGGCGACAACTACATCCCGGGCCCCTTCTTCTCCGCGGCCGCCGACCCTGCCCTGCGCTCGGTCATCCGCACGGCGCTCCAGAATCCGACCGCGCGCGAAGGTGATGGCCGCGTCGACATCTCGATCATGAACGTCTGCGCCTTCGACGCGGCGGCGATCGGAAACCACGAGTTCGACAACGGCACGGGAACCTTCGGCGAGCTCCTCGGCACCGACATCCGCAGCGCGACCGACGTGCGCTGGCTCGGCACGCAGTTCCCCTACCTCAGCTGCAACCTCGACTTCAGCCAAGAAGCGGGCCTTGCCCGCCTCTACACCGACAAGCTCTTGGCTTCGACCGAGTTCCAGTCGCCGTTGAACGACCTCGTCAAGGCAGCCGCGGCGCCGAAGATCGCGAACGCGACGATCATCCGCCGGGGCAACGTGACCATCGGCGTCGTCGGCGCGACGACGCCCCTCGTCACGACGATCAGCTCGACCGGCAAGGTCCTCGTGCGCGGCTCGGCGACCAACGACATGGCCAAGCTCGCGGCGGTGATCCAGCCCAACATCGACGCACTGCGCAACTTGGGCGTCGACAAGATCGTGCTCGTGACGCACCTGCAGCAGTTCGCGCTCGAGCAGGCGCTGACCCCGCTGCTCTCCGGCGTCGACATCGTGATCGCAGGCGGCTCGGACACCCTGCTCGCCGATGCGACGGACCGCCTGCGCGTCGGCGACCGCGCAGCTGGCCCCTATCCCTTCGTCTCGCAGAACAAGGACAAGGAGCCGGTCCTCATCGTGAGCACCGACGGCCAGTACAGCTACGTCGGCAGCCTCGTCGTCGACTTCGACGCGAACGGCGTCCTCGTGCCCGCGAGCATCAACCAGAATGAGTCGGGCGCCTTCGCGACGGACGACCAAGGCGTTGTAGCTCTGTGGGGCAGCTTGCAGAACGCCTTCGCCCCCGGGACCAAGGGAGCCACCGTCAAGTCGCTGACCGACGCCGTCAATCAAGTCGTGACCGTGCGCGACGGCAACATCGTCGGCAAGGCGAGCGTCTGGCTCGAAGGTCGTCGGACCAGCGTCCGCACTGAGGAGACCAACTTCGGCGTGCTGACGGCCGAGGCCAACCTCGCTGCGGCGAAGTCCTTCGACAGCACGGTCCTCGTCTCGCACAAGAACGGGGGCGGCATCCGCAACCCGATCGGCTCCATCGACGGGATCACGGGCGAACTCGGCCCCAACGCACCCAACCCCATCACCGGCAAGAAGGCGGGCGAGATCAGCCAGCTCGACATCGAGAACACGTTGCGCTTCAACAACGGCCTCTCGCTGCTGACGCTCACGCGCGCTCAGTTCAAGCAGGTGCTCGAGCACGCGGTCGCGGCGACCGGCGCCGGCGCGACGCCGGGCCAGTTCGGACAGTTCGCTGGTGTTTCGTTCAGCTTCGACGTGAGCCGCCAGGCTGGTGATCGCGTGCTCTTCGCCTGCCTCACCGACAAGGCCGTCAGCGACCCGATCGTCGTCGACAACGGCCAAGTCGTCGGCACGAGCACGATCCGCATCGTGACGCTCGACTTCCTCGCGAACGGCGGCGACTCCTACCCCTTCCCGAGCTTCCAAGGGACGAACCGCGTCAACCTGCGCACGGCGAACCTGCCGGACGGGAAGTCGACCTTCGCGCCAGCCGGGTCCGAGCAGGATGCGCTCGCGGAGTTCATGCTCGACAAGTTCGCGGCGCTCCCCTACTCGAACGCCGACACCAAGGTCGGCGACGACCAGCTCGTGCAGCAGAGCGGCACGCGGCCGTCGATGACGACGACGCGCCCGAGCGCGACGCAGCAGAACTTCGCGATCCGCAACGCGGGCGCCAACGCCCTCGTGCTCTTCGTCGTCGGCTCGCGCTCGAGCTCGGAGCAGGTCGACTTCGGCCCGCTTGGCCGCGTCGTCTACGGCGTCGAGCCGCTGCTCATCCTGCCGATCACGGCGACCAACGCCGCGGGCAACGCCGACGTGATGGCCCAGCGGTCCGCTTCGGCGACGGGCGTCGTGCAAGCGATGATCGTCGACATGCTGAGCACGAACGGTATCGAAATCAGCACGACCGAGACGGTCGCGTTCTGAGTGCGATGACGCTGGAGGCGATGACAACATAGCCTGCATCGCAGCTTCATCGCGGGGTCGCGCGTGACTTCACGCCGGCCCCGCGCATCGCTTCACGCCGGCCCCGCGCATCGCTTCACGCC
>CALLZN010000252.1 GCA_937858895.1 uncultured bacterium | reverse complement strand
GCGGAAGCGCGGCATGCGCGCGTGCAGCCAAGGCCGCGGTGACGCGACTTCACCGTTCAAGAACTTGGTGACCCACTCGCTGCGCAGCTTCTCGCCGAGCCAGGTCAGCTCCGGGCGAAGCTGGTCGACCTCGTCCTTGTCGGGCGCCTTCGCGATATCGGCGACCTCACTCGCGTAGCGCGACTGATCGTCGATGCGGCCGTCGTAGACGTGACAGGCCGTGCAGCGCAGCTCCTCGACTTGACGCTCGAAGTACTCGGCTTCGGCGGCAGCGCCGAAGGAGCGCGCCTCGGCGTCGACCATGACGAAGGCCTGCAGCGCCGCGGCGCCTTGCTTCGACAGATGGAAGTCGGCCGCGCTACAAGATGCGCCGCCCGCCTCGGCGCCTCCACCGAGCCTCGAGGCCACTTTGACCCAAGGACTTGCCGGCTCGAAGGCCGCGACCACTTCGTCCTCGACGACGTGACAGGCGGCGCAACGCAAACGCCGGGCGAGCTCGCGCCCCTTGACAGCGTCGCCAAGCGGCGGGGCCGCGCGCTCCGAGACTGGCGCACGCTCCCACAAGAAGCGCGCGACATGGGCAGCCTCGTCTTCGGTGAAGCCGAACTTGGGCATGCGGATCCAGCGATCGTGCGTTTCGGGCGCCAACAGGAACGCGCTGAGCGCCGCGTGCGATGTCCACTGGAAGCGCAAGTGCCGCAGCTCGATGCGCCCGTCGTCCTCGGCGCTCGCCGCGGCCGGCGCATCCGGGCGCGTGTGACAAGCAATGCAACCGAGCTGGGCAAAGAGCTCACCGCCGCGCTTCGCGTCGCCATCGGGCACGCGCAGGCGCTCGAGCTCGGGGTCACGCAGCGTGGCGAGCCAGGCCGCGAGGTCCGCAGCCGCCGCCGGGCGTTCGGACTCGGCGATCGAAGTGAGGACCGCTGGCATGCGCGCCGTTCGTCGCAGCGAGCGCGGGTCCAACACCCACTGCGTGAGAAAGGCCGTCGTGTAACGCGAAGCCACGCCATCGAGGCGGAAACCGCGACGCCGCAGCTCGAGCATCTTGGGCTCGATGCTGGCACCGAGCGCGTGACAAGTTGTGCACTGCCGCTGGGCTACGAGGGCGCGGCCTGCGAGCGCCGCGTTGCCGCGCGCTTCGGCCTCGTCGCGCGCGTGGACGAGGACCGTCGGCGGCACGAGTTCCCGCGCGATGCCAAAGCCCTCCCAGAGTAGGCGGCAAGCACCCTCACCATCGGGGCGGCTCGCGTAAGTCAAGACGAACGAATTCTCGCCCTTGCGCAGGCGCGTCGGCTTGGCCGCCGTCCGCACACTCGTCGCTGTTCCCGTCGCATCCTGGGCGAAGTCGAAGACGACATCCGTTCCGACCTCGAGGCGCGCGGCGCCGACGCCCTCGAAGGAGAAGGTGTAGCGATCCCGCAGCGGCACGATGATGGAACCGCGGAAGGTCGCGGTGAAGGCCCCCGGCGCGACGAGGCCACTCGGAGCGGTCCCGGGCGCGACCCGCAGGGCCACGAGCCGCGCGCTACGCACGACCCGCGCCGCGCCGTCGCTCGCGCTACGCAGCTCGAGGGCAACGCCAGCCACGCGCTCGTCTTCTCGGGCGGCTGCGCCAGCCTGCGCAGCAACGTCATCCTGCAAAGCGAGGTCACCCTGCGAAGCGAGGCCGACGTAGCGTGACGCCAGCAGGGCGCCCGCGACGAGCACATAAATGCCAGCTCGCCTCATCGCGCGTCGGGCACTTCGTGGATCGTGTTCCAGATCGAACCACGCACGACCTCACCATCGGCGGCGTCGAGGTTGAAACTCACTTCCATCTGCATGACCGGCGCGAGCTCGGGCAGCTCGAGGAAGACGCGCTTCTTGTCGGCGGAGAGCTTCGCGGACTTGACCACGAGGCTGTCGCGCGCGCTTGGGTTCTTCGCAGCGTTGTCGAAGCTCCCGGTCACCTTGTCGCGCTTCTCAGGATTCTTGAAAGAGACCTCGGGCGACCCGTACTCGGAGGTCCAAAGATAATTCCACGCCTTGACCGACCAGCTCTCCGGATCGTTGGCGGTCTCGGGGTCGAGCTCACAGCTGAACTCCACCTCGATGCCACCTTGCTTGACGTGCAAGCCGGTAGGCATGCGCACCTTGCCCTTGCCGCGGCGCACGCGCTGGAAGGCTGTGTCCAGCACCGCACGCGTTTGCCATCCCTTGAAGCCGACGATGTAGAGGTTGCCGTCCGCCTCTGAAAAGCGCCCGCGCATGCAGCTCGAGGCGAAGGTCAAGGGCAACTCGGTGATTCCCCCTTGAACGACGCCGCGCACTTCTTCTTTGAGGACGCGGTAGAGCTTGCACTGGCCGTAGGACATGTGCAGCAGCTCGTTCTTCGGCAGACCCCAGGCGTCGCTCGTCGTCCATACTTGGCCGCCGGAGCTGTTGTCGACCGCAAACGGCAGCCAACAGAGCGGCGGATCATAGGTCGTTGGTTCCTTCTCTCGGTGCGCGAGCGGCACGCAGCCGAGGAAGTCACCGCGCTCGATCCAATTGAGGCGGCAGCGCGGCATCCAGGTGCCTTCGTTATCACCAGACGTGATCTCACCGTTGGGACCAACACCAATACCGTTGGGCGCGCGCACACCGGTCGCGAAGACCTCGAGCTTTTTTCCGTCGGGCGAAAGCTCGAGGATGGTGCCAGCGTGCGGCGTGATGGTCATGAAGCCACGCCCGCCTGGATTCACAGGCCCACCCTTGGACAAATAATACTGCCCCTTCGGACCGCGCTGGAGGTCGAAGGCAAACTCGTGGAAGCCCTCGGTTACATAAACATCATTGTTGAAGCACTCATAAAAATCGGCTTCACCATTGCTGTCGAGGTCATGGAGGCGGATCACGCCATCGCGCCCGTGCACGAGGACCTTGCCGTCTTCGATCAAGAGTCCGAGCGGCTCGAAGAGGCCGGTCGCAAAGCGCGACCACGTCAAGCGATCGAGGTCCTCGTCGATGCCATCGACGATCCACACATCGCCGTTCCACGTGCAGAGCGCCGCCCTCGTGCCGCCCTCGAACAAGTCAAAGGCGCCGAAGCGCAGGCGCGACTTCCACGGGTTCTGCTCCGGCACCGTGATCGTGTCGACGACCCAGGGCGCCGAGTCGTCCTTGGCGACGCTGCCGCGCGTCTCGAGCACAGTCGGCCAGCGGCGCTTCCCACCCTTGGTAAAGGTCTCGAGCGGCGCGCTCGGCGCGAGGTCGGCAACGGCGGCGGCGAAGGCCTCGAGGCCGGCCGTTGCCCCACGCCAAGCGACGACGCTGAAGCGCCGCGCAGCCCCCGCCGCGAGACGCAAGGCGACATGCCCGCCGACCACGTCGCTCTCCATTGCTAGCCCCGCCGTGTCACCAACAAGGGCAAGCGCCGTGACCATCGGCTCGACCTCGTTGGCGCGCCACGCGGCGACATCCGCGCTCGTCCAGATGTCGATCTCGGTCAAGAAGCAGCCGTTGGCCGTGCCTTCAGGCTCGGTCTCGAGCAGGAGCCAACGTGCCTCGCCGATGCTGCGGCCGTCGGGATGCGCGAGCGCGACCGCGTGCTTGCCGCCGCGCCCGAGGCTCTTCGTCGAAGCCGCGCCGACCGCCGTCCAGCCCGCCTGCTGCGGCTTGGCGCTCGTCGCGTCGGGCATGGCCGCCGCATTGCTCGCGTAGAGGCGCCAGTTCTGCGGCGCCCGCTCAGCACGATGCCACGAATAAACGTGGAAGCGCCGGACATCGACGACACCCTGGAGGTCGATCGCAACCCGCCCCTTCGCGTTGTTGCCTGCGCGGTCGAACCAGACGCAGCGCTTCGTGTCGTCGGCGCTCTCAGCGGCTTCGCCATCGTGCAGGGACGAGAGTTCGGCGGAGTCACTGTGCGGCCCACGCACGGGCGCGAAGCCATCGACCGCGCGCATCGACACCGATGCCTTGGTCGCGTAGTCGAGGCGACTCGGCGCTCCGCAACGAAGGTCCGTCCACGCGCCGTCACTGCGCTCGAGGCTCGTGAAGCGCGGCGCCGGGCTGCGGTCCACGAAGCAGTGCAGCCCGCTCGCCGTCTTGTAGGTCGCGCCGAAGGGCTGGCTATGGATCGCGACGTAGAGCGCTTCCGCTGTCGAAGCGACATCGAAGTCCCGCGCGATCGCCGTACCCGAGGCAACCGCGACCTGACGCGTCGACTCGAGAACGTCGACGCCGAAGGCGTCGTAGCCCACAGTCACACGATCACCCGCGAGCCAGAGGCCGCGGTAGCGACCGTGGCTGCGCGGCAGCGGCCCGTAGGGCAAGTCGCGCGGATCGACGAAGGCCGCATCGCGCGACCAGCCCGGACGCACGGGCGTCGCCGTCACTTCGTCACCGTCCAGGGTCGACCAGGATCCGTGGCCACCGTCGTAGGGCGTGCCACGCAGCTGCAGCCAGCCGCCGGTCCAGGTCGCCGAAGCCCGCAAGAGCTCGGTATCGAAGAGCAGGGTCGCCTTCCCCGGGCCTGGGATGCGGATCGCGAGGCCCTTGTGCGTGATGTTCTTCGGGTCCTTCGCGCTGATGGTCGCGGTCTGGTAGGGCCCGTAGTCCATGTCGTTCCACGGGTTCTGGGCCGCGGCCCCGGCAAGCGCGAGGCACGTGAAGGCCCCGGCGAAGATCCCCGCGCGGACCTGGAACGAAATGTGTCTGAGAATCATGGGGAGCAAGGCGGCCTCGACAGGTCGGAGTCCGGTTGGAAGCGAAAGAAAAGCGCGTCGAGCGCGGAGGATAGCGAGCAGCGAGGCGCGGCCCCAGCGCAGCATCGAGAAGCAGCGACTCGCAAAGTCGACGCCGATTCACGGCAACGCTGCCGCCCGCGCCTTCCCCGGATTCGTTCAGGGATTTTTTACCGACTCCATCGGCGCACAAAGTCGGAACTTCTTTGTTCGCAAGCCCTTGCACGGGCGCAAAACGCGACTATCTTCCCGCGAAGTTTCCCCTGATCCCGTCGGACACTCCCCCCCCATTCCCCTTGTCTGACGGGATCTTTTCTGTACCGCCAGAGGCAAGAGATCTCTGAGGGCGGTCCCTGAGGGCCAAAGCCACGCGGTTCAGCCGAGGTAAGTCGTGCGAGCGAGCGCGTCCTTGTAGAGGCCGAGCAGATTCTGCACGTCGTGTTTTGCGATGCGATCTTCGCGCAAGGCCTGCTCGGCCGCGCGGCGCACGGACTGGATCAACTGCTCGGGGTCGTACTGGACATAGGTCAGGACTTCGCGCACCGAGTCGCCCTCGACGACCTTGCCGACATCGATGCTGCCGTCGTCCTCGACGCGCACGTGGACCACGTTCGTGTCACCGAAGAGGTTGTGCAAGTCACCGAGGACCTCTTGATAGGCGCCGACCAGGAAGAAGCCGATGTAGTAGGGCTCGGTCCCCGGATCGTGCAGGTGCAAGTACTCAGCGACATCCTTGAGGTCGATGAAGCGGTCCATCTTCCCGTCCGAATCGCATGTCAAGTCGGCGAGGATGCCGCGACGATCGGGCCGCTGCTGGAGGCGGTGGATCGGCATGGTCGGGAACAGCTGCTTGACCGCCCAGTGGTCGGGCGTCGACTGGAAGGTCGACCAGTTGCAGTAATAAACGTCGGCGAGGCCCTTGGGCAGGCTCTCGAACTCTTCGGGGAGCTCGCCGTCCTGCGACATGAGGCGCAGGATGCGCTGGTTCGTCGCCCAGAAGATGCGCTCACAGTGGGCCCGCCCGGCCAAGTCGAGGAAGCCCAAGTTGAAGAGGCTTTGTGACTCCTCTTTGATCTGCAGGGCGTCGTGATACCCCTCGGTGAGGTTCTTGCGCGTGATGCCGTTCCAGACCTCCCAGAGGTCGCGCACGCACTGCGCGGCTTCGGGCGCCGGCTTCTCGATCGAGTTCTCGCCGGGCATCTTGGCCACGCCGACGACGTCAGCGACGAGGATCGAATGGTGCGCGACGATCGCACGTCCCGACTCGCTTGTCAGCGTCGGATGCGGCAGCTCGCGAGCATCGCAGGCTGCTTGCACGGCGGCGACGACGTCGTTCGCATACTCCTGCAGCGAGTAGTTCATGGACGAGTGGAAGTTGGTCTGCGACCCGTCGTAGTCGACGCCGAGGCCACCACCGACGTCGAGGATGCCCATCGGCGCACCGAGGGCCGCGAGCTCGACGTAGATGCGGCTCGCTTCCCGCAACGCGGCCTTGAGCGCGCGGATGTCGGTGATCTGCGAACCGATGTGGAAGTGCAGCAGCTCGAGGCAGTCGATCATATTCGCCG
>CALLZN010000251.1 GCA_937858895.1 uncultured bacterium | reverse complement strand
CAAACCGAGCAAACGTTGGGGTCCCAAAGGGCGACGTGGAGCCTAATGGCATTGGGCAGTGGCTGCACTTCGAGTTTGGCCGCACGCGGCTCATCGATGGCAGCGGGAAGGTGACAGAGCTTCAGACTTCGGGGACGCAAAGAACGGGCGTTGGGCCTGCGGTTTACGATCCGGTACGACGCGAAGTCATCGGAACCAATTCAGGGCGAACGTTTACGCTGCGAGGAACGACGTGGAAGGAAGAGGCGATTCCCGGTCCCTACTCTTTGCCGTTATGGCCCAGAGACGCGGCCATGTGCTACTTGCCTACGACTCAGACCGTCATCTGGCAGGGGTATGCAACGACATGGGAGTGGAACGGGCAGTCCTGGCGCAAGCTCATGACCAAGTCAGCACCGCCAGGGCGCAAGAGTGGCTGGCTCGTGTACGACCCTACCGCTCGCGTCACTTGGTACGGTGGTGGCTACGATCAAGTCGCGAGTCTTCGCGACCTCTGGACTTTCGATGGCAGAGAGTGGACGCAGGTCGTTGTGTCCTGTCCCTTCGACGACAACAACGCCTTGATTGCCGCGGCGTTCGACCACGCGACGCAGCAAGTGATCAGCCTCGATGGCCGCGGCCGTGTTTGGCGCCTCGTTCAAGGTCACCCGGCAAACATTGAAGCATTCGACTTGGGACCTACAGCGAGGTGTCAAGGAGTGACGCGGCTGGAAGCCGTCGCGAACAGCAGGCCGCGGCTTGGGGCGATCTTCAACACGCACACGTTTCCAGTCCCATCGAACTCAGCCGCGGTTTTCATGATAGGAGCGGACCGAATGCGAGCATTCGGTCTGCGAGGAACTGGTGTTCCGGAATGCCACATATACTTCGTCCCCACGCACTATGCGGCTGTGGGTGAGCAAGGCGGTTTCTCGACGTACTCACTCCCCATCCCGAACGACACCGGTCTTCTCTGCAACTATTACTACCTGCAGGCCATCGTCGTCAACCTGAACGCCAACGCCCTTGGCCTCGTGACTTCGAACGGCCTCATGTGCCACATCGGCCGCTGAAGCGCTTCGATCCGCGCTCGTCAATGCACTCCTACGAGTCGTTCCATGGCCGCAGCGATCGTCTGCCTGCGCTTGCAGAACGCGAAGCGCAGGAGGCGACGTCCTTCGTCGACGCCTTCGCGGTAGAAGCTGCTCGGTGGGATCGCTGTCACGCCGCGTTCGATGACGAGGCGCCTGGCGACCTGCACATCGTCGTCGCCGTCTTCGAAGAGGCCAGCATGGCGGGCGAGCACGAAGTAGCTGCCTTCGGGCACGGCGACCTCGAAGCCCGCGCGCTTGAGGCCCGTGAGCAGGCAGTGGCGCCGCTCGTCGTAGTCGCGGCGCAGGCCTTCGAGCCATGGCGGACCGAAGTCGCGCAAGGCAAGCGCCATCGCGTGTTGGAGCGGCGCGGCCGTCGAGAAGGTCAAGAACTGGTGTGCCGCGAAGAGGGCATTCACGAGCGCGGCGGGGCCATGAGCCCAACCGATCTTCCAGCCCGTCATCGAGAAGGTCTTGCCCGTGCTCGAGATCGTGAGCGTGCGGTCCTGCATGCCATCCATGAGGGCGAGTGGGCGATGCACGTGCTCGTCGTAGAACAGGTGCTCGTAGACCTCGTCGCAGATCGCGATGAGGTCGTGCTCGATGCAGAGTTCGGCGATCCCTTCGAGCTCGTCGTGATCGAAGACGCGGCCGCTCGGATTGTGCGGTGTATTGATGAGCAGGACGCGTGTGCGCTTCTCGATGCGCGCCCGTAGGCGCTCGAAGTCGATGCGAAAGTCCGGGAAGAGGAGCGGCACGCTGTCGAAGCCCGCGCCAGCCAGCGCCGTGATGGCGGGGTAGCTGTCGTAGAAGGGCTCGAGCGTGAGGACGCGGTCGCCCGGTTCGAGGATGCCCAACAAGGCGGCCGCGATGGCTTCGGTCGCGCCGCAGGTGACACAGACCTCGCGCAGCGGATCACGTTTCAGACCGTAGTCACGTTCGACCTGGGCGGCGACCGCTTCGACGAGGGGGACCGCGCCCATGGGTCGCGCGTACTGGTTGTGGCCGTCGCGAATCGCCTGGAGCACGGCGTCGCCGAGCTCCGGCGGGCCGTCGAAGTCGGGGAAGCCCTGGCCGAGGTTGATCGCGCCGTGTTCGATCGAAAGGCGCGTCATCTCTCCGAAGATCGATGCGCCGAAGGGGGCGAGACGTTTGGTGGGGACCACGTGCGGCATCCTAGCCGGCAGTCTGGTCGCGGCGCGCATGTATGCTCCGCGTATGGCCGCCGTGCAGGACCTGCGCATCTGGAAGCACTCGAGCTTGCTTCGTCTCACCATGCTGGCGTCGTGCGCCGCGCTCGCGTGTTCGCTACCTGGACTGCCCGCCCAGCTGGCGAACCCAGGTTTGCGCCAAGAGGACAGAATCGCGCGCCGCCTCGCTGGGGTCCGCGACCTCGAGGGCGCGACGCGCGAAGCGCGGCTCCGCGCTCTCCTCGATCGCCTCGGCATCGATGCCGCGTCGCAGACGCTCGTGTTCTCGAAGACGAGCTTTCAGAACGCCTCGATCGCGCCGGGCCGCGCGCGTGCGCTCTACTTCGACGACAGGGTCCACGTCGGCTACGTAAGGGGAAGCGACTTGGTCGAGCTCATGACGCTCGATGCGACGGCGCGACTGCGCTCCCACACGTATGCCTGGGCCGCTGGCGTGCGCGCTGACTCGCCCGCCACGGCGCGCGAGCGGCTCTTGGCGCGCGGCGACGAGTGCTTGGTCTGCCACGCTTCGTCGCGCACGCGCTCGCATCCAGGCTTCCTCGTGCGCTCGGTCGAGGTCAGCGACAAGGGCCACGTGATGACGGACCGCAAGACCCACGTCACGACGCCGAAGAGTCCCTTCGCCGAGCGCTGGGGTGGGTGGGTCGTGACCGGGGCGCCGGCGAGCCTCGAGCACATGGGGAACCGCGCTGGCGATCGCCTCCTCGATGGTGCCGTCAACGCCGCCGGCCACCTCGAGCCTACGAGCGACGCCGTTGCCTTGATGGTGCTCGAGCACCAATGCGCCGTCTTCAACGCGATTGCGCGCGCCAAGACGCTCAGCGAAGCCGCCCTCCTGCGGCAACGCGCGTCGAACCGGGTCGGGGGCGAGGCCGCGGACTTCGTGGGGCAGGCGACCTTGCGCGTTCTCAACGATTGCGCCGACGACGTCGTCGCCGAGCTGTTCTTCAAGGACGAAGCGCGCCTCCCTGTGCCGATCACCGAGCGGTCGGCCTTCGCGCGGGCCTTCGCCGCCCGTGGGAAGCGCGATGGGCGTGGGCGCTCGCTGCGCGACTTCGACCTCGAGCAGCGCTTGTTCCGCTATCCGCTGAGCTACTTGATCGACCATGAGGCCCTGCGCGCCTTGCCGCTCCTCGTGCGCGAGCGCATGCACGACCGCATGGATCGCGTGCTGACCGGTCGGCTGAGCATGCGTACCTGGGGCATTCCGCGCGCGACGCGCCGCGAGATCCTGGAGGTTCTCGAGGGGACGCGCGGTGGCTTGGCCGCGGCATTGGGCCTGCCGGATCGGCCGCGCTGAGCGACGTCAGCGATTTGTTGCCTGTCTTGTCCGCTTGAGCTTCGACGCGGTCATTGCCTTGCGTGCGCCACGCTTCGTGGCCTTTGCAACGACCCTCGGAAATGAAAGTCCTGCGAGAAGCAGGCAAGGACCAGACATGGAAGCTCTCCAACTCCGCAAGTCGCTCACGACCTTCAACTCTTGCCAAAGCACCTTCGGCCAGCGCTCCATCGGCGCCAACCTTTCGGGCAAGTCCGCCGCGATCCTCGTGTCCCTGCTCACCTTGATGGCGTCTGGCAAGGCTCAAAAGACGAGCTGCCCGGACAGTATCGTGACGAACGGGAACTTCGCGACCGGCCTCGTTCCTGGCTCCATGCCGGGCGGCAGCGTCGCCGCCTGGTCGCTCTTGACGGCTTCGCCGCAAGTCGTGACGGACACCTGCAGCGGCGCGCCAGGCGCGATCCAGATGTGGGGCAACAACGTCGTCGGCGAGTCGATCCAACAGACCTTGTCGACGCCGATCGTCGGCGGCCAGACCTACCGCATCTCGCTCTGCTATCGCTGGCTCGACAACAACAATCCGGTGCTGCCCAAGTTCGTCAAGTTCCGCGTCTGCGCCTCGAGCACGAGTCCTTCGGCCTATCCACCCACTGCCAGCTATGATGTCATCGGCGTGACGCCGACGACGGCGTCGACCGCGTGGATCTACTACACATTCCCAGACTGGAAGGCGCCGAAGAACGCGACGCACTTGACGATCAACCCCGAAAACGGCTCGGTCGTGAACGACGGCAACTTCGTGTCGTGGGGCCAAGTCGACGACATCTGCGTGCGCCACATCCCATGTCCAGGCGGCATCGTCGCGAACGCCGACATGTCGACCGGCCTCGTGCCGGGCTCGATGCCGAGCGGTAGCCTTTCCAACTGGTCGCTCTTGACTGCCTCGCCGCAAGTCGTGACGGATACCTGCAGCGGCGCGCCCGGCGCCATCCAGATGTGGGGCAACAACGTGGTCGGCGAGTCCGTT
>CALLZN010000250.1 GCA_937858895.1 uncultured bacterium | reverse complement strand
GGCGAGAAGGCCTATGAGGACATCGTCATCCACGACGACGCCTGGTACGAGGGCCACGGCATTCGCCTGCTGAAGGGCGCCCGCGTCACCGGGATCGACCGTTCGGCGAAGACGGTCACGGCCGCCGACGGCACCGTCGCGGGCTACGACAAGCTCGTCATCGCCACCGGCTCCGGCCCGATCGTCATCCCGGTGCCCGGCCACAAGCTCCCCGGCGTCGTCGCCTATCGCGACCTCGACGATGTCGAGGCGATGCTGGCGGCGGCCGGCAAGGGCGGGCGCGCCGTCGTCATCGGCGGCGGCCTCCTCGGCCTCGAAGCGGCGGCCGGCCTCAAGATGCGCGGCATGGAAGTGACCGTGCTGCATCTCATGGGGCACCTGATGGAGCGCCAGCTCGACCCCGCCGCCGGCTATCTCCTCGAGCGCTCGATGGAGGCGCGCGGCATCCGCATCATCACCCGCGCCAACACCCATGCGATCGTCGGCGAGACCCATGTCGAGGCGGTGCGCCTCGACGACGGCACCGAGCTCCCCCCCGATCTCGTCGTCCTGGCCGGCGGCATCCGCCCCGCCGCCGCCAAGCGGCTCGCCGCTGGCGGCCCGCTCGTCTCCCCCGACACCGCTTCCGCCCGCGGGTCCTGGAGGCACTGCTGGAGTCAGCGGCCGCGCTTCGCCGCCGCTGCTCGCCACGCTGGGGCCGGCATGGGTCCCTGCCTCGGGCGCGAGCTGAGGAAGCGGCCCATCCTCGAGCGGTCGCAGATTCGGCCCACGGGGAACACCATTCGGTCCGACTGTCGGATTGTCGCGCATCGAATCGTAGATAGTATCGGTCCCGCCTCGGCCTCCGAGCGAGCCTGCATCATCGGGCTTGGCAATTGGTGATTCGCCACCGCCGATCTTCTCGCCATCTTCGGCGCCGACTTCGGGCGGCAAGGCCGCCATGACCCCGACGATCAGCAGTGCAACGCCGAGCACCGCCACGAGGAGGATCTTTTCGATCTTCTCCATCTTCGCTTCTCCCTCTCGCGACGGCCTTTGACCGCCGCGCCCTGAGTACTTCGATCGAGCAAGCAACTTGCGAGTGGCTTCGGCTGAGTACCGATGCTCGCAGCAGTCGCACCATGCCCTACGACGCTCCGCCCAGAGCCATCGCAAGGCAGTTTCGCATCGTAAGAGTGCCTGCTTCCAGAGGCAAGCCACCGCGAGGAAAGAGCCGTACAACGGTGGCGCGAAACTGCGCCGACCTCCATCAGACGCGGTCGTGGCATGAGCCGATGCTCGTGCCTACACTCGCCGTGTCAAACCGCAATCGAGCCCCTCTGCGCCACGATTTGGACAGCGGCCATGACATCGGCCAAGACTGGAGAGCGATGGAATGAGCGATCCCAATGCAAGTGAATGGACTCCGCAGCGCCTTCAGGCGCACTGCGGGTGGACGACGAGCCTGGCACGCTCGATCCTCGCGCACGCAGGAAGCGTCGCGCTCCTTCTGGTCGGGACCTTGCTCGTCGCATGCTCGAGCACTTCACGTTCGAGCAACCGCGTGGCAAACGGCGAGGCTTGCCGCATCGACTTCCACAACGTGCGTTCGAATCGAACGATGAGCATCGTCAACCAAAGCTACGGCGCAGACGTCGAACGTGACGGGAGCGTCTCGCGCGTCGAGGACGAAGTCGTGAGCATTCTGATCCAAGACTTCGAGAACCTCGGCTTCTTCCAGCGCGCGATGCCGACCGTGCCAGCCAACGCCGGCGACTGGCTAGCGATCCGCACGCCGCGTTCGATCTGGGTCTCGACGAAGCCGAACGACGCGACGGGCCGCACGACCTGGAGCAATTTCGCGACCGGCTTCACCGCGGTCTGGAACACCGGTGAGCGCTTCGTCACGCAAAAAGGCTATGGATCCGGGCGCGAACGACTCGAAGCCGAACAAGAGAAGCTCCAGCGCCGCAACACGGTCTTGGACCGCCTACGAGGTTCGCGGTGAAGTACATCTTCATCACGGGCGGCGTCGTCTCTTCACTCGGCAAGGGGCTCACGTCGGGAGCACTCGGGATGATCCTCGAGCGCATGGGCCTGCGCGTCTCGATGCAGAAGCTCGATCCCTACATCAACGTCGATCCGGGCACGATGTCGCCTTACCAGCACGGTGAGGTCTATGTCACCGATGACGGAGCGGAGACCGACCTCGACCTCGGGCACTACGAACGCTTCACGCACGCCAAGATCAGTGGCGCATCGAACTACACGACCGGCAAGATCTACAATGAGGTGATTCGCAAGGAGCGGCGCGGCGACTACCTCGGGCGGACCGTGCAGGTCATCCCGCACATCACCGACGAGATCAAGCGCGCGATCCGGCGCGGTGCGGCATCGGACGTCGACGTGGCTCTTTGCGAGATCGGAGGCACGGTTGGCGACATCGAGTCGCTGCCCTTCCTCGAAGCCATTCGCCAGTTCTCCCTCGACGTCGGCCGCAAGAACTGCCTCTTCGTGCACTTGACGCTGCTGCCCTTCTTGCGCGCGAGCGGTGAACTCAAGACGAAGCCAAGCCAGCAGAGCGTCGGCAAGTTGCGCGAGATCGGCATCGTGCCCGACATCCTCGTCTGTCGAACCGAGCAAGCGATGACGAGCGAGATGCGCGACAAGCTCTCGATGTTCTGCAACGTCGACCGGCGTTCGGTCATCGAAGAGCGTGACGTCGACTTCTCGATCTACGAGGTCCCGGTCAATCTCGTGCGCGAAGGCGTCGACGAGCTCCTCGTCGAGTTTCTCGGCCTGGCTCCCGGGACGCAGGCCGACTTCGAGACTTGGTATGCCCTACTCGAGACGGTGCGCAAGCCCGACCACGAAGTCGAGATCGCCCTGGTCGGCAAGTACATCCAACTCGACGATGCCTACAAGAGTCACTACGAGGCCTTGGCTCACGCTGGCATCTTCCACCACGCGCGCGTCCGCGTTCGGAAGATCAGCGCCGACACCCTGGAGTCGGCCGACGACGAGTTGCGCGGCGTCGATGGAGTGCTCGTGCCCGGCGGCTTCGGCGAACGTGGCTTCGAGGGCAAGGTCCGCGCCGCAGGTTGGGCACGTGAGCGCGGCATCCCCTACCTCGGCGTTTGCTACGGCATGCAAGCAGCCGTCGTGGAGTTTGCGCGCAAGGAGCTCGGCCTCACGCACGCGACCACGACCGAGTTCGGCGCTGAGATCTCCGAACCCGTGATTTCGCTGATGGAAGAGCAAAAGCGCATCCGTGACCTCGGCGGAACGATGCGCCTCGGTGCCTTTGCCTGCGAACTTGCCGAGAACTCACGCACGGCACGCGCCTACGGGACGACATCCATTCGCGAGCGACACCGGCACCGCTACGAGTACAACAACGACTATCGCGAGTGCCTCGAAGCCGCTGGCCTCGCATCGGTCGGCATCAACCCGGACCTCGACCTCGTCGAGGTGGTCGAAGTAGAGGACCATCCCTTCTTCGTCGGGGTCCAGTATCATCCCGAGTTCAAGTCGCGCCCACTCGAGCCACATCCGCTCTTTCGCGAGCTCATCGGTGCGGCGCTCGAGCGCCGCAAAGCGCGCAGTTGACCCGTAGACCACGAAACGAGCGAAACCTGCCGTGAGTGAGATCCCGCCGCCCGTCGACTTCCGCCTCCTCCTCGCCAGCTTCACGCACCAGGCGCTAGCCGCGCTCGGCAAGGTCCAGCACCCCGTCAGCGGCGAGACCAGGGTCGACCTGCCCTGGGCGAAGTACTTCATCGACCTCATCGCGATGCTCGAGCAAAAGACGACGGGCAACTTGAGTCACGACGAGCAGTCGGCCGTGGCGAGCAGCCTGTCGATGCTGCGGCTCAACTATGTTGACGTCAAGGGTGGCGGCGACGCGAAGGGCTGCGACGTGAAGACCACCGACGCAGCGGGCGAAGACGACGCCTGAAGGCGCGAGCACCGCGGCCTCGCATCCGGCTTCGACCGCTTCCGTCGTACGTGCAAAGGCCCACGGTGGACTCCACCGTGGGCCTTGATCAGCATTACCGTGCCTAGCTAAGGCTAGACGCAGCCACGCACGGACCTCTCAGCTCACAGAACGTTTAGGAAAGCCGTGTTCGTGAGCGTCAGGATGGCCGGGTTCGAGCCCGCTGCGGGATCGATCGCCAGACCCTGGAAGGGGAAGGACTTGCCCTTGAGCGACGGGTCGTTCGGGATCGTGATCGTGATCTGGCCGCGATCGCTGAGCGGGTCGTTGGCGGCGACACCGAAGGGCAGGAGGACGCCGGGGTTGACGCCGAGCTTGCCACCGATGCCCGGAATCGCGACGGCCGGGATGACCGTGTCGCTCAGGTAGAAGACCGTGACGTTCGGGCCGGCGTTGACGTTGGCGCAGGCCGTAACCATGCTGCCGCTGCCACCAACGGTCATGTCACCGATCACGAGCCAGGCGAGGCCTTGCTGCTTGATCGTGTCATAGAAGGGCGTGACGGTGGCCTCCGAGTCCGCGTACCAGACCGTGCCGAAGTGGCAAGCACCGTTGTTGGTCCAGGCCGCGCCATCGTAGTAGCGTTGCTGCTCGTGGCCCTTGCCCATCTGGATGTCGCCCTTGAAGAACTGGTCCGAATCGCTGGCGAGGCGCTCCGAGCACATGAGGCCGCAGAGGGTGCCGCCCGCGTCGACGACCGGCGTCGGCGAGTGAACGCTGACCTCGAGGGTCGTGCTCTGGAGGGTGACGTCGGCGACGATTTGCTTCGTGCCCGTGATCGAGACGGCCGTCGGCCACATCGAATCATCGAGGTCGTTCATCACGATGCGCGTGCGCGCGAGTTGCGTGACCGGATCGGTGTAGGCCTCGACCCAGAGGAGCTTGAGCTTGCCCTGGTAGTTCGCGACCGCCGGGTCGACGTAGCTCGTCGTGATGCCGCCGACCTTGACCGGCTGCGGGAAGGGAGTGGCGAAGGAGGCGCGCTTCGAGAAGTAGACGCCGTCACCGTGGTCGACGACCGCGTACTGGCCGAGCGGACCGCCGATCATGAGGCCGAAATTGCCGCCGACGACGTCGTTGAGGAGGTTGCCATCCTTGTTCGGCGTGAAGGTGTCCGTCGAGTAGTCGTACTCGCCCGCGAGGACGAAGTCACCGGTCGCCGACTGACCCGTGTTGCCGTAGGCCTGGTCGAGGCCGTAGACCGTCATGCCGACCATGGCCTTGTTCGCGGCGAGACCGGCGCGCGCTTGCATGCTGATCTGAGCGAGGTACTTGGTCGTGGCGCTGCTCAGATAAATCATCTGAGCTTCGAACTGGGCGCGAGAGAAGGTCTTGCTGTCCTTGTGAGCGACGATGTCGCCGGGGGCCGCTTGAGCGGAGAGGGCGCCAGCAACAAGGCCGGCACTGAGAAGCGAGAGCGTGAAATTACGCATGCGATTCTTCCTG
>CALLZN010000249.1 GCA_937858895.1 uncultured bacterium | reverse complement strand
GATCGAGTCGAGCGGCGGCTTCGACTTCACCTTGACGTTGACGAGCTTTTGCGGCCAGAGTTCGAAGACCTGCGCGAGCTCGGAGAGTCGCGAACCGCGTTGCTGCATGAGCGCCAGCAGTTCGAGCGCCGTGTAGATGCCATCGCCCGTGAAGTGGTGGCGCGAGCCGAAGATGATGTGGCCGGAGTTCTCACCGCCCAGCGCGAGGGCGTGCTCTTGCATCGCCGCGCTGACGCTGCGATCGCCAACTGGCGTCTCGCGCACCTCGATGCCACGCGAGTTGAGCGCGCGCTTGAGGCCGAGGTTGCTCATGACTGTGACCGCGATCGTGCGATTGTCGAGGCGTCCGACGCGATCCATCTCGAGCGCCAGCACCGTCAAGAGAGCGTCGCCATGCACCACGACGCCGGCATCGTCGATGAAGATCGATCGATCCCCGTCACCATCGAGGCAGAGGCCGAGCGCACAGTCATTGGAAACGACGTCTGCCGCGATCAGGTCGGGGTGGAGCGCGCCGCAGCGCTCGTTGATGTTGTCGCCGCTCGGCGCGTCGTTGCGCGCGACGACCGTGGCGCCGAAGCTGCGAAGCAAAGCCGGTGCGAGCTTCGACCCGGCGCCGTGGGCGCAGTCGACGAGGATGCGCATGCCCGCGAGGTCGAGGTCGCCGAAGGTCTTGCGCAAGAAGCGCCGATACTCGGTCGTCGTCGCTTCGTCGCCCGACTCGAGGCGATGCACGATGCCCGGCCGGCCACGGACGGCGTCGACGGCGGTCGCGAGCTGCTCTTCGATCGCGTGCTCGATCGAGTCCGAGATCTTCTGACCGTTCTCGCCGAAGATCTTGATGCCGTTGTCGTGCGCGGGGTTGTGAGAAGCCGAGATGATGATGCCGGCCTTGTAGGCGCCGAGGCGCGTCTCGTGGGCGAGGGCCGGAGTCGTCAGCAGACCGCCATCGAAGACCTCGACGCCTTCGGCGCAGAGACCAGCGGACAGCGCGCCGAAGATCATCGCCGCCGAGCGTCGCCCGTCGTGTCCGATGAGGATGCCGCCGTCGATGCCGCCGCGCTCGCGCATGAGACGGCCGAGTACGGCGCCGATTTCGATGAGGGTGACCGGATCGAGCGGTGCTTCGTTGGCACGACCACGAATCCCGTCCGTCCCGAAGAAGCGTTTCATGGGTGTCTGTGTCGTCAAGGGCTCTTTCGAGAGATCGAGATCAGTGACTTCTGCTGGATCTTGAACTCGCGTCCAATGGCGTAGCTGGAGTCGTACAGGAAGAAGTGTGGTGTCAAGTGAGCCACGAAGTCTTCCTTGGAGGTGTCGAGCGTCGGGTCGAGTTCGGCGGGTCGAACGAAACAACGCAGGTTGTCGTTGACCCATCGACGGCGGCTCTCGGCGTCCTCCAACAGTCTGTTCAAACCCCGATCGTAACTGTGGATGTCGAACTTGACGGTCGCGTCGATGCGGAATTCTGCTCCCGCGAGCGGACTGCCCTTCCAATCGGCTTCGACCGTCAATTCGGAATCTGTGATCACCGTCGCCTCAGGGGCGAACTGAACGGTTGCCTTGACGGGATGGAGGATGCGGACACCCTTCTTCGCGAGCTCCGGATCAATGGTCAAGATCTCGGTGACATCGAGACGTTCGTTCTGCGGTGCGTCTCCGAGGTCCTTGAGCTTCGTCGTGAGATCGAGGAGGAAGATCGCCTGCTTGTCACTCGTGTTCTGCAAGAGCCTGTCCGGCCCCTCGACATCGACGATCCCGGGCTGGAAGCGGATCTCGCGGTCGAAGACTCGCTTGTCCCAGTTTTTTCCTGGTGGGTAGCGAAGCGTGACGAGATCCCACGACAGGTCGACGGGCTGGGTCCGCGAGCGACCGAGGTGGACGAAGAGGCGTTCGGGCTCGATCTCGAGGATGTGCGGGGTCAGATCGCCCGCCGCGTCCTTGATGTTGGTGCGGTCGAGTTCGAAGACCGCAGAGCCATTCGTTCGACACGTTTCGACGACCGAATCCGGCACATCGGCGACGAGGGTCGTGTTGGTCTGGAGCTGCTTGAGGAGGGCACCGGGTGCGCGGAACGTCACGCGAACTTGCTCGTCCTTGAGCTCGAAGATCGTCCCGCCCTGGGTCTTCTCGATGCGCGTGACGATGAGGTCGTTCCGCGGCAGGCGCAAGTCGAAGCCGTGCGTCGCGAGCGACTCATTTGCTTGGACGACGCGCAAGTAGAGGCTCGCCGTCTCGGTGCGATTGACTTGGCTGTTCAGGTAGAGCCAATAGACAACGGCCAGCGCGAAAGCCATTGGCAGCGGCCAACGACTGCTGCGCCGTCGCTGGCCACGTTGGCTTTCCTTGTGAGGGGGCACTGCTGCATCAAGTGGCATGGGCCAAATCCTGGTTCTCGACGCGGGCGCGCTTGGGCAGACCGAGATAGCCGCGCAGCTCCGCTTCTTTGAGGTCGAGGTAGAGGCGGCCTTCGTAGACCACCGAGATCGCGCCGGTCTCCTCCGAGACGATCAAGATGAGCGCATCGGTCTGCTCCGACAAGCCGAGGGCCGCCCGGTGCCGCGTACCCAGTCGCTTGCTGATCGTCTCGTTGTCGCTCAAGGGCAGGACGCAACCAGCTGCCACGATACGTTCACCTTGGATCACGACCGCGCCGTCGTGGAGCGGGTTACCGGGAAAGAAAATCGACTCGAGCAGCAAGTGATTGAGGTCGCTGTCGAGTGAAGTTCCTTTGACCGTGTAGGGCGCGAGCGAGGCCATCTGCTCGATCGCCATGATGGCCCCGATGCGGTTGCGTGCCATGGTTTGCGCGGCGATGAGGATCTGCTCCATCAACTCCTGGTCGCGCTGGCTGCGCAGGAAGCGACCGAAGAGGCGCCCAAGAATGCGGTGGTCGCCGATGTGTGTGATCGCGCGCCGAATCTCGGGCGCGAAGATGACGATCAGCGCGATGACCGCGATGCGCACGACCTCGCTGAACATGTGGTCGAGGTGCGGCAGCGGGATCGTCTTGATGAGGACGAAGAAGAGCAGGAAGCCGCTGCCCACGACGATGGTCAATCCGCGAATGATGCCGGTACCGCGCGTCTCGAGCAGGAACTTGAGAACGACGTAGAAGAGCCCCGTGAGGATGAGGATCTCCAGTGTGTTCTTGAAGTAGAGGGACAAAGGCCTGCTCGCTGATTGCGACCTACGAATGGGGCTTCGACGCGGATCGTGCGGCCCACCGGCGGCGGCCGCGCCGACTACAGGTTCTTTCGGCCGAACGCTTCGAGAGTCCTGAGTGCCTCGACAGCGTAGCGAACATTGTGGACGCGGTGTATCGCAACTCCCGCGCGCCAAGCCTCGCAAGTCAGGGCAACGGTGCCGATGTCGCGCTCGATCGGGGGGGGCAGGATGCCCGCCTCGTTCGCGAGGGCGCGACCGATCAGGCCTTTGCGCGACACGCCGAGGACAACCGGGTAGCCGCTGCCCACGAAGCGCTCGAGGGCGAGCAGGACGGCGCGATTGTCTTCGTCACGCTTCGCGAAGCCGATGCCCGGATCGAGGAGGATCTTCTCGCTGGGGATGCCGGCCCGCGCGGCAAGGTCGATGGACGCTGCGAGCTCGGCTTCGACCTCGGCGACCGCGTCCTCGTAGTGAGGCGCGTCCTGCATGGTGCGCGGCTCGCCGCGCATGTGCATGAGGATGATCGGCGCGCCGCGCTCGGCGACGACCTGCGCGAGCTCGGGGTCCCCCCGCAGGCCTGTCACGTCGTTGATCAGATCGGCTCCTGCATCGAGCGCGGCCTCGGCGACGCGCGCCTTGCTCGTGTCGATCGAAATCCACGCGTCCGTCAGCGGGCGGAGGCGCTCGAGGGCAGGGAGGAGGCGGGCCAGTTCTTCTCGGGCCGAGACCGGGGCGGCGCCAGGTCTGGTCGACTCTGCGCCGAGGTCGACCAGGGTCGCGCCGCAGGCCAGCATGCGCAGGGCCGCGTCGCTGGCCGCCGCGGCGTCCACGTGGAGCCCGCCGTCCGAGAAGCTGTCGGGCGTGAGGTTGACGATGCCCATCACGCGCTGGCAGCGCGGGCCGACCTCGAGCGTCCTGCCCGTGGGTCCGACGATCGTCGAGGCTTCGACGGCCAAGGCGTCGCTCAGGACGACGGAGCCAAGCCCGACGCACCCGAGAAGCCGAGGTCGTCTTCGCGGCGGGCGTCTTTTTCGCCGCGCTGGCGAGCCGGGCCGGCGCTCAGACCTCCTGGCGGCATCTGGATCTCGTTCGCCGGTCTCAGGCTCGCGACCGAGCCGCCAGCGACGAGCTCTTGGACCTCTTCGCCCGAGATCGTCTCGTAGCGCAGAAGCGCCTCCGCGAGGCGGTCGAGCACGTCGCGCTCGTCGATGAGGATCTTCTTCGCGCGGGCATAGCCCTCGTCGATGATCTTCTTGACCTCGGCGTCGATCAGATTTTGCGTCTCGGCGCTGTGCTCGTTGCCGAAGGCGAACTCGCGACCGAGGAAGTTGTTGTCCGCCGGCGCTGCGTAGTGGATCGGGCCGACGAGGTCGCTCATGCCCCATTCGGCGACCATGAGCCGCGCGATGCGCGTCGCCTGCAAGATGTCGTTGGAGGCGCCCGCCGACACGTCGTTGAAGACGATGTCCTCGGCGATGCGACCACCGAAGCTCATCGCGATCATCCCGACGAGCTTGCTGCGGCGCATGTGGTAGTCGTCTTTTTCGGGCAGGTACATCGTCGCGCCGAGGGCCTGGCCGCGGGCGATGATCGTGACCTTGTGCACGGGGTCGACCTCGGGGATGCGCGCGCCGACGAGGGCGTGACCGGCTTCGTGGTAGGCCGTGACACGGCGGTCCTCTTCTTCCATGCGGCGGGAGCGCTTCTCGCGACCCCAGCGCACGCGGGTGCGCGCCTCTTTGAGGGTCTGCCCCGTGACCCGGTCTTCCCCCCGCATGCCGGCGCGGATCGCGGCCTCGTTGATGAGCGAAGCGAGCTCCGCGCCCGAGAAGCCCGGCGTCGCGCGCGCGAGCTTGTCGAAGTCGACCGACTTGGCCATCTTGATCTTGCGCGCGTGCACGCGCAGGATCGCTTCGCGGCCTTGGACGTCCGGCATGTCGATCACGACTTGCCGGTCGAAGCGCCCCGGCCGCAGGAGCGCCGGGTCGAGGACGTCGGGCCGGTTGGTCGCTCCGATCAGGATGATGCCTTCGTCGGTGTCGAAGCCGTCCATCTCGACGAGGATCGCGTTGAGCGTCTGCTCGCGTTCGTCGTGACCGCCGCCCATGCCCGTGCCGCGCTTGCGGCCGACCGCGTCGATCTCATCCAAGAAGACGATGCAAGGCGCGCTCTCGCGAGCTTGCTTGAAGAGGTCGCGCACGCGGCTCGCGCCGACGCCGACGAACATCTCGACGAAGTCCGAGCCCGAGATGCTGAAGAAC
>CALLZN010000248.1 GCA_937858895.1 uncultured bacterium | reverse complement strand
GGAGGTCGTCGGGCGACGCTGGCCAAAGCAACGCGTGTGCGGCGCGACGCGCTGGAGCCTCGTGGATCGTTTCGTTCCGCGGCTGTGGCACGACATCTCGGACGAGTTGGCCCAGCTCCAAGCGGGCGCGGGACCGCGCGCGAGTACTCCGTGCCAGAACGAGGAAGATGACGAAGCTCGCGCCCGCGTGGCCTTGGCGCTCGAGAACCGTCGGCTCGCTGCCCTCCTCGTCGAGCAGGCGCCCAAGTCGGAGCTGGTGGCCCTCGCTGCGACCCTTCTCCCGACCTTGCATCCGCTCGCGCTCGGAGGCGATGTCGATGCAACGCGAGCAGGTTTGCATGTTTTGCGATCTGCCTGTCGTGCCCTCGGTCTCGACAGCGATGCCGGGCCGCCGTCGCGACAGGGTGGCATCGAGCTCAAGGGCCGCGTCAAAGCCTTGAGTCTCGGTAGCGATGACTTCGGCGTCACTTGGAGTCGTGCGAACGGCTGCGCATGGCGATCGATCGGCGGCCATGCGGCGAGCGACTTCTGCGCGATCGAAGTGCAGGCCGATGCCAACCCGGACGGCGCATTTGCAGTGCTCGCACCAGAGCGGCCGCGGCGCTTCTTGCTGTCGGACTTCCGGCCGACGTGCAAGGGGCCGGCGAAGGCGCAAGACGGCGGCCCAGCTTGGCTGCGGCTCGAGCGCGAGTTCGCGTTCTCGAGTGATCCCCTCGACAAGGCGGGGCGCAAGCGCATTCACGACTGCGTGCTCGACCTCGAAGTCGACGCAGCAGCGCGTCGCATCGGAATCGCCTTGTCGTTGAGCGGGGCCTTGGCGCGGCACCGCTACCGACTCTGTGTTCCGCTGGCCTTCTGGCCACGTCCGACGAGCTACACGATCGGCGGCGTCGAAGCGCGCATCGACGGTCCCTTCGGCGCGACGCCCGTCGATGGGCACTTGGACTTCCACCACGGCAAGGCCTGCGTGCGCGTGCATGGCTGCGGCATCGTCGAAGCCGAACTCCTTCCTCTGCGCAACGACCTCGTCTGCGCGATCACGCTCTGCCGCGATCCAGCCTCGGCTGTAGCGCTTCCGCGCATCGAGCGCCGCTTCGTCATCGAAGTCCGCGAGGCGGATTAGTCCGACGACACGAACTGCGGTTCAGGCGCGCTCGTCGAGTTTTGGCTCGATGAGGCGTCGCACGCGCTCGACGACTTCGTCCTCGGCGCCGAGGGTCTCGGCGATCTCGAGGGCCTCGCTGGCCTCGACTTCGCGACCGGCGTGATGCAGGAGCAGAGCGTGGTCAGCATGTAGGCCCGCGTCGGTGGGCTCGAGTTCGAGGGCTTCGGAGATTGCGTCGATCGCCTCGTCGAAGTCTTGCGTCTGGGAACACGCGACAGCCAGGCGGCTGAAGATCTTGACCTGGTCGCGGCGCAGGGCTGCGGCCTGGCGGTATGCCTCGACCGCAGTCGTCCAGTCGCGCGCGACTTCGGCGAGGCGACCGCGCAAGTACCAGGTCGGCCAGAGCTGCGGGATGGTTGCGTTGACGAGGTCGAAGTAGCGCATGGCGTCGTCGAGCTCGGCGCCGGCGAGAGTGGCTGCGCTCGCTTGCTCGACGCGCAGGTCGAAGTCCGGGTAGAGGGCGCGAGCCACGCGCTCGGCGCCGAGGTCCCGTCGATCCACGTCCTCGACGTGCGGCAAAGCAGCGAGGATGGCCTGGACGCCGCTCGCCTGCTCCCCGATCGCGATGAGACAGAGCCCGAGGTCGAGGCGGTCTTCTGGCTCGCGGATCTGATCGACGAGGCCGACGAGGATCTCAGCGATCCCGAGGTCGTGGATCTCGGGTGGTACGGTCGACAGTTCGGCGAGGTGCTCACTCAAGTAGCGGAAGCTGACGCCTCCACGATCTTCGTCTTCGAGCCACTCGCCAGGATGCAGGCGACGTTCCGCGATGCGTCGCAAGGCACGCTGAATCTTGTCCCAGCCCTCAGCGCTGTCGCCCTCTCTGAAAGAGAGCCTAGCCAAGTGCGCGAAGAAGTCCGGGTGGCCGTCGACGCGCGCGCCGGTCGACCAGAGCTTGCGGGCCTGGCTGTACTCGCCGCGGTTGGCCAGCAGAATGCCCAAGGTCTCGAGGGCGCGCGCCGGGGGATCGGGCTGGTTGATCGAGAGGCGCAGCCATGCCTCGGCGCGCTCCTCTTGTCCGAGTTGCGCCAGGTGTTCGCCGAGTTGGCTCGCAGCGCGGCTGTCGGCGGGATAGCACGAATAGGCTTCGTCGAGCAAGGACAGGGCGTCTTGTGGGTCGATGACGAGGCCGTCTACACCGTCGTGCAGCGAGACGTGCAGGCGTCGCAGGGCGAGGCCGAAGTCAGGGTCGAGCTCGAGGGCGTTGACGAAGGGCGTCAACAAGCGCGCGGCTTCGTCGCCGGGCAGCATCTCCGGATCGAGGCGCGCTGCGCCGTCGAGGCCGTGCAAGAACTCGCAGAACGCGCGTGAGTTGTGCGACACGATGCGCGACCAGTCCGAGCGGGGCGTCGTCAGTTCGAACTCGCGCGCGAGTTTGCGCGCGAGCTCTACACACGACGTGCCAGGGTCCTTCATGTCGACACTCCAGACCAGCTCGCGCACGCGCAGCGTCTCCTCGTAGTCATCGTCATCCGGTTCCTCCTCCTCGGACAGCGAAGAGGCGTGCTCGCGCAAGCGTCGCTCGACGAGGAGGAGCGTGAGTTCGAGGCGCGGTAGCGTCGCTTCGCCTGCGGCCTCGTTCTCGGCGTTCAGCGTGATCGAGCGCGTAACGCGCATGCTTCCGCTCACGAGCCGCGTCGCACGCGGATCCGGCACGAACTGGAAGAGCTCGCTCGGCTCCGGCATCTCATCGAAGTGAGCCCAGTCACCCGTCGGGATCCCTGCGTCATCGGCGGCGCGAATTTCGAGCAAGGACGCGTGTTCGAGGCCGTCGTCGTTGAGACAAGTACAGACGAAGTCCGGAATACGACGCGCGAGAACTCCAGGTGGCAGCGTCTGGACGTCGACGGGCAGCGGCTCCGACAGCGGGAAGAAGTAGATCGCAGGTCTGTCCATGGCTTGCCCGAGTGGGTTCTCGCTATGCTCCTTGTATCGGGGACCCTAGTTGCTGACTGACGCAAAAACGCGGCCTCGGCGGACCGCGCGAAGGCAAGGGCGGCTCGGCCCGAGTCAGGGGCGACAGTCTTCATCGTTGCGCGTGTCATAGTGGGGCCAGGGGGTCCCAGTTTCGAGTCGCGTGGCAATTGCTCGCGTTGGGCCGAACTATGCCTACAGCTTCCGCTTCCACACCCGGAAGCCGACCAGTTGGTCGACGACCCTGGCTTCGTCGAGCGGATCTGGCCCGACGCTGAGGCTGGGCTCGACACGGTAGTGGTCGTAGAGCCAACGCTTGAGCCCGCGCGCGTAGTCCCTGCCGAACAAGGGTAGGCCGTACTCGGTCGTGAGGCGCGTGTGAACGATGACCAGCTCCGGAGGTTGCCGCTCGACATCGTCGAGCATCGATGCTTCGCCGAACATCACGAACTCGGGCGGCATGAAGTTGATGACACGAGTCGGACAACGCCGACGCAGCAAGTAGTTGAACATCACGCCTTCGGGGAGGACGAGAATCTTCGTCTCTGGCGGTGTCGCCACGAGCGGATCGAGCACCATGTTGATGAAGGCGCCGACCTCACTCGCCTTGAAGCGATCGGGTCCAGCGCCGACCGTGATGTTCTTCTCGCTCGAGTAGTCGGCGTCGATGCGCAAACCGATGACCGCGAGGCCGAACCAGAACCCGAGGATGGTGCTGCGCGCGACCCGCACCGAAACGCCTCGCGTCGTGAGCCAGAGCGACAGCGGTCCGAGTGAAGTGGCGACGAGGAGCGCGAGCGCAGGCGCAGCGAGGGCGAAGCCGTAGTGGTAGATGCGGCAGTTGATGCCGAGCTTCGCCAAGAGGACGAGTGCGAAGGTCCAAGTGATCAGTGCCGCGCGATCGAGCGTGCGCCCGCGCAGCGTTCGGACGAGGGCGACGAAGGCCGCGAGTGCGCTCGCTGGTAAGATCGGCGTGAAGGCGATGCGAAACGAGTCGACGTAGTCGCGAGCCGGAAGCGGCAACACGGCGAACACGAGCAGCGGCAGTGCCCCAACAAGGGCGAACAGACGTTCGAGAGAAGGACGTCGCGTGGCGAGGGACCCGAATACGACCGCGAGGAGTACGACGCTCGCCCAAGCCACACTTGCCAAGAGCAGGAGCACGAGTCGCCTTCCAGGCTCGTCGAGGCCGAGCGAACTCTTGTAGAACAGCAGGTCCGAGAGCTCCGCATTGCCAACGTGCTTCCATCCCCCGACCACGAGGCTCGTCGCGTTTGCCGCGCCGCCGTGGAGGGCCAGGGCCGTCCAAGCCAGTCCGATCGTCGAAGCCAAACCCGCGACGAGCAGGGCGACGCATGGCAAGCGCCCGTTGCCGGACTGCCTGGCCAGCGAAACGGCGACGACGGACGCGAGCGCGGCGGCCAAGAAGACCTCGGGTTTGGTCAGGAAGGTGAGCCCGAGCGTCACCCCAGCAAAGAAGATGCACCGGGCCTTGCCCGAGTCGCGCCAGCGCAACAAGGCTTCGAGCGTCAAGAGTCCAAGCGCGACGCCATGGGTGATCTCGTGACTGTAGGGGCAAACCCAGTTGAAGTTGGCGACGGGTTCGTACTGCGAGTACGCACAGAAGCACACGAAGGCCAAGGTGCCGCAAGTGGCAGCAAAACGCGTCGTCAGGCGCCGCAGCACGCGGAAGAGCAGCAGCGTGAAGGCGAGGCAGATGGCGATGTTGAGCATCGACAGGGCGTGGAGCGACGGGCCCGTGAGCGCGAAGAGCGCCGCGTTCCAGTACTGCGAGAGCGGCCCGTTGAACCACGCGATGTCACGACCCAGGACGTCGCCTTCGACGAGGCGCCACGGCGTGTAGAGCTCGCGGCCGAAGTCGATGATCGGGTCACACCACGTGCCGTAGCCGCGCGCGATCATCACCAGGGACAAGAGCGTGATCGCCAACAGCGGCCCGGCTTCGTCGCGCCAGGACCAGGCGTGTTTCTGCGCGGGCATCGATCAGCTCGCGAGCTGGCCTTGGAACACGACCTCGAGGCCGCCGTAGTCGGAGCGATCGAGGGACATCGTGAAGCCGTGTTTGGACATGACTTCTCGCGCGATGTGCAGACCCAAGCCGTTGCCGTCGGGGTTGCGTGTCCGCGCGACGGCGCCGCGGAACTGACGATCGGCGAGCCGTGTGATCTCGTCGAGGTCGAGGTTCTTGCCGTCGTCGATGACCCGCAGCGTGAAGCTCTGGTCCGAGACGTCCAGGAGCACGGCGACGTGACCACCTTCGTCGTTGTAGCGCACGGCGTTGTGGACGACGTTGCTCACGGCCTGCTCGAGCAGGGTCACGTCACCGCGCACGACCGTCGCCTCGGCCGGCGTCGCGTGGCTGATCTCGATGCCCTGCTTCTTTGCGATGGGTTCGTGGCGTCCGACAACGCGCTCGACGAGGCTGTCGAGGCGGACGGGGTCCGACCTGAGTTGATAATCGGCGCCCTCGAGCTTCGAGACCGCTGCGAGGTTTTGCAGGATCGAGCCGAGGTAGTGCGCTTCGCTCGAGGCCTTGGTCACCGCCGCTCGCGCATCGGCGAAGTCAGGCGGCAAGCGTTCGTCGAGGGACGAGAGATGTCCTTGCAGCACGGTCAGCGGGATCATGACATCGTGCGTGGTGTTCGCCACGAACTTCCTGAGCGTTGCTTCGCGATCCGCGACGCGGTTGATCTGGTCGCGGATGCGCTCGCTCGCCGTGTTGAAGGCGGTCGCGAGCCGTGCGATCTCGTCGTTGCCGCGCACGCGCACGCGCTGTTCGTAGCCGGCGCCGGTCGCCTTGTTGACGTCGTCGGTCAAGGCACGGATACGGCCGACGATGGGACCGGCGGCAAAGAGCGCGATGCTGATCAAGGTCACGGCGAGGCCGTAGGAAACCCACCACCAGGTCGTCGAGCCGGGGTCTTCATCGACCCACCCGGAGACGTAGACGACGGCGCAGGGGCCGTCGTCAGCGACCGTGTAGGTGGCGAACTCCAAGTAGGGCAGTGTCGAGTTCTCGTCCTCGGGCGCCGCCGCCGCCGCTTCTGAGCGATCTCGCCGCTCGCCGCCGCGTCGCCGACCCTCGCGCTGCGGCGGCATGCGTGCCGTGAAGCGCTTCCGCTCAGCTTCGATCCATTGTCCCCAGTAGGCGCGCGAGGACATGGGGGGCGATGCTTCCCTCCAGATCGCGGCATGGCTCCGCGAGCTACGCAGTTTCGTTCTCAGGTCCTCCGGGAAGGGCGGCGCTTCGACGTTGTCGGACACGTAGCCGATGTCGTAGGCCCAGAGCGAGTCACCGATGATGCGAAAGGGCTGTCTCGTCGGCGTGCGCGATCGCGAGTACCAAAAGTTGAGCGAGCCGACGCCGCCGAAGGTGTAGGGCTCAGCAGCACATGCCTCGATGCCGCCGCCGTCCTCGAAGCGAGACAGCAGGTGGCCGTGCAGGCGTTCGACGAGCGCGCGCTGTTCCCACTCGACGCGCAACTTCTCCGTCGCGAAGACAACTGGGACCGCGACGACAACGATCGTGAGGGCGAGTTTGAGGCGGAGGTTCACGCAGGCTTCGAAGATTCTGAGGGCGGCTCCAGCCTGTATCCTACGCCCCAGACGGTCGCGACGAGCTTGCCGTAAGCGCCGAGCTTTTTACGAAGTCGTGACATGTGAACGTCGAGGGTCCGAACGCCGCCTTCGCGATGCGGGTCGAGGACATGGTCGACGAGCCAGGTTCGGCTGACCGCTGCGCCAGATCGCCGCGAGAGCGACACGAGCAGGTCGAACTCGACGCGGGTCAAGTCGACCTTTGCGCCATCGGTCGTGACTTGTCGCGCGCTCGTGTCGATGTGGAGGCCACCCATCTCGATCTTGCCGTTGCGCTGTAAGTTGGGGCGACGCAGCCGCGCATGCAGGCGGGCTAGGAGCTCTT
>CALLZN010000247.1 GCA_937858895.1 uncultured bacterium | reverse complement strand
TGTGCGACGAAGAAGGGCTTGTCCTCCGCTGTGGGTCGCGCTGGGCCGCGCCAGGCGCTGGCGAACGCGAGCCCGAGGGCGATGGCCGCGGCGAGGGGGCAGCGCTTCATCAGAACAACGTGATGTGGATGCACTGTGTGAATGCGCCCGCGCTCACGCGCCCGCTTCTTCGCTCTTCGCGCCGAAGCTGCGGCCGACCGTCCCCTGGAAGCCTTGGAGCGCCGTGCGCTGCATGTAGAACTCGAGACCGCGCAGGCCACCGAGCTCTTCACCACCTCCCGCGCGACCTGGCCCGCCGTGGACCATGTGCGGCAGCACGACGCCGGGCGCCATGGCCTGGCCGGCGGTCTTGTCGGCGCCGACCCAGACGCGGCCGTGCCAGGGTGAGATGCCGAGGACGACTTCGCTCGTCCACGGCCAGTCGTTGGAGTAGATGCTCGCGACGAGTCCACCGCCACCGCGGTTCGTGAGCGCGATCGCCTCGGCGGCCGAGCCCGAATAAGGCAGCACGCAGGCGACGGGGCCGAAGACCTCTTCTTTGTGCAGCGCGTCGGCGTGGCCGTCGCTTGCGACGATGAGCGTCGGGGCGACGAAGTAGCCGCCGAGGCCAGCGACTTCGCCGCTGCCGCCGCAGGCCACACGCCCTGCGCTGGCGAGGCGCTCGATGCCTGCGCGCACGTCGCGCAGCTGCGCTTCACTCGCGAGCGGGCCCATGCCGCTCTCGTCGGACGAAGGGTCGCCGACGCGGATCGCCTGCAGGCGCTCGACGAGGGCTTCGACGACGAAGTCGAGGCTCGCCTCAGGCACGAGGATGCGGCGCACGGCCGTGCACTTTTGGCCGGCCTTCTGGGTCATGTCGGTCACGACGTTGCCGAGGAACTCGTTGTAGACCTCGGCTGAAGCCGTGACGTCCGGGCCCAGGATGGCCGCGTTGAGCGAGTCGGCCTCGATGTTGAGGCGGACGTTGCGCGCGATGATGTTCGCGTTCTGCTTGAGGACGGCGCCCGTGCGCGAAGAGCCCGTGAAGGCCACGCAGTCCTGCGGGCCCAACAAGTCGAGCAGGTTGCCGGTGCTACCTGCGATGAATTGAAAGGCGCCTTCGGGCAGGACGCCGGCGTCGACGACGATGCGCGCGATGCGCCAAGCGAGCAACGCGCTCGGCGTGCCGGGCTTTTCGATGACCGGCATGCCAGCGAGGAGGGCGCAAGCCATCTTCTCGCCCATGCCCCAGGCCGGGAAGTTGAAGGCATTGATGTGCAACGCAACTCCCTCGCGTGGGACGCGCACGTGCTGGCCCCAGAAGCGCGGCGTCCGTCCGAGCTGGACGCCTTCGCCGTCAGTCAAGAACTTGACGTCACCGAGCCGCTTGCCGAAGGACGCATAGGCAGCGAGGGTCCCGGTCGCGCCGTCGATGTCGAACTTGGCGTCGCCGCGGCGGTTGCCGCCGTTCTGAACCGAGACCTCGATCAGCTCTTCGCGGTGCTCGTGGATGGCCGCCGACAGGGCCTTGAGCCAGGCCGCGCGCTCGGCGAACCCGACGCCGCGCAGCGGGGGCCCGCCGACCTCGCGGCCGTGGGCGATGACCCTGGCGAAGTCGACGCCATCGCTGCCGAGCTCGGCCACGGCCTCACGGGTCGTCGGGTTGAAGAGGGCTTGTTGCTGCCCAGCGCCTTGCTGCCAGGTGCCGTAGACGTAGCTGTCGAGACGTTGCATGGCCGCGAGTATCGGAGAAGCGGCGCCCGGCTCCAAGGCCTCGCGCCGGCCAATCGCCGCATGCGGCGCATGCGGGTAGCTCTCAGGGGCAAATGCGCGTGGCCACCCCGGTCGACAGCCGGAAGCCAGCCGGGTCGACCGCGATCGCCTGGAAGTAGGCGCGAAGGCCGGCGAGGCTCGGGTCGGCGGGGATGGTGAGCCCAAGCTTGCCGGCGCCGCTCCCGTCCGTTGCGAGCGCGCCGATCGGGATCATGGTCAAGGGGTCGAGGAGCAGGGTGCCGATGCTCGGGACCTCGAGAGAGGCGGCGAGTCCGAGGTAGAGGACAGCCACGCTGTTGACGGGCGCAGCCGCGACCGCGTAGTCAACGACTTGACCTGGCTTCGGTGCACCGACGCCTGCCAAAGGGAAGTCCGGCGCGGCGATACTGGCGGACCGATACGCCATATGACCGCAAGGCACGGCCTCGTTGAGGTTCCCCGGGCTCGGCTCCGGGAAGCGCAGCTCGAAGCTTCGATAACCATGGAGTCGCCCGAAGGAGACGTCGCTTTCCTGAGTGCCGAAGGCGAACCAGTCGAGATTCGTCACGCCGTCGATGTCGAAGAGGGCGACCTCCTCGCCGTCCGCCGAGAGCTTGAAGTTCGCGTGGAGGGGGCCTTGCGTCTTGTCTTCGTCGCACCAAACGATGATCGAGGCACCGGCGGCGAGCTGCGTGCCGACAGGGATCTTCCACTTGGTGGGATTGGAGGCGTCGTCAGTCAGGTACATCCCATCGAGGGTGATCGCCTGCATGCCCGTGTTCGTGAGTTCGAGGTAGTCCTCGAACTCGTTCGCTTCATCGCGGATGACGCTGTCGTTCTTCGCGAGGACTTCGCTGATAAGGATCGGCCCCTTCGGGGCCAGGCCCTGAACACGGTAGCTCGCTGGTTGGAATGACCCTGTCGTCGGCAGGATCGACATCGCGCCCGTCGGCAAGGCGAGGTCCGAGTTGGCCGAGACGTAGTACTCGATCACCGAGAAAGCCGACTGTGGCGGGATGGTTGCTCCGTAGACGCCGTCATTGGCCGCGCCGTCGCCGTGCAAGCCGTCGTCCAACAGAGCCGTTTCGTTGAAGGGGCCGCGAACGCGCCAGTGAAGCGTGGCTTCTTTTACGTTTACACCCGAGATCTTTACCGTGACGGCAACGTTTTCGTTGGGCTTCGGCGACGCAGGCTGGTGCCTCAAGTCGCTCAAAGTCGGCGCCTGACGCGCCATGTTGCTCTCCGTGCTCAAGAAGGCGAAGCGGCCTTCGAAGAAGGGCTTGAGTCCCGGTGTCGTGACGAAGCCGACATTGATGGCCTGAGTCACGTTCTGGTCGAACTGCTGCATCGTGTAGATGCGCTTCGTGTCGGCGTCGAGATAGGGCCGAATGAAGGTGCGGAGCTCCTCGATGCGCTTGCCGATCTTGGCCCAATCCATGTCCGGCAGCATGTTGCGCATGTGGGCGAGGTAGGCTGCCCGCCACTTGGGCACCTTGACGAGTTGGGCGAAGAGCGGCCGCGGCGACTGCGCGTCCGCTTCGCGATACATGACCGGCAGGCGCGCGATGCCCGAAGTGCCGAGGCCATCGGTGAGTCCGCCGAAGCCGTTGTTGAGGTCCCAAGGTTGGAACGTCATTTGGCCGTGATAGGGATCCTCGTAGATGTAGAAGTTCTTGCACGTACGCCCGAGGTAGCTATCCAGCCAGGCTGTCATGTTCGCGACGGCGATGAAGCGCAAGGCGTTGTCGATGTCGACCTCCCGAGGCAACACGCTCGGCAGTTGACCGACGCTCGTGTTGTTGAGGACATCGCAGAGCTGTACGAGCTTGACCCACGGTGTGTGCGGGCCATTCTCGGTCTTCAGCTCATAGGCTGCTTGGTAACGAGATACGCTCGTGCCGAGCCAGGTCAGGGCCGTCTCGTTGTAGTTCGTCGATGTGCTCGGGCGATCACCGCGATAGCGATTGCCGCTGTCGTCACGGAAATGCTCGTCGAGGAAATCCTTGTTGATCTGCTGCGTGTTCGTGAAAATGCCGAGGTCTTCGTTGTTGACCTTGACCTGCACGAAGCAGCACTTCGGCGCGCGGATGTAGCGGCGCATGAACTCGTAGCCGACGACCTCACGCATCATGCTCGGATCCCAAATGTTGTTGTTGAGATTGAGCGTGCGGTACCCCTGCACTTCTTGGCCGTTCACGTACTCGTCAAAGAGCAGCTTCCAAGGCCTTTTGTCGGTCTTGCCGGTCGGCAAAAAGCGATAAGTCGAGAAGCCCCTGTGTCGAGCGCCGACTTCGCGGTAAGTCTTGCCGTCGATCGTGACGTCAACCTTGATGAGCGCCTGGCTCGCGTAGTTGTTCGCCATCAGAGTGCGCCAGTTGCTCGGCGCCGTGATCTGAATCGTCTTGACTTGGCTCGTGTCGTAGAGGTCCTGCGCAGCCAAGCCCGAGAGGTTCGCGCAGAGAATCACGCCGAGGATCTGCGCTTTGAGAGCTGTATGCATAGTGGATCGCTTTGCCTCGATGGCACGCGCGTGAGGGCGGCTGCGAGCAATCTTGCCGCTTCTTGACCCAGACGCGTCGGATCGTCGTAACACGGACCGTTTCGTGGCGCAAGTCGGGCACGCCGTCGACCTAGCGCCAATGTGAAGCAAAGCTGACGTTGAGTAACGAAACGTGACTTCTATCGACCCCAGCTAGGCCTTTGCGGTAAACAACGCTGCATGTGGCAAGCATCGATGATGTGCGGTTTGCGGCGCCAGCGAGCAATCGCGAGGACGACGCTCTGCTTCGTGGCGGCTCTCTTCTCCGGTCTCCTTGCGAGCGCGACGGTTGGAGCAGCGAGTCGCAGCGCAGCGGCTCCCCAGCGAGCAAAGATCGCTTGGGCATCGAGCCTCGATGCCGCGATCGCCGCCGCTGGCCAGCGCAAGGCGCCGATCGTCGTTGCCATTCATTGCGAGCTCGAGCGCGCGAGTCATCGCTTTCTCTCGGAACACTACAAGGACGCCCAGCTCGCCAAGCTCGCGGCCAAGACGGTCAACGTCTTTTGCTCGCGTGACGAGAAGGCCCTCATGCCAGGCGTGACGGCTGCGGTGCAACAGGCTTGCTACCAGGAGCTGCGCGCGAAGGCCTTCGGTGAGGGCGAGGATCGTTGGATCCAAACGCAGCACCTGTTCTTGTCACCGGAGGGCACGGTGCTCGGGTCGGTCAACGGTGCCTTGACCAAGGGGGAGCTCGAGTGGGCGCTCGCCTGGGTTCTGCGCAAGGTCGACCCGAACTTCCAACATGAGCTCTCGGATGCGGCGCGCGCGCCGACGGAGTTTCGCTTCGGCTCGTCTCCTTATCCCGGCAGCCGCATCGACGAGCCACCGACCAAGGGTGAACTCGATGCGGCTGTCGCCGAGCTTGCCAAGGGCGGGATGGCGGTCTGGGGCAATGCTCGCGAGCTCATCCCCAAGCTCGTCTTCAGCGACGAGCCCAAGGTCCTCGAGTTCGGTGTGCTCGCCTTGACCTTCGGTCGCGGTCGGCGTGGCGGCGGCCAGGGTGGTCAAGGTGGCGGCAGTGAACGTCGCGTCAGCATGCTCGACTTGATCGCCAAGCACTCACCAGCGGACTGGGCGCGCGTCGTCGTCAAGACCATAGGCGACAGCGAAGAGGAGGTGCGCAAGGCCGCGGCGCTCGCGCTCGCGGCCCTGCAGGACAGCGCCTTCATCCCTGACTTGACCAAGCGCTACCAAGACAAGGACGAGACCGCCGCCGTTCGCGCCGTCTTGCTCCGTGCCTTGGTCGAACTCGAGCCCAAGAGCAGCAAGCACGTCCGCGCGATCGAGAAGCTCGTGGCGTCGTCCAAAGACGAGGCGCTTCGCGTCCAGGCCATCGTCGCGGCTGCCAAGCTCGAGAACCGCAAAGCCGTCACCGCCATCCTCGGGCGGGGCCTCGCGGATGCGTCAGCACTCGTGCGGCAAACGACGGCCTATGTCATCGCTTCGCGCCGCGACGAGGCGCTGCTCTCGAACCTGCGCTTCGTGGCCGAGAACGAGGCCGACGCGCCGACCAAGACCCTCCTCGAAGCGGCCATCGCCGCGGTCGACGATGGGCCGCTCTCAGCCTTCACCGACCTGCTCGAGAGCATCGGCCTGAAGCGCTGAGCGCGTGCTCCTGTAGCGTATTCGCATGGTCGAACAACGCCGCAAGCGACGCTACATCCCTGGTCTCTTCGTCGCCGCGCTCGCGGCCCTCTCGCTCGGTTTTGCGGCGTGGGCCTTCTTCACGGACCCGTTCGGCGACAGCGGGATGCGCAACGTCTTCACGGCGCTCGGCGTGGTGCTGGCGAGCTTGGTGCTCTTCTCGTGGTTCGTGGTCGCGAGCGCTTGGTCGCCGCGCTTGCGTCTTGGTGCAGCCTTGGCTGCGCCCTGTCTCGTGGCTGCCTTCGCCGCGGCCTTTCGCTACGAAGGTGTCAGCGGCTCCATGATTCCGAGCTTCTCGTGGCGTTGGTCGGAGCCACGCGTCCTGGCCTTGCCACGTGAGGGTGACCAGAAACGAGTCGACTTGACAACCGTGCGCGCGACGGACTTTCCAGGCTTCTTGGGTGCGCAGCGCGATGCGACGGTGCACGGCGTCGACCTCGCCCGCGACTGGCAAGCTCGCCCGCCCGAGCTTCTATGGCGCAAGGACATCGGCAAGGGTTGGTCGGGCTTCGCGATCGTCAACGGTGTCGCCATTACCCAAGAGCAGCGTGGCGAACGTGAACTCGTCACTGCCTATGCCGTCCAGAGCGGCGACTTGCTCTGGTCGCACGACGAGGACGCGCACAAGACCCACCCAGTCGGTGGCGACGGTCCGCGCGCCACGCCGCTCATCGACGAAGGGCGTGTCTACGCGCTCGGCGCCTTCGGCGTCCTGCTCTGCCTCGACGGCGCCGATGGCCGCCTCCTGTGGCGCCGCGACTTGCCAAGGGACTTCGGTATCAGTCCCGACCAGGAAGCGCGCGTCGTCGACTACGGCCGCAGCAACTCGCCGCTCATCATCGGTAAGCGACTCTTCTGCCCGGTCGGCGGCGAGGACGAAGCAACGCGCAGCGGGATCGTCGCCTTCGACAAGGTGAGCGGAGCCACGATTTGGAAGGGGCCCTCACGCCACTTGAGCCAGGCCTCGCCGCAGTACGCGCGCCTCGCGGGCGTCGACCAGGTCCTCGTCGTCAACGAGGCGAGCGTCTCGGGCCACGACCCCGAGACCGGCGTCTTGTTCTGGGAGCATCCTTGGCCGGGGCGCACTTCGGCCGACCCCAACTGC
>CALLZN010000246.1 GCA_937858895.1 uncultured bacterium | reverse complement strand
GCGCTGGCGCGCGCCCGACGCACCGATGACCTCTTTGCCTCTTCGACTGAGCTCGAGACGCTCCGAAGCGTAGATGCCAGATCAACCCCAACGGAAAGATCGTCGTTGTTGAGCGCCAGCTCGAAGCGACTTGCTTCTGCATCAACATCCAACGGATCGAGCGTGTGGAGCTCAGCAATATGGCGCCCCACCGATGCCCTATGCCGATCACCGCCGGTTGATTCATCGAGCCGTCGCGCCAAGAGGATCTTCTCGACGACGTTCAAGCGCGCGAAACGGTGAGCTTCGAGGTAGCGTCGCAAGTCGAGACCGAGCAAGAACTCATCGATGAATGTCTTGTAGACTTTGTTGCGCAAGTGAGGTTCGACGACTCGACGAAAGAAGTCGGAGTCCTTCTCATAGAGGAACAAATGCAACTCATGGCATGCATGGCCAGAGTAGAGCTTTCGCTTTTCGTCCTCCGACTTGTTCGGCCAATCGAGCACGAACTCAAAGCGCTCGATATCTGCAGCCTTAGGGGCCAGCGAACGGAAGAGCGCAAAGACACGATCGAGCGAATCGATGACTGCGGCTCGTGACATCGAACCTCCGGAGATCGTCACGCTGCCGCCCTTGTCCACGAAGCGGATTCGACGCGCTTCGGCGTATGCCTTGCTCGGCTCGAGGCTCTCTTTGAGCACGAGATCGCGTGGCCGGAGCTCGATCTCATCGCGGTGCAGCCGCGTCGCGACGCTGCTTTCGCTATCGAATACGAGAATGTCAACGATGTTCCCCGACCCGAGTTGGTCGACGGGTAGCTCTACGACACCATTCGCATCTGGCTTGAGGTTCGCCACCGTGTGCGCGCCATCTGGCAAAAAGTCTAGGTTCGCAAAGATCTCTGGACCTCTTGACCAGGCATTCTTCGGTCGACCTGCTCTGCCGCCTGCCCCCCTTGCGCCGCCACGTCCGCCAAAAGCTCCGACAGCCGTGTCGCGTTCGAGGTCGCTCACGGCCGTGGCGACCGCCCACGGATTGAGGAGCACGCTCGGTCGTCTCAGCATGTTGCCTGGGAATTTCTTGGAAGCGCGACGCTCGAGGATATAGCGATACTCGTCGTCGATCGGCCTCCCAGAGTGAAAGCTGGATAGCGACGGCATCAACACGAGCCGTAAAGGCAAGCGACCGGGCGTCACGAGCAGGTCCTCGTATGCATCGTAAGCCGATGCATAGCGATGCGTGACGACATGAACGCGTGTGCTCGGCGTCGCGCCGCCGAGGACCACGCGCAACGACGCCGCCGCGAGATCCGCCTTGACGATCTGCAAGGGCGTCGCGTCGCTCATCTCTAGCACGCGTTTGCCGCCAACCACAAAGCGACCGCTTCGCTCGCCACTCACGACTTCGACGTCGATCTTGACTCCCTCGTGCTTGAGGTGGAGCAGATAGCTTCCAGCGCGCAAGCCCACGAGTTCGAGATATCCACCATCGACGCGAAGGCTATCGAAGGAATCAAAAGCGTACTTGCCAGCGCGGAGCTCGAAGAAGGACAAGCGATCGCGTGTCGGCCGCTGCTCAGGGGCCGAGAACGGCAAGCGCAGGGTCTGATCAGCATGTCCGTGGAGCCGACTCGGGTAGCGATGTCGATCACGATGGAGGTACCATGGACTCGGTGCGGTTGCTAGCTCGTCCGAACATTGGATCTCCTGAATGCCCTCGAGAGTCCCGAGCTCGACACGTCCTCGCTCATCGGTCTCGAGAGTCACTGGGATGGGATCCACATAGTCGCGATGGCGCAGCACTAGCCCGAGGCGCAGGCCTTGCTTTGCTTCTCCGGTCTTCCCGAGCACATCGATGTGGTAAAGGACTGCACCGTTCTCACCAGCACGAGACCCCAAGAGCGGCGCCCAAGTTCGATCTGTCTGATCTATCCAGTTGACGTCGAAGTCGACCGGCGAGCTCTTCAATTCCGTCCATGCATCCCGGCTCATACTGCGCACACGCGCGCGCATGTGCATGCGCAGGCGTTTCAGCCTTTCCGGAACTCGCATTGTGTGGACGAAGTCACTCGCCATCGTCGCGCTGTAGACGTCGACCACGGCTTGAGTCGTCGTTCCTTCTTGATGAGTTGCCTCGATCACCAACTCCGAATCCTCGAGGAGCTGCAACGCGGCGTGCGCATCGCCGACCAAGAGGCTGGGACGCACAAGAACTCGCGCTACCTTCCCCGCTACGAGACTCTCGCGATCCACGTGGATGCCAGCGTGCAGCGTGTAGGTCTCGGCTTTGTGGTCGAAGCTGCTCGCGCACGCAAAGTCACCATCGCGCAGGATGATGCGCGACCTACCGGGCTTGGTCGAATATGGTAGTCCTATCTCACCGTCGCTGTTCGCTCGATAGTCGCGTCCGCCGAACCAAATGCGCGCGTCACGGCGATGCCTCCCAGACTCGTCGAACACGCGAAACACATGACCTGCTGCGCCTTTGCGCTCCGTAAAGCTCAGGCGTCCTTTCCGAATGACTGCCCTGCTCGACATACCGTTCCCGATGAGGTCGACGACATAGATACCCGGTCCGCGCAGAGATGGAAACTCGAGACGTCGCCGGACCCGCCGCAGTCGAGCTTCATCATACTCATGGCTCTGCTCCAAGTTCGGCACGAGGTCGTCGAGTGGGATCGAAGCATCGACCTCCCGTTCCAATTCACGCACGTAGTTGAAGGAGTCGACCTCGAAAACCTTGACCAACAGCGTCGAGACGTTCTTGACGTCGACCTCGATTACGACGTCCTCGTCTCGCTTGAAATGACGCTTCTGTGTTGGTGCGAAGTCGATGTCGACACGATGCACCAATGCTTCATAGCTCGAAGGATCACCAAGCATGGTGCACCAGCGCTCCTTGTCGGCGACTGCTCCCGCGTGACCGAGCAGCAACTGGGCCTCGGCGAAGGCGTGCCGCAGGTAGCTCGCTTCGAAGTAGGCGTCGAAGACTTCGAAGCTGTCCATCTGTGACAAGAAGAACAATAGATAACGGCGGACGAGCTCGGAGTCATCGCCGATAGGCGCAAGTCCTGTGTCATACGCCACACCCAGTTTCGCGACCGGCACGGCAGCACGCAGACGATCTTGTCGGTAGTAGGACTGCTGGCGCGGCAGCTGCAGATATCGCACGAAGCGATCTCGCGACGGCGATCCAGCCTCGAGATCGTGAACGAGTCCGTGGTAGAGGACGTGCGCCTTGAGCGAATTATGCTGCTGCGGCAAGCGCTGCGTGAACGCATCGAGACGTTCGAGGTAGGCCGCGCGTACCGATGCGTCGACACGGAGGTCCTCGTCGCTGCCTGGATGTAGGCGCAGGAGGTAGGTCGCTACGAAATCTTGTGACGTCAACAAACCAGGTTTGAGGCGCAGACATGCATCGAGCTGCTCCAGCGTCAACTGCCCATGGATGGCCAAGTCGCCGAAGTCTCCAGCGCCACGACCCTCGAGGTCACGGATGACCAACTGCGGCAAGCCGGGCAAGTCCGGCTCCGCTGCCCGGGTCAGCAAGCTCCTCAACTGTCCAGCGCTCAGCTCGCGCGTCGCGAGTGCCCGGTATGCCGACGGACGAAAGCCATCGACCGTCTCGGGGTAAGCCGACAGGGCTCGCGCATCGAGGCGCTCGGCTCGGATCAGGTCGTCATTGAGCCGGGTCGGCAGCCCACGTTTCGCTCCGGGCACTCGGCGCCGATGCGCGAAGCTGACACCCAACTTCTTGCGCAACTCCTCATACGTCAACGACTCGTGCTCACGATGAGACAGTAGCAGGAGGCGGTTCTCGATCTGCTCCACCTCGGGTTGGCGGCCGAAGCGCCGCACCCAGTCACCGAGCAGCGAGCGCGTCGCTTCGAAGTCCTCACGCCCCAACGCCTCGAGACAGCCATAATAGTAATAGTCGCGCGTGCCCGGTGCCAAGGCTTCGAGGGCCTTCGCGCGATCAGCCGCCAAGGCGAAGGTCTCCTCGAAGCCAATCGCACGGCCTTGTGCAGCGAGCGGCCCTGGCGCGCCAGCGAGGCTGCATCCCAGGACGAAGGTGAGAAATATCGAACGAGATGAAGCAAGCATGAACCTGGCGCCTGTGTCAATCGAAGTCGGGGCTGCGCCCCGCAACGTAGGCAGTCGCGCGCGGTTTGCTCACCGGATTCCCGCGTCAGGCGTCGTGCCAGGCTGCAGGGCTACTTCGCCGGTGCGTCGACTTCGCGGATGACGGCGCCGCGCTCGTCACTGAG
>CALLZN010000245.1 GCA_937858895.1 uncultured bacterium | reverse complement strand
GGCGGGTCCTCTTCTCGCGCGCCCTCGAGGGAAGTGCCGCCGGCGAAGTCGACTTCGTCGCCGATGAGACCAAGGACCAAGTCCAAGTTGGCATCGCGATCTGGAACGGCGCTGAGCGCCGCAGCACGACCTTCAAGTCGATCACGATTTGGCACGGTCTCGTGATCGAGTGACGATCAGCGGCCGGGTCCGTTCCTAGCGCTAACGCTAACGCGGCGCGCCAAGAGCCATATCAAGGCCAGCGACGCAGCAAAGAACGGCAAGCGCGCGATCGCCTGCGCGCTCGGCGAAGCGAAGGCCTGGCTCCACGACCGGATCGGTTCCGCGAAGCTCGTCATCCACAGCAAGAATGCGCCCTGCGCCGGGAAGAGCGCATACTCGAAGATGTAAACGAGCGACGCGATCCCAAGCAGGATGGCGAGCGGTCGTCGCATTTGTTGTGTGACACCAGCCACGATGACCAAGGTCGGCAGGTACCAACACACATATTGCGAGCCGTAGCCGGGCCCGAAGGTCGGCACCGCAATCAAGAGTATGACCGCGAGCATCGCAATGGCGCTTCCATCCAATTGCCTCGAGTGGCGGCGCACGTGGCGCGCGACGAGGGCGAGCATGGCCAGGAGCGCGAAGGGGAAGGCTCTGCTGTAGGCCGCGAGGACCGAATCGAGTTCCAGCCATTGCAGGATCGCGGTCCAACCGAAGGAGCCCGGCGCCGATCGATAGGCGAGGACGTTGTCGATGACCGCGTTGGGCGCCAACACGAAGACGACACCGAGGCCGAGCAGGACCGGAAAGCAGACGAGCGTCGCCCCAAAGATGCGCTTACCCCAAGACACGCGATCGAGGCCAATGGCGAGCAAGGGCGCGAGCACGATGGGGACGGTCTTGGCCAAGACCGCGAGGCCGAGCAGGAAGCACGCCAAGAGCCACGGCGTTGCATCGCGCGTGGCAGTTCTTTGCCGCGCGTGGCAGACCAGCGCGGCCACGAAGGCGAGGACGAGGCCGCCGACGAGGATGTCAAAATTACAATGTTGGCAATTGAGGAGGATGAGGATGGGGTTGAGCGAGATGCCAAAGATCACGATCTTCGTGGCATCCACGACCGCCAAGCTCCGGAGGATGCCATAGGCGAGGGCGGCCACAGCGAGGTCGACGGAAACGAGGAAGGCCTGGAGGACGCGCGCGAAGTCGACCTCGAGGAGGCGCGCCGTGCGCGACATGGCGTCGATGCAGAGCATCCACAGTGGCGGCCAGTTGAGCCGCGTCGTCGTCGCATAGGGGTTGCGGCCTTCCGCGAGCTCGAGGGCCACGCTCTTCCAGCCGCGGACGTCGAGGGACAGCGCCGACTCGGGCATGACCAACAAGAAGAGCGCCCGCACGGCGAGGCTGATCGCGAGGACGAGACCCAGCTCTGCGGCGATCCGCGCGCGGGCCGGGACCACTCTATGCCCTGTGGTCGCGTTGGCGGTCGCGGTCGTGGTGGCGCTGGCGCTGGCGCTTCGTTGCATGTCGAGGCTATCGACAGTCGAGCAGGTCGCGGTTGAGGACGTTGCGGTTGAGGACGTCGCGGTTGAGAAGGTCACGGTTGAGGACGTCACGGTTGAGAAGGCCGAGCTTCCGCTGCGCTGATTCGCGGCTTGGAGTGCTGCGCCTCGAGAGTTACCTTCGCAGCATGATGCTTGGCTCACGCGCGTCGTTTCTCATCGCAACGCCTCTGGCTTTGCTCGCTTCTCTCTACTTCGGCGGCGATTACAGCGAGCAGGGTCCGGGTCGCCGAGGCCGGGCGGCTCGAGGGGACGAGTTCTTCCGCGTGGGTAAGGACTGTGCGCTCTGCCACAGCTCGTCGCCACGCGCGAACGCGATGCGCAGCGCGACGGGTGACGATGTGTCGCCGCACGGCCTCTGGAACGCGACGATGATGGGGAACGCCTTCAAGGATCCCTACTTCCACGCCCAGATGCAGAAGGAGTCGCTCAGCCAGGGTCAGGCTGTCCAGGCGATCTGCTTGCGATGTCACACGCCGATGGCGCACCACACGCGCAAGCTCAAAGGCGAATCGGCACCCTTGCTCGCGGACGTCGCTGCTGCCCCGCTCGCGCAGGACGGCGTCTCTTGCACGATGTGCCACCAAATCACGGCCGAAGGCCTCGGCGAAGAGCGGACCTTCTCGGGGCGTCCGATCATGGGCAAGGAGCGCAAGATCTTCGGCCCCTTCGAGGAGCCGGCGACTGGGCCCATGCAGATGCATGTGAATTACACGCCCACACATGCGCCACACATTCAATCGTCGGCGCTCTGCGCGACTTGTCACACGCTCACGACGGCGCACCAAGGAAAGTCCTTTCCTGAACAATCGCCCTACCTCGAGTGGCGCAACAGCGCCTTCAACGATGAGGCAGGGAAGAGCGAGGCGACGCGCTCCTGCCAAGAGTGTCACATGGCGGAGACCGGACCGACGCGTATCGCGCGCAACCCGATGGGGGTCGACTTCTTGATCCCTGTCCGGGAGGGCTACCGCTCGCACGCCTTCGTCGGCGGTAATGCCTTCATGCTCGACATCTTGCGCGAGCACCGCGAAGAGCTCGGCGTGACGGCGTCGGCCGAGGCGCTCTCGCGCATGGCGGCCGCCGCGCGGCGCCAGCTCGGCGAAGAGACGCTGCGCCTTTCCATCCACGACGCCGAGGTCGAAGAAGGGCAACTGACCTTCGACCTCGTCGCCGAGAACCTCGCTGGTCACAAGTTCCCGACCGGCTATCCATCACGTCGCGCCTGGCTGCACGTCCAGGTCCGCCGTGGCCGCGATGTCGTCTTCGAGACCGGCGCGAGCGACGACAAAGGCCGTCTCGTCGGCGTCGACGACGAGCTCGCGCTCCCGCACGTCACGCGCGTCGAGAAGCCGAGCGACGTCGTCGTCTACGAGATGGTCGCCAACGACCCCGATGGCAAGCCAACGACCTTCCTCACCAAGATGGTCGAGAAGCGTAAGGACAACCGTCTCTTGCCGCGCGGCTGGAAGCGCAGCGGTCCTCACATCGCCGAGACCGAGCCCGTCGGCATCGGCAACGACGTCGACTTCGTGGATGGTCGCGACAAGGTGCACTTCAACATCAAGGTCGACGGTCCAGCCACGGGTCTGCGCATCGTGGCGTGGATGCGCTACCAACCCGTTCCGCCCGCCTGGGTCGACGCGCTCCGCGGCGTCGACGCCAAGCAGTGCCGCGACTTCGTGCGCATGTACGACGCGGCGCCGAAGACGCCCGACACGGTCGCTGTCGTCGCGCACTTCGTGGGGGGCTGAGATCTTGCGTGTGGATCCCCAAGAAAAGCGCCGCCGACCACAAGCGCCGCGCGCCATGATGGCTCCATGACCGGGGCGGACGAAGCTGTGGCGGACGGCGAAGTCGAGGCTGAGCGCCAAGCGCGCAAGCTCGAGAAGGCGCGGCGCTTGGCGCGCTTTGGCTACCCGGTGTTGCGCACTCTCGTCGCGACTTGGCGCACCGAATGGCGCGGCGTCGAGCGCTTCGGCTTCGACCGCGCGGAGCCGACTCCTGCGATCCTGACGGTTTGGCACGAAGCGCTGCTGCCCGGCGCCTTCATCGGGCGCGGGCATGGCATGGCGGTCATGATCAGCCAGCACGGCGACGGCGAGATCATCGCCAAGGTCATGCAGCGCATCGGCTACCGACCGGTCCGTGGTTCGAGCACGCGGGGTGGAGCGCGTGCGCTGATCGAGATGCTGCGCGTTCCGCGTGAGGTCGCTCTCGTCGTGACGCCGGACGGGCCGCGCGGCCCGGCGGGCTCGTGTCAAGACGGCGTCCTCATGCTCGCGTCGAAGGCCGGTCGCAAGATCTTGCCGACGGGCTTGGCCGCGAGTCGAACTTGGCGGGCCAAGTCCTGGGATCGCATGATCGTTCCCAAGCCCTTCGCCAAGGTCGTCCTCTTCACGGGTGAACCCGTGGACGTGCCGGCTGGGCTCATGCAAGATCCCGAGGCGCTCGCGCTGTGCCGACAGCGCGTGACCGAGGCACTGGACGAAGCGCGCCGCCGCGCTGCCGACATCGTCGCCGGCCTCGCGTGAGCCAATCGAGTTCGGCGTACAGTTCGGCGAAGAGGTCGGCGTCGATGGCAACAAAATGATTCGCTAGGAGGCCTGTTCGCGATGTTCCAACTCAAAACTCGGCTGCTCGCATTGGCTCCAGTCGCCATCCTTGGAGCGTTTGGTCACAGCCTCGCGCCGCTCTTGTCTGCGCAGAGCGTCGAACTCGAGCGAGAGCGGCGAGCGATTCGACGCTCGATGCCGATGACCAAGTCCATTCGCAGGGCCTTCGATGCCGGCACTCGCGACAAGAGCGGACTGCCCGGGCCTCGCTACTGGCAAGTGCAGACCGACTTCGTGATCGAAGCGCGCCTCGACGTGAGCACGCAGACGATTCACGGCAAGGAGACGATCACGCTGCACAACGCGAGCCCGGACCGCTTGAACGAGCTGTATCTGCGCCTCGACCACAACATCTTCCGCGCGAACGTGCCCCGCGGCACGTCGGTGCCTGCCGAGACGACCGAAGGCATGGTCGTGACACGGCTCGCCGTCGATGGCGTCGAAGCCGAGCTCCAGCGCAGCGGGCCGCGCGGTCGCGGCCGCAGCGGCGGAGCCTTACGCGCACGCGACCTCGACCAGACGCTCGCTCGCGTGGCCTTGAGCGCGCCGATCGCGAGCGGCGCCAAGGCGAAGATCGACATCGAGTGGCACACGCGACTGCCCGGCGGCCAGGCCGGGCGTGGCCATCGCATGACCCAGCGCTTCGGCGACAAGCTCTTCCAACCGACCCAGTGGTTTCCTCGCCTCGCGAAGTACGACGACCTGCGCGGCTGGGACACGAATCTCTACCTCGGGCCAGCAGAGTTCTACAACAACTTCGGCAGCTTCGACGTGCGCATCGATGTGCCGGCTGGTTGGATCGTGACTGCGACTGGAGTGCTGCAGAACGCCGAGGAGGTTCTGACCGAAGCAGCCCTCGAGCGACGCCGCCAGGTCATGGAGAGCGACGAGGTCACGACCATCGTCAGCGCGCGCGAAGTCGGGCCTGGCAAGGCGACGCGCGACGGCGAGCGCCTGGTCTGGCACTACAAGGCCGAGCTCGTCAATGATTTTGCTTGGGCGACAGCCGAGAATTATGTTTACAAGGGAGCGCGCGCCGACATTCCGGGCAAGGGCATGATCCCCATTTATATGGTGCACTTGCCAGAGAACGAGCGGGCGTATCGCAACGCTGCTGCGATCACGCGGCACGCCCTCGAGTTCTACTCGAAGCTCTGGGCGCCCTATCCCTTCCCGCAGCTCACGTTGCAGGACGGGCCGAGCCTCGGCATGGAATATCCGATGGTCATCAACTCCAACCAAGGTGCTGCCGACCACGAGACCGCGCACCAGTGGTGGCCGATGATGCTCGGTATTAATGAGACCTGGTACGGCTGGATGGACGAGGGTCTCAACCAATATATGAACCTGCTCTCGGACGCCGACCAGCGCGGCACGAGCCCGCGCCTCGACGGTCTCGGCCAGAGCTATGGCCGGCGGGCGGGCGACGAGAGTGAGCCACCGATGATGTGGTCGGCCAACCATGCGGGCGATAGCTACGGGTTCACGACCTACGGCAAGGCCCCGCTCATGCTTTCGATGCTCGGCGGCATCGTCGGCGACGACGAGGTGCAGCGCGCGATCCGCGCTTACACGAAGGCCTGGGCCTTCAAGCACCCCTCGCCTTGGGACTTCGCCCACTGTGTTTCGAGCGAGCTCGGCCGGGACCTCGACTGGTTTTGGTATGCCTGGCTCTGGACGACGGAGTCGGTCGACGGGCGCGTCCAAGGCATGCGCAGCGATGGCGAAGCGACGGTCGTGACCGTCTGCCAAGACGGCGAGATGCCGTCGCCCGTAGTGTTGCGCTTCGAGTGCGAGGGCGACGTTGCTGACGAAGCCATACCCGAGGGCGCGCAGCGCAGTGGTCCGGCGGCCTTCGATTACACCTGGCCGGTCGACGTCTGGTTCGATGGGCGCCGCAGCTTCGATGCGAGGCTCGCGCACCCAGGCTTGAAGGTGAAGCGCGTTGTCTTCGACCCGAAGCGCCGCTTCCCCGATCGCAATCCGAGCGACAACTCTTGGCCGCGCAACAACGAGCGCAAGGAGCGCTGACGAAGTGAGTGAGAAGCATGCAGCAGCAAAGCCGACGCAGCGTCGTGAGTTCTTGGGCCTTGGCGGCGCGATCGCTGCCGTGGGGGCCTTCGGCTTGACGGCCTGCGCCTCGCGGCCCGCAAAGGGTGGGGCTGACCACGATCCCGTCGTCGGGCCGACCGACGTCGTCCTCTTCCAAGGCGACTCGATCACCGACGCGGACCGCGTCCGCGAGTCGGAGGCGAACGCCAACCAGCACGCGGCTCTCGGCGACGGCTACGCGTGGCTCGCGGCTGCTTCGCTCTTGACGCGCGGCGAGGCCTCGAGCGTGCGCTGCTTCAACCGCGGGATCAGCGGCAACAAGGTCTTCCAGCTCGCCAAGCGCTGGGAGCAGGACTGCCTCGCGCTCGTGCCCGACGTCCTTTCGATTCTGATCGGCGTCAACGACATCTGGCACCAGCGCAACGGCAAGTACGACGGCACGTGCGAGATCTACGAGCGCGACTACGACGCCCTGCTGGCGCGCACGCGCGCGGCGCTCCCGCGCGTCAAGCTCGTCGTCTGCGAGCCCTTCGTGCTGCGCTGCGGTGCAGTCGACGACACGTGGTTCCCCGACTTCGATCAGTACCGCGCTGCAGCGCGTCGCGTCGCCCTCGCCCACAATGCGACATGGGTGCCCTTCCACGAGCGCTTCGAGCGCGCTTGCGAACACGCCTCGCCCGAACACTGGGCGAAGGACGGGGTGCATCCGACGCCCGCCGGCGCGGCCCTCATGGCCCAGACCTGGCTCGAGCACTGCGCCTGACAGGCACAGGCGCGGACATGCGTCGCAGCAGCGTGAGGCCGGTGACCGAGGCCAGCGCCGATGCGACGAGGATGGCGATCTTCGCTTCGGCGAGGGCGGCTTTGTTCGTGAAAGACAGATCGGCGACGAAGATCGCGACCGTGAAGCCGATGCCGCCGAGCATGCCGACCGCGAGGACGTGTTCGCGGCCGACTCCCTTCGGCAGGCTGCCCAAGCCGAGGCGCAGGGCCGCGCGCGTGAAGAGCGTGATCCCGAGGCACTTGCCGACGAAGAGCCCCAACGCGACGCCCCAGAACACGTGGCTCTCTGTAGCCCTGGCGAGGACGGCGCCCTGCACCTCGATGCCCGTGTTCGCGATCGCGAAGAGCGGGAAGACCACGAAGGTCACGATCGGGTAGAGGCCGCGGTCGACGCGCTCGATGACGTCGATGCCGCGCATCGGCGTACCGGGCACGAGCAGTCCGGCGACTACGCCTGCGATCGTTGCATGGACGCCCGATTGCAGGGTGAAGTACCAGAGCAGCGCGCAGAGCGGCACGTAGCCGAGCGGGTGATCGAAGCGCAGCGAGCGCATCGTCAAGATCGTCACGATGCAGGCTGCGGCCGCCGCGAGGGCAGGCCACGACAGCGCTTCGGTGAAGACCGTCGCGATGATGAGGATGCCGCCAACGTCGTCGGCGATCGCGAGGGTCAGCAAGAAGAGCTTGAGGTGTGCCGGGACGCGCGGGCCCGCCAAGGCGAGCACTCCGAGGGCGAAGGCAACGTCGGTCGCGACTGGAACTGCCCAGCCATCCAAGCTCGATCGTGTTGCCACAG
>CALLZN010000244.1 GCA_937858895.1 uncultured bacterium | reverse complement strand
TATGCCAGACATCCTGGTCGATAACGCGCTTGAACCCGAGTACGGTCACGGACGTTGAAGTCGGAGCAGCCTGTCTCGCTAGGACCACGGCCCGATTCGAGCGGGACAGGTGGCGATAGCAGGCGGAGCTGCTACACTCGAGTGCTGTCGTGACCCCCGCGACGGTCTCGCTCAGCAGGCTCGGGCGCTTCCTAATCCGTGCAATCCGTGGAGATCAGCATGCGTCGAGTTGGAGTTGTAGTCACGGCGCTACTCACGTTGGCGGTGCAAACAGCGGCGCAGCGTAAGGTTCTCGACCTGCAGGAAGTCGGTTCTTTTGACGTGCGTGGCGGCGAGATCGTGGACTGGAGTCTCTCCGCCGATGGTCGGGTCTTGTGCACGACAGGGGAGCACGGTGACCTGCTCGTCCGCGACGGGAGCACGTTGGAGCCAAGGCGGCGTTTCGAGGTCCATGCCACGGCGCGTGTGCATCCGGGGGGACGCTTTGCTGCGATTTCGACACGGCCAAGCCAAAAGGGCGAACAAGCGACGCTGCGGATCTTGAACCTCCAGACGGGGGCAAGCGAATCCATATCGGACGGTCCGTTAGCCTTTGAATGGAGCGGCGACGGCGCGGTCTTGATGTGGATCTCGAGTACGAGAGACGAGGCCCGAACGTTACACACGCGCCGCGTCTCACTGGGCGAGCACGCTGCTGTGCTCAGTGACGCACAGGAGGTCGAACTACTGTCCCGGCGGCATCAAACACTTGTCGTGGGTACGGACGGAAGTGAGTGTTGGATCAGTGGTTCGAGCGACGGCTACGCGGTTCATGAAGAACACGTTCACGTGTCTCTGCGGTCGCCGTCTCCGCACCAAGAGCTCAGGCGTGGCATCGTGCTTGGCACGGATCTTCGCGGAGAGCCAATCATCGCAATGCGGACTTCCTTGCGGCTAGCTGGGCGGAATTATGAAACCGGGGCTCAGCGACCGCGCTGGGCTGCCTCATCGGACCGTCGACGTCTCGCGTTGTTGGATGATGCGGATCGCACCGTCCTCCACGTTGCTGTGAACGGTGAGGAGCTGCAACCGCTGCGGCTTCCTACCCGGGGCGATATTCATCGACTGCGCTTCGGTCCTGAGGGCCGACTCTTCGTCAGCGACGATTCGGGCCAGCTGCATATATTTCACGACCGTCAACATCGATCGATCAGTGGGCATAAGGGAAAGCCAGAGCGCGTGCTGTGGTCCGTCGATGGGCGCTATTTGGCCGCACGTGGCAGGGGTGAAAGCGTGATCGCGACCTATAAAGGCGAGATTGTCCGCCGCTTCGACGGACCACGACTCCTGGCCCAGGATGAATATAGTGGTCGCTTCGTTCATGCTGAATCGAGTGGCGTTCGAGTGTTCGACGCTAGGCGGAAGGAGTTCGTCGCGCATTGGAAGCCGCCAAGCGGCTTCGACTTCGATACGGCCGACTCGCCTTGGTCCAACACATGGCTGTTCAACGCAGAGTTCCACGCGATACCGATGATTGCGTTCGATCGAGGCATGCGTCTCGTGGCGATCGCGAATGCCCATGGGGGTCAAGCGTCCGGTCCGTTCTTCGTGAACAAAAGTGGTATTCGTAGCATCGATGCGTCCCGGCAGCAGGGCGCCTACTGGCGCATAGAGCCGCTGCGCGTTCTGCGCCGTCCAAACACCACCGAGGTGGCCATGTTGGAAGCGACGCCGCCCGAGATGTGCGGAAATGGACGATTCGGCAGTAAGTTCTTCGGAGCTCTGCGTGTGTTCGATGTCGACGGCACTCTTGTTCATCAGCAGTACTTCGAGCAGAGCCCGAGCGCTGGCGCCTTCTCACCCGATGGTCGACTCTTGGCCATCGCACGCGCGGAGCAAATCGCAATCCTAGGTGCCGATGACTACAAGCTGCAGCGATCGTGCGAGCTGGACCATTCCCTCGACTGGCTCGGGTTCTTGAGTAACACAACTCTACTTGGGGTCACAGATCGAAGGCTCTTCTTGTGGGATGTCGCCTCGCTGGAAAGGCTGCAGGAGGTCGACCTCCCTCTCCCGGCCAACATCAAGATAAGCGCTTTGGACATCGCCAGCGAGCCTGGTCGGCTCGCCGTCGGTGCCGGCCAGCGAGTGCATCTCTTCGAGCTGCGATGATCCACAGCGCCGCGCAGTTCGTCTATTGCAGGATCATCGTCTACGGAGTCGAACTGCCGTGAACTCGAATGGAGCGAGAATCGCGTCGAGCACATTGGGGCAGGATTGTCGAATCTCGCTAGCGCTGCCGCGCGGTCCACGTCACGAGGCGGTCCAAGACGACGTAGAAGGCGCCGACCGCCGCAGGCGGGTTGGCGGCCGCCAGCTCGAGCCAGGGCGCGCTTTCGCGCCAGCGCCAGTTGCCGAGCGAGGTCCCGACGAGTTCCATTGCGAAGGCGAGCAGGAACATCGTGACGAAGAGGGGGCGCTGATCGTGCGAGCGCAGGGCCAACGCGAACAGGACTAAGAGTGGGATGCTGAAGCTGTCGCCGCGGCGCAGGATGGCATCGAGGCCGATTGCGATCCCGACGATCCCGAGCGGCACGACGGACCGCTGCGGCAGGCATGCCGCGATGTGGCGACCGAGGCAGAAGAGCAGCACATGTCCCGGCGGGACGAAGAGCGGCAAGTTCGCGAGCCGGTATGTGTACACAGACCAGACGAGGGCCAGGAAGACCTCGCCGAGCGTCGCATAGACCAGGCAGCTGAGGAGCGTCTTGCGCTCCAAGCGCGAGGCTCGGACGACGAGCAGCAAGAAGAAGCTCCAAGTCACGAGGTCGGCGCTTGGTTGCCCGTAGGGCATGCGGGCGTCGATCCAGAGGCCGAGCGGTATCCACAGCAAGATGAGGAGCGCGGTCCAGTCGTCGCGCTGCGCATCTTGGAGCGCTGCAGTGTCGGGTGCGACCACGGCTCGCTCTGCAGTCAGCGAAGGCGCCGGCCCGCGAGTTCGGGCGTCGGCCAGAGGAGGAAGCGCAACAACACAGTCGTCGCTCCGATGCTGCCGAGCGCCGCTGTTCCAGACGACTCGCGTGCTTCATCACCTGGGAGCTCACCAAGGAACGGACCGCAGAGCTCGGCGAGGCCTGCATCACGATCGACGACGTGCTCGCGGACGAAGCCCTGCGTCGAAGCGCTATCGATCAGCGCCTCGACTGCGCGATCGGTGCCAAGAACCGGCAGCGTCACGTCGCGCAGCGCCATGACTTCGGCTTCGCTACCGACGAGGTCCGTCGCGAGGCCCGGCCGCAAGGAGTCCCCCTCGCCGACCAAGACCCCGAGGCGAAGAATGCCCAGCCGCTCGCACGCGCCGCGTGCGAGCAGGCGCTCTTCTGCGCAGAGCTTGCTGAGGCCGTAGGGCGCGAGGATGCCGTACTCGCTGATGCCGCGCGGCGCTGGCAGCGGCGACGAGCCCGTCGCTTCGACACTGCTCGCGAAGACGAAGCGCCGGACCCCTGCGCGCAGCGCAGCCGCATAGAGCGCAGCCGTGCCTGCGACGTTCGTCGCGAAGAGCTTCTCGGACCCGAAGTAGGCGAGGTCGGCCCCGAGGTGGAAGACGACGTCGCAGCCCCTGCAAAGCTGCTCGAGCTGTTCGCCGTGCGCGGCAGCATCGGCGAGGTCCAACGACGCGCCGCCGACGATCGCCCCGTCGATGTCGCCACCGGCGGCGACGGCGAGGTTCGCCCGCGTGCGCTCGAGGTCGCGCGCCAAAACGACGACCTCGGTCCCTCGGCGCGCGAGCCGCCGCGTGAGGCGCGAGCCAAGATAGCCGCCGGCGCCGGTCACGAGGGCGCGCTTCACGGCGTCGTCTCGATCGTATCCACGCGCAGCGCTTGCGCCTCGTACTCGACGTCGAGCCGCACGATGCCCCAGTCGAGACCCGGGTGGTCGAAGGCCACGACCTGGTTGACGCGCGCATACATCGTGATGCCACGCTCGTTCGTGACCGTGACGCGGAGCAGGTAACGCCCGCGCAAGAACGTGACACGAGGCAGGGTGAAGCGCAGGCGCACACGACCGTCGAGCGGCGGCACGTGCACGCCATCGTTGCGGGCGCTCGTCGCGAAGAGTGGCCGCCCCGAATCGGTCGACTCGAAGCAAATGCCGTAGTTGGCGTTCGGCAACGGCCGCAGGAGCTCGACGTCCCAAGTCACCGTCAATGCATCGTTCGTCTCGAAGCTCGTCGCCGCGCCGCGCGGCCCCTCGACGACGAAGCGCACGGTGCGCGCGACCTCGGAGTCTTCGAACTCGGCTTGGAAGCCTTCGGGCTCGGTGACGGTCGGCGCAGCGTCGACGGCAGCGTCGACGGCAGCATCGGCGGCAGCAGCACCGGCAGTAGCGACAACGACATCGTGAGCGACAGAGTCAACGCTCTTCGCAGTGGCGTCTTCAGCATGCGCAGCGCCAGCGTCAGTCGATCCTGCGTGCGCCGCCGACGCTAGCGCCGCCGGCATGCTGTCGTAGTCGTTGAAGTAGTAACGCGCGACCCGCTCAGCCACATCGTAGGCCACCGCCTCGCCGCGGCGCAGCCACAGCGCTCGGTCGCAGTAGTTCTGAATGACGCCGATCGAATGCGAGACCACGAGGATGGTCCGCCCTTCGGCCTTGAGCTCGTGGAAGCGGTCGAGGCACTTCTGCTGGAACTTGAAGTCACCGACCGAGAGCGCCTCGTCGACGATGATGAGCTCGGGCTCGACGTGGATCGCGACCGAGAACGCGAGGCGCATGAACATGCCCGAGCTGTAGGTCTTGACCGGCTGGTCGATGAAGTCCTCGATCTCGGAGAAGGCGACAATGCGGTCGAAGCGCTCTTCGACCTCGCGGCGCGCCATGCCGAGCGTCATGCCGTAGTTGAAGACATTCTCGCGCCCGGTGAACTCGGGGTCGAAGCCTGCGCCGAGCTCGAGTAGAGCCGCGACCTTGCCGTGCACGTGCACACTGCCGGCCGTCGGCGCGAGCGTGCCCGCCAAGATCTGCAAGAGCGTCGACTTGCCTGAGCCGTTCTTGCCGACGATGCCGACGCACTCGCCGCGTTGCACCTCGAAGTCGATGCCTCGCAGCGCCCAGAACTCATCGTGCATCTTGCGCTTGCCCGGCAGCACGAGCTCGAGCAAGCGGTGCACCGGACGCTGATAGAGCGGGTAGGCCTTGGTGAGGCCGCGGACTTCGACGGCGAGGCTCACGTCACATCTCCGAAGCCCGGCCGCGCGCGCTCGAAGAAGGCGAAACCGCCCCAAGCGCAAAGTAGCGTGACGCAGTAGAGGATCGCGAGCGAAGCCAGTGGCGGTGCGACGCCGTCGATCAGAATGTGCCGCATCTGCACGATGAACCACGTCGCCGGGTTGCAGTAGACAAAGGCGCGGAAGATTTCCGGCAAGTTGCCATCGAGTGGATAAAAAACCGGCGCCACGAACATGCCGGCCATGAGGACGATGCCGACCGTCTCCGATAGGTCACGCAAGTAGACCCCGAGGGCCGCGAGCAGCCAAGTCAAGCCGAGGCAGAAGATCGCGAGCGGCGCCATCACGATGGGCAGCCAGAGGATCGTCACGTGCAGCCCTTGGAAGATCACGATCGCGAGCAGCAGCACCGCGAGCGCAAAGAAAAAGTGCACGACCGCGACGCCGACCTGGACGACGGCGAGGATCTCGAGCGGGAAGACGACCTTCTTGACGAAGGTCGGCCGGTTGACAATGAGCTTGGCAGCCCCGCCGAGCGACTCGCTGACCAGGTTCCAAGTGATCATGCCCGTGAAGAGGAAGATCGCGAAGTCGGCGATCGACGGCGCGTTCGCATTCATCGGCATGACGACGCCGAAGACGACCGTATAGATGGCCAGCAAGAAGAGCGGCTGAATCAGCGACCAGAAGACGCCGAGGATCGAGCCCTTGTAGCGCCCGACGAGCTCGCGGTGGATGAGGTCGAGCGTGAGGTCCCAGCGACGCGCGAGTCGTTGCACGACCGCGAGGGGGGACGTCGCTGCTGCCGGAGTCTGCATGCGGTGCATCGTCGACAACCACGGCCCGCATCGCAAGGGTGCGGACGCATGGCAGGCTTGCGCGTGCCTGCACGTCGCTGTGAGATGCGCCGCTGTCATGCCGGCCAAATCAGAGCCAAGTGAAGCCGAAGCGCTGTTCGCCAGTCGCGTCGAAGCTGCCTTCGTCGAACGCTTCGCCGCCCGTCCGCAGCTCGCCTTCGCGCCGGGGCGCATCAACCTTCTGGGCGAGCACGTCGACTACAACGGCGGCAGCGTTCTACCGCTCGTGACCGCGCACGGGACGCACGCGGCCATCGCGCGGCGCGCGGACGAGCAGGTGACGATCGTGAGTCTCGACGAGGCCTCGGCCTACCGCACGACGCTGGACGAGTTGCAGGCAACGCCGGCGCCGCGCGACGCGCGCTACTTTGCGTGGGCTGCCTACGTGGTCGGTGTGCTGCGCGATGTGATGCACGATGCCGACTTGGCGCCGCGCGTCACGAGCGGCTTCGATCTCGTGGTGCACGGCTCGCTCGCTCGCGGCTCGGGCCTCTCGTCGAGCGCCTCGCTCGAGGTCGTGACTGCACGCGCGCTGCGCGAGTGCTTCGAACTCGACTTCGATGATGCGAGGTCCGCCGACATCGCGCACCGCGCCGAGACGGGCTTCGTCGGCCTGCCTTGCGGCATCATGGACATGTATGCCGTGGCCCTCGGCAAGCCCGGGCACGCGCTCCACCTCGACTGCACGACGCGGCGCGCTGCTCATGTCGCCCTGCCTCGAGGCCTCGAGCTCTGGATCCTCGACACAGGCAAGCACCGGCGCCTCGTCGCGTCGGCAGTGGTCCCTTCGGCACCGGTCTCTTCACCATACGCGGAGCGGGTCCGCGCTTGTCGCGAGGCCGAGCGTGTCTTGGCTCTTGGCGGCGCGCTTGGTGGCCAGCATCGCTTGCTCGCGAGCTACAGCGAACGCGAGGTCCGCGCGGCGGAGGCGCAGCTCGGGCCTACGCTCACGCGCCGCGCACTGCACGTCGTCACCGAGGCCCAGCGCGTACGGGACGGCGTGGTGGCGCTCGCTAACGGCGACGCCGAGCGCTTCGGCGAGCTCATGACCGCGAGCCACCGAAGCTGTGCGGACGACTATGCGATTTCCTGCGCCGAGCTCGATTTCTTGGTCGACGCATGCAGCGAGCAGGCGGGCGTCCTCGGCGCTCGGCTCACGGGTGCGGGCTTCGGCGGCGTGGCGATCGCGCTCGCCCGTGAGGGAGCCTGGGATCCTGCGCGCATGCAGGCGCTCGCCGAGGCTTACGAAGCGCAGTTCGGCTTCCGGCCGCGCTTCGATCGCTGCCGCGCCTCTCCGCAAGAAGTCTGAAGCTGCAAGGCTCCGTTGCGTCGCGCCGCCGCGCGGGTACTGGGGAATGCGCGCTCGCGGGTTACACTGGGCCCATGCTGCGACGCTTCCGACGATCGACCTGGCTCCTGCTCGCGCTCCTTCCTGGCCTGGCTCGGGCCCAAGGCAGCGTGCACACAGACAGCGGCCAAGCAGAGAGCGGCGAGCAAACGGTCTCGTCCGAACGGCGTAAGGACATCCTCGCCGGCGCCCTGCCAAAGAACCCGGCAGAGCTCGCCTTTTTGGAAGCGAGCATCCAAGCCGTCTACGAGCGCGGCAAGCGCGCGACGGTCACGCTCGGCGGCGCCGCCGGCGTCCTCATCGAAGGCGGGTATGTCCTGACCGCCGGCCACGTCATCGACCGCCCGGGCCGCCGCGTGACTCTGCGCACACACGATGGGTCA
>CALLZN010000243.1 GCA_937858895.1 uncultured bacterium | reverse complement strand
TTCGACGACCGGCAGCCAACGAGCGGGGGAGCGCCCGCTCACGTCGTCGGGGCGCCGCAGGGCGGACCCGCCAGCAATGCCTGGGGGGACTATGTCACCGCCCAGCGTCACCCGACCTTCCAGAACACCTGGATCGCGACCAATATGGACATGAACGCGGCAGCGGGCAACAACGGCAACCAGCGGCCACGCTACACGTGGTTCGGACGCAGCCGCGACCTTGGTCCCTTGTCCGACCTCATCGCGCGCGAGGTCAGCTCCTCGGCGTCGACGCTGGTGCCGCGCAGCACGGTCTCGGTCACGACGACTTTCGAGAACGCCGGCGACCTCGTCAGTCTCCCCTGCCGCGCTGGCATCTACTTGTCCTCGGACAGTGCGATCACGACGGCAGATGTCCTGCTCGGCACGCGCTCGCTGACCTCGCTCAGTGCTCGGCAGAAGGCCAGCTTCACGGCCTCGGTCACCGTGCCCGATCGCGCGTCGACGACCGGCACCTGCTGGCTCGGCGTCCTCCTCGACGACCTTGCGCAAGTGCCAGAGTCCGTCGAGACCAACAACAGCGCTGTGCGACAAGTCACGTGCCAGCAGTCCAAGCCGGATCTCCGCATCACAGCCATGACGACGGGCATCGTGAACGCGGGGTCGAGCACGAACTACTCGGTCACGATCCGGAACGACAGTGTCGTTGCAACGACGCAAGCCACAACGGTCGACTTCATGCTCTCGTCGAACACGACCTGGGGGACGAACGACGACTACGTGCTTTCGATCCCCGTGCCGGCCCTTGGTGCCGGCGCCGCAGTCACGCGCAATGGCACCTGGCGTGCCCCCTATTGCTGGTCGTCGTCGACGAGCTACCTGGTCGCGCGCGTCGACGCAGCCAACGCCATCGCCGAGTTCAATGACAACAACAACGACTACACGGTCACGGCCAACGTGACCGCGTACTCGGGTCCGCAGCGCCACTTGCAGTGGGCGCCGCGCATCGGCGTCACTGGCCTCGCGACCTCGAGTGTCGACTTCAAGCTCGTCGCGGGCCCGCGCTCGGCCGGCCTCTGCACGACGGCTCCGCAGCACAACTCCGAGTGGCAACTCCTGCTCTGGAGCGGATCGAACGTCTTCCAGATCGACGCCTTGACCAACCTCGGCCTCGGCCTGCTCAACGGCCCGATCCTGCCTCAGCACTTCGCGCAGGTTACGGGCGGCAGAATCCGGCCGACCATCAACCTGCCGAACGTGAGCGGCATCCTGCCCTTCCAGGTCTTCATCCACGGGCTCTGGTTCTCGGCCGACTTCAGCCGTGTCCTCGGCGTCGGCGACTCGATCGCGGTGATGACGATCCGCAGCTGAGGGCCATGCGACCGCCGGCGGGCTCGCTGCTTCGCCGGCGTTCGAAGGTCAAGGCCATGCGCTTGGCGAGCGGCCAGAGCCGATGGCGGCCGACCGGCACGAAGCCGCTCTCGACCATGACGCGGGTCACGTCGCGCGCTCGGAGCTTCGGACCTGCGTCGAGCACGGCGATGCCGTCGTCGGCCAGGATGCGCTGCACTTCTGCCGCCAAGCGGCGAAGGCTCGCGACCTCGAAGTGATGGCCGACGAGACCGGCTGCATGCACCAAGTCAATGCTCGCGGGCTCGAGCAAACGGGACTGCGCGTCCCGTAGCGGACCGTCGACGGGACTGCAGACGAAGTCGACATCGATCGGCGCAGCAGCAGAGTCAAGCCAGCTTCGTTCGCGGGCGCGTGCGAGCAAGCCTTTGCAGAGGTCATAACCAATCAGCGCAGATCCACGCGGCGCATGCTCGAGCAGGGTCGCAGAAGAAGCGCCGGTGCCGCAGCCGAGGTCGACGATGCGCCACGGCCGACGCGCGGGATGATCCGCGAGCGCGAGAGGTATGAGAAGCGCGTTGAGCGCCTCTTGCGGTCCGTTCACCGCTTCGAAGCCCTCGATGCCCATGGCGCCATAGACATGGGCGAGCCGCTCGCGGTCCGTCGAACGGAACGAACCGACGCTCGCGCCGATGCGTCGCCGCGTGGGCAAGGAAGCCACACCGCAGCGAAGCCTCGTGCCGAGCGCACGACAGGTGAGTCGGAGCCGCCCCAACTTGCCTACCCGTCCTGGGCCCTCAGCGCTGCTCTTCGTCGCGCACGTAGACGCTGCCGACCGGCGCCTTGAGCCAGCCGAAGATCTCACGGACCTTCGGCGGCTTGCCGGTCATCAGGATGCCGATGCGGAAGATCTTGGCCGCGAAGACGATCGCGAGCCCCACCGTCACGAGGAGCAGCACGGTCGTCGCACCATACTCCAGGAGAGTCGGCGGGCCACCCGCGCGGTTCATCATCACGAAGGGCGTGAAGGGCGGGATGTAGCTCATGACCTTGGCCAAGGTCCCGTTCGGCTCTTGCGCGATCGGCACCATGGCGAGCAGCGGAACGATCAACAGCAAGATGACCGGCTGCATGAGGTTCTGCGCTTCTTTTAGGCTGTTGCAGACCGAGCCGATGCCGACGAGGAGCGCCGCGTAGAGCAAGTAGCCGAACACGAAGTAGATGAGGAAGCTCAGCAGATAGCGCGGATTGAGCAGGATCTGCTCGAGCCCCCAGTTGCCGATGGTCGCCGCGAAGTTCTCACCAAAGAGCGGCGCGATCTTGATGCCGAGGACCGCGAAGAAGGCCCACGACGCGACCATCGTGAGACCCGTACCGGCGAGGCCGAAGATCTTGCCCATCATGAGCTGCAGCGGCGACACCGACGAGAGCAGGACCTCGATGAGGCGGTTCGACTTCTCTTCGATGGTGTTCGTGAGCAGCAGGTTCGCGATCGTGAAGACCGAGATCCAGAGCAGGTAGACGAAGACGATGGGCGCGAACTGGCCGACGACGTCGCCCTTGCTGACCTCGGCTTCTTTGCCGTCCTTCATCTGCTTGTCATCGAAGCGGATGTCGGCCGCCAACCAGTCGGCGTCGCTCGCCTGCACGCCGAGCTTTGCGACGCGACGATCGCGCACGATGCCGGTCGCTTGATTCTGGAACCACTCGCGGAGCTCACGGTCGGCCAAGTGCTCTTGCGTCGTGACGTAGGCAAAGCGCGGTGCCTCCGTCGCGTCGCCGCCCTGCTGCGGCCGCGCACCAACGGGGTCCTCGGGCACGACGAAGAGCGCGAAGAGCTTGCCTTTGTCGACGCGCGCGCGCAGGTCTTCTTCGGTCGTCGTCTCGACGCGCTCGAAGCGGCCGACTTCTTTGCTGGCCTTGAACTTCAGAGCGAGAGAACGCTCGTCCTCGCTCTTGGAGGACGCCTTGCTCCACCACCACGCTTTGATGGCCCCGAGCTCAGCGTGCACGGCGCCGCGCACCTCCGTGATCAGGGACTTGAAGTCCTCGGCCTTGGCGATCGCCGGCCGCATCCATTGCAGGAGGGCGCGCAACGCCGCCTTGTCGGGCAGGCCTTGCGCGGCGCTCGTCGGCAAGAGCTTCTCGATCGCACCGAGCGAAGCCTCGACTTCTTGACCATCACCCCGCCCATCAAGATCGATGAGCGCGAGGAGCTTGGCCTTGTCCTTGGACCATGCCTCACTACCGACGTCGGGCGCTCGCTCGAGCAGCTTGGGGTCGACCTCGCTCAGACGCGACAGGGCAACGACGGCGTCGGCGCGACGCTCCTCGGGCAGGCCGCGCACGAAGACAAAGAGCCCGCTGCCGAGGTTCGACGGCAAGCCCTCGCGCTGCGCCTCGTCGTCATAGGCCTCGAGCAACTTGACGATGTCGGGCAAGCGCGTGCGCTGCTCGAACTCCGCCGTGAACCATTGCTGTGCGCTGTTGTCGACGATCGCGTACTTGCGCACGCCCTTCGTCTTTTGCAGCAAGCTCGGCACCGTCAGCAGGACGGCCCAGATGACCGGGAACATCAAGATCCCGATCCAGAAGGTCTTGGTGCGCACGTTCTCGAGGAACTCGCGACGCGCCACCATCATCGTCTTCTTGTCCATCAGATGGCCTCCCCGCGCGTGCCTTCGACGATGGCGGCCTCGGGACCGACCGTCCGCACGTAGATCTCGTGCAAGGACGGCTCACGCAGGTCGAAGCGACGCACGACGAGGCGGCCGACGATGTCGCGCAAGAAGGCTTGGCTGTCCGCACCCTCGCGCAGGTAGATCTCGGCGCTCTGACCCGCGTCGTTGACGCGTTCGACGACCGGCATGGCCTTGAGGAAGGAAGCATCGCCAACATAGTCGAGCTTGATGGCGCGCGGCCCCCCGCGCTTGAGCTCGGCCAGGCTGCCCTCGAGCTTCTTCTTGCCCTTGAAGATGAGGAAGATGTGATCGCAGATCTCCTCGGCCTGCGCCATCACGTGGGTCGAGAAGATGACGGTCTTCCCCTGGCGTTTGATGTCGAGGATCGTGTCGCGCATGACCTCCATGTTGACGGGGTCGAGGCCGCTGAACGGTTCGTCGAGGATCACGAGCTCGGGATCGTGGATGAGCGTGCCCAGCAGCTGGATCTTCTGGCCCATGCCCTTCGACATCGTCTCGCACTTCTTGTCGAACCAGTCGCCGAGGCCGTACTTCGTCAGCAGCTGCTTCGCGCGGGTGTAGGCCGTGTGCTTGTCGAGGCCCTTGAGCATGCCGAAGTAGGCGATGATCTCGCCGGTCTTCATCTTCTTGTAGAGACCCTTCTCTTCGGGCAGGTAGCCGAGGCGGTCCTTGACCTCTTCCGAGCGCGGGTGCCCGAGCACGGAGATGCGCCCCTCGTCGGGATAGAAGATGCTCATGATCATGCGCATCGTCGTCGTCTTGCCCGAGCCGTTGGGTCCGAGGAAGCCGAAGATCGTGCCCTTCGGCACCTGAAAGGAGAGCGAGTCCACGGCGACATACTTGCCGAAGCGCTTCGTCACCGAGTCGAGTTCGAGTGCGTTTTCCAAGGAGGCTGTTCCGCTGGGGCCATTTCGAAGAAGGTCGACCATGATCGGGACGACGACGCCGAGCGCCAACCCCGAACCTGACTCGTTACCTACGCAACGGGATCTTCACCGAGGCACCGTCGGCGAAGAGCGAACCGCGACCGACTTGAGCGCGCTTGCTGCGCTGCCCCTCGTCGAAGCACGCCCAGCAGCGCGGCTCGTAGAACTCACCGGCACCGACGAGGACGCGCCCCGCTGGCGCGCGGCCACGTCGAAACGTGAAGTAGGCGTCGGCCTTGCAAGCTGCGCAGACCGCCGGGCACTTGACGACCTCCTCGGCGATGCCGAGCAGCTCACCGACGCTCTCCCACGTCGCGCCCTCGGAGTCCATGTCGAGCGTCGCGATCACGACGCGCGTCCCGCGAGCCCGAAGCACGCGCACGGCTTCGATCGCCCCTTCGATCATGAAGAACTCGTCGATGCCGACGAGCTGGGGCTGCAGGTCGTGCACGTGGGCGAGGATCTCCGCGCCGCTCGTGACGGCAATCGCTGGAAAGCTCGCACCCGAATGGGCGCGGATGTCCTTCGTGCCGTAGCGCGCGTTCTTCGCCGGGTTGAAAGCGAGGGTCGGGATCTCTTGGATGCGCGCGCGCACGAGCGCCGAGATCAGCGCTTCGGTCTTGCCCCCCCACATCGGCCCGCAATAGACGGTCGGACTCCGCATGCGAACGCACGATAGCAGCGGGATGCAGGTCGCCGCCGCAACGAAACACGAGCACCTGCGCGTGACGACGGAAGCATCACGCCTGAATCGTCACGCCTGATTCGTTTACGGCAGAATCGTCACGTAGGCCGCGCGATCCCACGCTCCGCTGAGCCCCTGCCCGATCGTGAGACGCAAGCCCTGAACGGCGACCTCGACGCCGATCAAAGTCGGATCGTTCGGCGTCACGAAGTTGGCCTGGATCGGCGTCGATGCGCCCGAAGCGAGGACCAGCGGCGCAAAGGCGGCGAGGTCGAGGTCGAGCGTGCCCTTGAGACCTGGAATGGACAGCGGCAACGTGCCCATGACCCCGAAGAGGATGACACCGGCCTCCGTGCTCGCGAGGTCGAAGCTATAGGGCCGCGAGGTCCCTGGCTTCGGACCCGGCGAGAGATAGAGCGGCCTGTCCAAGTCGAAGACCCGCACGTCGCCCTTGCGCTGCGAGTCGGTCGTGCCGGTGTAGACCACGCGCTTGCCGTCGGCCGACCACGAGATCTTGCCATCGCTGCCGCGCAGCGACGGGCTCAGGGCAAACTCTGCCCCACCGCCGATAGGCGTGACGACCGCGCGCAGTTCGCCACTCGTGAGCAGCTCGTAGGTCGCGATGAAGCGTCCGTCGGGCGAAACCTCGGGAGTACCGCGACGGTAGCGCGGCTGCCAAGTGATGGGCGCCGTGTTGCCGTTGAAGCCGTCCATGCCCCAGAGCTGCCAACCGCCGCCATGGGAACCGAAGGTGCCGGTGTATTCGTAGACGAGAGTCTTGTCACCGTCGGCCCAGCGCCCGTTGCGCGCGAGCGCGGTGAGGGGCGAGCCGGTGATCGTCGTGAGGCCAGTGCCGTCGATCTTGGAGCGCCAGAAGCCGTACTGGAACAAGAAGATCGTGTCGCTCAGCAGCAGGCTCGTCTCCGAGGCATCGATGTCGACGCTCGTCACGCCGGGGACACTCGTGATGATGTCGGCGAGCACTGCGTTGCTCAGGTGAATCGTCGAGACGTAGGAAGCCGATGCGCTCGCGTGCCGTGTGCATTAGACCTTGCCCCCGACGACTCCGATCAGTTCCCCGATGGACTTGCCGGCCAAGTTCGCGAGTTGGCGCTGGGTCAGACCGTCGCGCGAGACGCGGAGCAGCTTGTCGCCTGGCGTCACGAGGAGGTTGCCACTCGCTTCCCAGAGATAGCTGACCGGGCCACCTGCGGCATAGGCCACGGTCTCGCCGGTCCCGCTGATCGTCGAGACGCGGAGGCTGCCATCTGCTTGGTAGCTCACATAGTTGCCGTCCGGAGAGAGCTTGGCGTCCAAGTAGGCGCGATCGGCCAGCGGGAGGACCCGCTCTTGAGACGAAAGGGCTGCCGCTAGGACCATGCCGTGACCGATGGTCGCAGCCACAAGAAAAGACCCCACGCTCATACGCGGCCCAAATCGCTTCGATCGACTCATGTTCTTCAAGCTCCCTGCATCCGTGGCCCCGAAGGGCGTTGCGCTGCCAGTAGCCTAGCCCTGCGCGAACGTCACGGCTGCAACGGTCTTCATAAGGACAGAGGCGAGCGAGTCGGCTAACGTCTTGGTCGCCCTGGACCGAAGAGAGAGACTCCCCCTTCGACCGTGTGCGCATCCCCGTTGCCATGCGATTTTCGGCGTCGACAGCGACTCCGCATGACTGGCCGGGGCTCCGCACTCCATCAGCCCGACTCCGAAGCGCCCGCGCCAGCGCGCGCAAGCTCTCGAATTTCGCGTTCGAGCCCCGGCTCGCGAGTGCGTAAGAGTGTGTTCTCAACGCCTTCCGCGCGCCGCGCGTTCTGACGCCTGTCCTTCGAAGCCCGCAATCGAATCATGAACCGGACGCTCCAAGTGGCCGCCCTCGTGTCGGCAACCACGTCTTTTTCGCTCTGCGCCGCGGCCCAGGTGAGCAGCCAGGTCCCAGCAGCCCAGGTCCCAGCAGCGCAGGGCCCTGACCTCGCAGCCCTACTTCGAGACCGAAGCGTCACCCTGGTCCGGGCGAGCAAGCTCTTCGTCCCCGGCAAAGACGGCGCGGACCCGACCTACATCGACGGCCAGAAGCACTGGCTCATCTACAAGGACAAGCAGATCCAAGGCATCGTCCGCGAGCCGGACACACCAGTCGAGATCGCTCAGAGCGAGCTCGCAGCGCGCTTGGTCGACTACTCGAAGAGCCACCCGCAGTCGGTTGCAGTTCCAGGCTTCGTCGACGCCGACAGTCGCTGGTTCCGGAACCCGCGCGACCTCGGCGACCGCGGCGCCGATCCGACGGCTTCGGCAGCCGACGCCCTCGAGACCTGGCAAGAAGGTCCAGAAGAGCTGTTGACGCAAGCGGGCATCAGCGTCCTCTTCGTCCCCGCGACGCTCGAAGCGCAGGCGAGCGGCAAAGGCGCGCTCGTCTCGTTGGCCTCCCAGGAACCCAGCCTCCTCAGCGAAGGCGCGATGCAATGGCGCCTCTCGTCGCTCAACACACGCGGAAGCAACCTCACGCGCGGCGATGTCGTCAAGGGTCTCGCCAGCGCCTTCGACGCCGCACGCAAGTACGAGGAAGCCAAGGAGAAGTACGAGAAGGACCTCGCCGACTTCGAGAAGAAGCGCAAGGACTTCCTCGCCTACTACAAGAAGAACCCGCTCAAGAAGGGCGAGAAGGTCGAAGAGACCAAGAGCGCGCCAGCCCCACGGCAGCAGCGCGGACGGCTCCCGCAGACGAAAGAAGAACTCGAGCAGATGCTGCAACGAGTGCCGCCCGCGATGCGCGACCAGATCCGCGCACGCCTCGAAGCGCAGATGAAGGAAGCCGCCGAGGCCGCGAAGAAGGCCGCCGGCGAAGCAGCTCCCGAAAAGAAAGACGACGCCAAGACCGACACCAAGAAGGCCCCTCCCAAGCCCGCGCGGCCGAAGGCGCTACCCGTCGAAGCGGCGAAGGAAGCCATGCTCCGCGTCCTCGCCGGCAAAGAGGCGCTGCGCGTCGAAGTGCATCGCGCCGACGAGATCCGAGCCCTCGTCGAAGTCCTCGCAGAGGAAGGCGTCGAGCGCGTCACGATCCTCGGCGGGACCGAGGCCCACATGGTCACCAAGGAGCTCCGCAGCATCGACGCGACGGTCGTACTCCGTCCCGAAACGCTGCCCGCTACCGGCGTCGATGCCCTCCCCGAACACATGGCCGCCTCCGCCAAGCGCCTCTCCGACGAGGGGATCCGCGTCGCCTTCGGCAGCGCGGGGACCAAGAGTGGCCGTGCCTTGCCCTTCTTGGCGGCGCGCGCGGTCGCCTTCGGCATGAACGAAGGACTAGCCCTCCAGGCCTTGACCGGCAACGGCATCGAGGCGAGTGGCGCCGCAGACATCGTCGACCCCGGCATCGTCATCTGGTCGGACGACCCCTTGGCGACTACGAGCACGCCCGTGGCCATCGTAAGAGGCCGCCTCGAGCGTAAGCTCGCAACCCCGAGCCGCAGCGAGAGCGGTGCAGCAAGCGACAAGAACACGAGCCCGAAGAACACGAGCGAGACCAACAAGTGACGGCAACAGCGACAACTCTGCGGGCCACGCTGCTCGCGCTCCTCGCCTGCGCTTCGAGCCTTGCGCCCGTGGCGAAGGCGCAGCAGGACGTGTTCACGATCCGAGCCAAGCAGGCTTGGATCCAACCCGAGCGCACGGCCGACGGCGTGACGATCGAGATCACCAAGGGCAAGATCGCCGCGCTGCGCGACGGCACGAACGTCGTCGATGGTCGTGAGGCGAACGCCCGATCCTTCGCGACGGGCGTCGTGACCGCTGGCTTCGTCGACGCCCATCGCACGCCGCTCGCGGAAAATGGCATCGGCGAGGACGCCGAGAGCTTCACGCCCGAGCTCGCCGCCATCTTTGCCTACGACCCGTGGTCCGTGCGCTGGACCGAGCTGCAGCAACGCGGCGTCACGAGCGCCGTGCTCGCGGGCGGCAACGAGAACGTCGGCGCGGGCCAAGGCGCCTTCGTGAAGTCGGGTCGCCCTGCGACGGCGGACGAGGCGAGCAGCTACCTCAAGTTTTCGCTCGCTCGCGAAGCCATGCGCCGCGACCGTCGACCGACGAGCCTGCTTGGCGCGCTCGAGATCCTCCGCGGTGGCTATGCGTCGCTCGAAGGTCGTCCCGGGACGGCGTTGACCGCGACGCAGCGCACGCTCGTCTCGACGATCGGCGGGGCGCGTCGCGTCGCGATCGCGGCGCGCGAGCGGCGCGAGATCCTGGCTGCACTCGAGTTTCTCGCGACGTGGCAGCTTCAGGAATGCATCGTCGGGGGGGACGAAGCCGCGACCTGCTTAGAAAAGCTCGCCCGCAATCGCACGCCAGCCCTGCCCGAGCCGTTGCCCCCGGCC
>CALLZN010000242.1 GCA_937858895.1 uncultured bacterium | reverse complement strand
CGGGCCCGGGGCGGGGGCGCCGGGGGGGGGTGGGGCGTCCCCGCCTCGAACGCCGTCGGCCACTCGGCTGGATGCCGGTCGAGCGCGGTCGAGCTGCCGGTGCCGCCCTGCTTCTGCGGCTGCAACTCCACGCCCTCCCGCGCCGCGACGAAGCCGATGCCGGGCGGTCCGTGCAGGGCCTTGTGGCCGCTGGCGACGACGACGTCGGCACCGACCCGCAGGTCGAGCAGGCCCGCGGTCTGGCTGGCGTCGAGCACCGTCGTGCAACCGGCCGCCTGCGCGAGCCGGCAGATCGCCGCCGCGTCGAAGGCGGCCCCGGTGACGTTGCTCGCGTGCGTGCACACGACGACGCGCGGCCGCGCGCGGCCGAGGCTGTCGCTGCTCTTCAGCGAACGAAGACCGGCACGAGCCAGTCCCCTCGATCGAGGATGTGGAGCGCTTGGCCGAAGTCGATCTCGAGCACGACGCGCTGTCCTGCCTCGACTGCGATCGGCGGCAGGGGCTGTGCCGCTTTCCCACCCCGGACGCTCGCGACTTCGGCGAGCACTTCATCACCGCGCAGGATGCGGTAGCGCATGTCACCGGCCCGGCCATCGAGGACGGCGCTGTCATCCGCCCCGATCCATGAGCGCAGCTCCTTGACACCATCAGGGACGAGGAAGGTAAGCCGTGAATGTGCGTGCGCGCCGATTCCGCTCGTGAAGCAACGGCGCGCGACGCAGAGTTCACGGCCAACCACGCTGCGATCGCGCCGCCAGTCGTAGAGCGCAGTCTCGGAGAGCAGGTCGCGCTCGACCACTTCGACCGGATCGAGACCCGAGAGCAAGACTCGCGTCGACGGGTCGACGACGTGACCGGACAGGACACGCGCGCGGTCGACGCGCAGTTCGCCGAAGCGCGCGTGTTCGAAAACGAGGGCCTCGCCATCGCTCGTCTTGCCGCGAACGTGGACTCGGGATCCTTCCGTGGTCAGGACGACCAAGCGCAGTCGATCGCCGCTTACCTTGCTCTCTGCCGAGCTCTCGCTGCGCGGCAATGTGAGACCCGCGATGCTGTCCCAGGCGAAGAGCTCCGAAGTACCGCCTTCGACCTCGAAGCGCAGCCCCTTGGCTTCCACGCGCTCGAGGACGCCGCGGACGGGGTCGAAACCAAGCGCGGTTTCACGAAAGATGATGTCGCGCTCGTCGACACCGCGAGCGCGTGCGAAGCGCGCTTCGTCCGCCCAACCCGAAGGCCCGCGCACGCGCACGAGCGCGATGTCGTCGATCGCGACCTCGACCGACCCGAAGGACGCGCTACGCAGCGTCAGCGCGTTGCCGTCTTCGTCGCCACCGAGGATGTCGCCGACGAGGCGCTCGCCGTTCGTGAGCCGCAGCTCGACGAGGCCTGTCGAGACGATGGTGGGCGCCGGTCCGTGAAAGAACCAGACAGACGTCCACGCGACCTTCTTGCCAGCGATGGTGATGGAGTCGGCATCCATCGCTTCGACTTGGCCGACGACAGCCGGCTCGCGCAGCGGCTGAACATGAAAGTTCAGCTCGACCGAAGCCTGGCCGCGGGCCGCGCTCGCGCCCCTCGCGTCCAATAAAATGCAGCAGGCGGCAGCCGCCCAGACCGCGACGAAGGCAAGGAGACGGCGGTCGTGCCTCGACGAGTGTGGAGCCGTAGCTCTGGATCTCGATGTCGCGAACATGCGGAGAGTTTGGAGCATGGAAGCCGCCGAGGCCAGGCTCGGGCCGGGCTGACAAGCTGACACGCGCGCACGCTGCCAGCCTGACAAGCGCGGCGGGCAGAGCGGAGCGGAGCCGACTCAAAGCTCTGTCACTTCAGCACTTCGCGTGGGCTTACCCCGCTGAATAGGTGACGGCACGATCCTTGCTCCGCCGCGCCGCCAGATACCGAATTCTCCAGGCTCCCGGTCAGCAAGCACAAAAGCCTCCCCGAGGCGCACCGGGATCACGGGACGCGATCGATTTTCCCCTCGAAAGGTAAGCTCACAGATGGCGAAGCAACTCATCTTCGACGCCGAGGCCCGCGATGCGGTGCTGCGCGGCGTCAGCAAGCTCGCACGCGCAGTCGTTTCTACGATGGGCCCAAAGGGCCGCAATGCGGTGCTCGACCGCGGTTGGGGTGGCCCCCAGATCACGAAGGACGGCGTTACCGTCGCCGAGGAGATCGAACTCGAAGACCCCAACGAGAACATGGGCGCCAAGCTCGTGCGGGAAGCCGCGAGCAAGACCTCGGACGTCGCCGGCGACGGCACGACGACCGCGACCCTCCTCACCTGGGCCCTGCTCGAACAAGGACAGCGCTTCCTGACGGCAGGCGCGAGCCCGGTCGCCCTCAACCGAGGCATTCGTAAGGCAGCCGAATCGGTCCTCGCCTCGCTCAAGAAGCAGAGCAAGCCCGTGCCCTTCGGCGACGACAAGGCCATCGCCCAAGTCGGCACGATCTCGGCCAACAACGACCCTTCGGTCGGCAAGCTCTTGGCCGATGCCCTCAAGCGCGTCGGCGAAGACGGCGTGATCACGCTCGAAGAAGGCCGCGGCCTCGAGACCGAGATCGAAGTCGTCGAAGGCATGCAGTTCGACCGGGGCTACCTGAGCCCCCACTTCGTGACCGACCCCGAGAACATGGAGGTCGTCCTCGAGAATCCGTACATCCTCATTCACGAGGACAAGCTCTCGTCGGTGCAGAAGCTCCTGCCGCTGCTCGAGAAGGCAATGAAGGCCAAGAAGCCTCTGCTCATCATCGCCGAGGATGTCGATGGCGAAGCCCTCGCGACCCTCGTCGTCAACAAGCTGCGCGGCAACCTTCAAGTCGCTGCTTGCAAGGCGCCGGGCTACGGTGACCGCCGCAAGGCCATGCTCCAAGACCTCGCGATCCTCACGGGCGGTCAAGCGGTCTTCAAGGACCTCGGCATCGACGTCGAGAAGGTCGAGCTGAAGGACCTCGGTCAGGCCAAGAAGGTCTTGCTGACCTCGGACAACACGACCGTCCTCAACGGCGGCGGCAACGCCGCCGACATCTCGGCGCGCACCAAGCAAATCCGTCGCGACATCGACGGCACGACGAGCGACTACGACCGCGAGAAGCTCCAGGAGCGCCTCGCCAAGTTGACCGGCGGCATCGCCGTCATTCGCGTCGGCGCCGCGACCGAGACGGAGATGAAGGAGCGCAAGGACCTGCTCGACGACGCGCTCAACGCCACGCGCGCTGCAATCGAAGAGGGCGTCCTCCCTGGCGGCGGCACGGCCTTGCTGCGCGCGCTCCCGGCGCTCGAGAAGCTCAAGCTCGAAGGCGACGAGGCCTTCGGCGTCGAAGCGATGCAGCGCGCCATCGTCGCGCCTGCACGCCAGATCGCCGAGAACGCCGGCAAGCCGGGCGCCGTCGTCGCACGCGAGATCCTCAAGGGCAAGGGCGCCTACGGCTACAACGCGCTCACCGACAGCTACGGCGACATGTTCGACTTCGGCATCGTCGACGCGACCAAGGTCACCCGCAGCGCGCTCGAGAATGCGGTTTCGGTCGCCACTCTGCTCCTCACGACGGACGCGGTCATCACGACGAAGCCCGACAAGGGCGAGGACGACCATGACCACGACCACGACCACGATCACTACGACGACATGTGATCAGCGGCATTCATCACGAACAACACGATCAAACAAGAATTACCAGGCCCGCGGGCCAGGAGTGAACATCATGGCAATCAAGCCCATTGACGACCGGATCGTCATCGAAGTCCTCGACGCTGAAAGCACGACCGCAGGTGGCATCGTCCTTCCTGATTCGGCCAAGGAAAAGCCCCAGCGCGGCAAGGTCGTCGCGGTCGGCGCCGGCAAGCTCGAGAAGGACGGCACGCGCCGCAAGCTCGAGCTGAGCAAGGGCGACCTCGTCATCTTCGGCAAGTACTCCGGCACGGACGTCGAGGTCGACGGCAACGAATTCAAGATCATGCGCGAGAGCGAAGTCCTCGCCCGCATCGAAGGCTGAAGGGCCAACGAGGAGAACAGACCATGGCAAAGCAGATCATGTTCGACGAGGAAGCTCGTCGTAAAATCCTCGCGGGCGTCGAGAAGCTCGCCCGCACCGTCAAGGTGACCCTCGGCCCGTCGGGCAAGAACGTCATCATGGAGAAGTCCTTCGGCGGCCCGCAGGTCACGAAGGACGGCGTCTCGGTCGCCAAAGAGATCGAGCTCGAAGATCCTTTCGAGAACATGGGCGCGAAGCTCGTTCGTGAAGTCGCGTCGAAGACCAACGACGTCGCGGGCGACGGCACGACGACGGCGACCGTGCTCGCCGAAGCCATCTTGCGCTCGGGTCAACGCTTCTTGGTCGCCGGGGTGAACCCGGTCGAGCTGCGACGCGGCATCGACAAGGCGACCGAGATGGCCATCGAGTCGATCGCGGCCCAGGCCAAGAAGATCAAGAACAAGGAAGAGATCGCCCAAGTCGGCTCGATCTCGGCCAACAACGACAGCTTCATCGGTGAGCTGCTCGCCGACGCCGTCGACAAGGTCGGCAAGGAAGGCGTCATCACGGTCGAGGAAGGCAAGTCGATGGACACCGTCCTCGAGCACGTCGAGGGCATGCAGTTCGACAAGGGCTACCTGAGCCCCTACTTCATCACCGACGTCAACTCGATGTCGGCTGTGCTCGAAGACTGCCAGATCCTCCTCAGCGAAAAGAAGATCAGCAACGTCCGTGAGCTGCTGCCGGTCCTCGAGGCCGCCAACCGCACGGGCAAGCCGCTGCTCATCGTCGCCGAAGACGTCGAGAACGAAGCGCTGGCGATGCTCGTCGTGAACCGCCTCAAGGGCATCCTCAACGTCTGCGCCGTCAAGGCTCCAGGCTTCGGCGACCGCCGCAAGGCCATGCTCCAAGACCTCGCGACGCTGACGGGCGCAACGGTCCACTCCGAGGAGCTCGGCCGCGGCCTCGACGCCTTCACGAGCGAAGACCTCGGCTCGGCCAAGAAGATCACGATCTCGAAGGACGAGACGACGATCGTCGAAGGCGCTGGCAAGAAGAAGGACCTCCAGGCCCGCGCCGACCAGATCCGCGCGCAGATCGAACGCACGACGAGCGACTACGACCGCGAGAAGCTCCAAGAGCGCCTCGCGAAGCTCACCGGTGGCGTCGCGGTCGTCCGCGTCGGCGCAGCGACCGAGGCCGACATGAAGCAGAAGAAGCAGCGCGTCGAGGACGCCCTCAACGCGACGCAAGCCGCCGTCGAAGAAGGCGTCGTCCCGGGCGGTGGCATCGCGCTGCTGCGCGCTTCGCAAGCGATCCGCGAGTCCAAGGCCTTCAAGGGCGACGAGAAGCTCGGCGCGATGATCATCGCCGACGCCCTCGAAGCGCCGCTGCGCCAGATCGCCGAGAACGCGGGCGAAGACGGCAGCGTCATCGTCGCCGAGGCGCTCGAAGCAAAGCCGACCCACGGCTTCGACGCCGCCAACGCGGTCTGGGGCGACATGTTCAAGCTCGGCATCATCGACCCGGCCAAGGTCGTGCGGTCGACGATTCAGAATGCGAGCAGCATCGCGGGCCTCATGCTCACGACGGACAGCCTCGTCACTTCGATCGGCGACAAGAAGAAGGCGATCGAAGGCGCGATCCGCTGAGCGCGCCTTCGACCTGACCTGACGACAGCCAACGACGCACGACACCGGCGAGGCACGCACGAGGATGAGCACGCAACGCGACTACTACGAGATCCTCGGCGTGCCGCGCGACGCGGCGGCGGACCAGATCAAGTCGGCCTACCGAAAGATCGCGCTCAAGTACCACCCCGACCGCAACAAAGACAACAAGGACGCAGAGGCCAAGTTCAAAGAGGCCGCCGAGGCCTATGCCGTCTTGTCGGACGCCGAGAAGCGCAAACGCTATGACCAGTTCGGCCACGCTGGCGTCGGCGGTGCGGGTATGGGACGCGGCGGCGCTGGCGGCTTCTCGATGGAAGACATCTTCCGCTCCTTCGGCGACATCTTCGGCGGTGGCGGTGGTGGCGGAGGCTTCTCGTTCGAGAACCTCTTTGGCGGCGGTGGCGGCCGTGGTGGCCCGCGTCGCGGCGCTTCGCTCCGCGCCGACATCCAAGTCACGCTCGAAGAAGTCGCGACCGGAGTCGAGAAAGAACTCGAACTCACGCGCCTCGACACCTGCGGCACCTGCGATGGCAGCGGCGCCAAGCCGGGCACGAAGAAGACCAAGTGCTCGATGTGCGGTGGCTACGGCCAGATCCAACAGTCCCAGGGCTTCTTTTCGATCCAGCGCACTTGCCCGACCTGCCATGGCCAGGGCCAGATGATCGCGAGCCCGTGCAGCGCGTGTCGCGGCGAAGGGCGAGTACCGAAGCGCGAAACCAAGAAGATCTACATCCCGCCCGGCATCGACGAAGGCCACGTCGAGCGCCTCTCGGGCCAAGGTGAAGCCGGCGAGCAAGGCGGCCCACCGGGTGACCTCGTGCTCGTGATCCACGTCGAGCAGCACGACTTCTTCGACCGGCGCGGCGCGGACCTCGTCTGCGAAGTGCCGATTCGCTTCGCGCAAGCCGCGCTCGGTGGCTCGATCCAAGTCCCGACGCTCGAACGCGACGACGAGAAGGACGGCCGACCGAAGTTCGTGGAGATGAAGGTCCCCGCCGGCACCCAGCCGGGTCAGGTCTTGCGTCTGCGTGGGCAAGGCCTACCAACCGCAGGCGGCCGCGCTCGTGGCAACCTTCTCGTTCGCGTGACAATCAGCGTGCCCAAGAAGATGACCGCCAAGCAGCAAGACTTGCTCGAGGCCTTCGACGAAGTCGATGCCGAGCACCAACGCGAGGCCAACAAGGAGACCGCGAAGAGCGGCAAGGGCTTCTTCGACAAGATCAAGGACATGTTCTGATGGGCTTCGGATCAAAACGAAAGCGCGAAGTCAGCGATGATGCTGCCCACCCCGATGTGGAACGCGACGTCGAACGCGATGACAGAGCGCGCGGCGAGGACGCGACGGCTGGAGCCGCCGGGGACAGCAGCGACGTCGATCAAAGTCATGACGCTCACGATGCTCACAACGACATCGACAGCCTCGAAGGCGAAGCGCCCTCCATCCACGAGCAGCTCGAGCACGCGCGACTCGAGCGCGACCAGATCGAAGAGAAGCTCAAGCACGCTTTGGCCGACATGGCCAACATGCGTCGCCGAGCCCTCGAGGACGCGAACCGCGCCCGCGAACAAGCCATCGGCCGTGTGACCCAAGAGATCCTGCCCGTCATCGACGCCTTCGAACTCGCGCTCTCGTCGAATGGCGACCGCGAAGCGCTCCTCGACGGCGTGCGCATGGTCAAGGACATGCTCGAAGACCTCCTCGGGCGTCACGGCGTCGAAGCCATCGTGACCGACGGTGCGAGCTTCGACCCCAACGTGCACGAGGCGCTCGCCACGGCGGAGCGCACGGACGTTGCCCCAGGCACGATCGTCGCGGTGCACCAGAAGGGCTTCCAGGTCCAGGGCCGTGTCCTTCGACCTGCCCGCGTCATCGTCGCGGCAGCCCCCTCCACGCCGGACGACACGGCGGCCGCCAACGACGAGTGATTCCTGATGCCGACCTACGACTACGAATGTGATGCCTGCGGACACCGCTTCGAGGAGTTTCAGTCGATGAGCGCCGCAGCGCTCGTGACTTGTCCTTCTTGCAAGAAGAAGAAGCTGCGCCGCCTCTTCGGCACGGGCGCGGCCATCCTCTTCAAGGGTAGCGGCTTCTACGAGACCGACTACCGCAGCGACTCCTACACGGAAGGCGCCAAGGCCGAAGCCAAGACACCCGAGCCCGCGAGTGAGGCCTCGAGCGCGAGCTCCGACAGCAATCCGAAGGCGACGACACAAGCGACGACACCCAAGCCTGAGCCGACGACGAAGACCAGCAAGTCGAAGCCGACCAAGAAGCCTGGGAGTTGAGACGCGATCCGCGGCGCATCGGGAAGATCGCCCGTGAACGCAGCATCAAGAGACGGGCAAGGACAAGTTTCTCCAGGCGTCAGGGAATCCCGGTCCGTAAGCAACGTCGCTCGCACGATCCCGGTGGCTGCCCCGCCGCCCCTGCCCGCACTGGAGTTCACCATGCCCAGCAAACGCCCTCTTCGCTTCGCCATCTTCTGCATGCTCTTGCTGTCGCAACTCGCCGCGTATGTGCCGGCGCAGTGGAAGAAGGTCGAGCAGGCCGAAGCCGGTATCGCCTACTTGATGCCGAAGAAGGACCTGCAAGTCGTGCCCGTCAATAAGGCACGACCGGTGCCACACCGCATCGACCACTGGTCATCGATTCAGCCGATCTACTTGGGCGACGATCGCTACGACTGGACCATCTCGGTCTACGCCTTCTACCGCAAGGCGGCCGTCACTGGCGACGGCGCACCGGACAAGAAGCCCAAGTCTCCCAAGGCCGACGCGGAGCCCGAGGGCGACGGACCCGACCTCGAAGCCATGCTGCGTCAGCTCGCGCGCGGCCGCTACGCCGACTTCGCCGAGTGGCTCCAGAAGAGCGAGCGCGGCAGCGAAGTCGAAGTCGCCGGCAAGAAGGACAAGCAACGCTCGGGTGATCGACTCGAGTTCGAGCGCTGGGAATGGAAGAGCGCGAGCGGACAATGGCAGCAGATCGCGGCCGTCTATTCGCTGCCGGGCCGCCAGATCGCCATCGTCGGCACCGTGCCGAGCAGCGGACGAAAGAAGCTCGAGTCGACCATCGTGCGCTCGATCGAGAGCCTGACCCTCTTCGAAGGAAGCGCCACCGCGCCCGGCAGCCGCAAGGTCGATGGCGAGGACTTCGTCGAGGTCAAGGACGACCCGGAGTTCTCGAAGCTACGCCGACGCTTGCTCGACGATGCGGCCACGTCGATCGAAGGCCTCGACGAGTGGGATGTCTTCTGCACCGAGCACTACATCGTGCTCTACAGCTTCGACGCCGGCAAGCAGAGCAAGGCACGCACCTTCGCGAAGGACCTTGCCCAACAGATGGACGAGATGAACCGCGAGTACCGCGCGCTCTTCCCCCCGCACGACGACATGACCAAGTGGTGGTCGGTGCTCCGCATCTGCCGCAACAAGGACGAGTTCGACAACTACGGTGGCACGAGCGGCGGCGTCATCGGCTGGGTCAACCCCGCCACGAAGGAGCTCGTGATCTTCAACGCCAAGAAGCTCGGCCTCTTCAAGACGGACACCGTCGCCTTCCACGAAGGCTGGCACCAGTATGCGCACTTCTGGTTCCCGGGCGCCGAGCTGCACCGCTGGTTCGACGAGGGCACGGGCGACTACTTCGGTTCGATGAAGCGCCTCGGCAGGAACAACTGGAAGCCCGAGACCTCGAAGATGCGCAAGGAGACGATCCGCGAGCTCGTTCGCAGCGGCAGCACCGTCAAGCTGCAGGAGATCGTCCACTGGCACAAAGACAAGTTCTACAGCGCCAAGGCCACCGACTATTATGCTCAGGGTTGGGCGATGATCGACTTCTTCATGCGCGGTCCGAAGACCTCCGCCTGGAACAAGGCATGGGATACGATCCTGCCTACCTACATCCGCGTCGCACTCGAGACCAAGGACACGAAAGAGGCCGTGAAACAGGCCTTCGCCGACGTCGACTGGGACGAGCTCGAAGAGGCCTTCAAAACCTACGTCCTCCGTTCGCTATGAAAGTTCGTCCCGCGCGCCCGCTCCGCACCCTCGTGCCGCTCTTGGTCCTTTCGGCGGCGAGTTGCGTCTCCCGCGCCATCGAGCGACCCGAGGTCCCGGTCGTCGTGATCCAGACCGTCGGCGGCGTCGAGCTCGGCGTCGCGACCGATGACGGCATCCTCTTCTTGGGACGCAGCGCGATCGAGGGCCCGGCCAAGGTCACCTACTGGCTCGACCGCGCGCCCGTTGTCGAGGCAGGCACCATCCGCGGCCTCGGCGCGGCCATCGTCCAAATCGAACTCGACGGGCCCGTCCCCACCGTGCCCCTCCACCTCAGCGACCCCCTCCCGGGCGAAGAGCTGGTCAGTAGCCGC